>NZ_VISU01000024.1:0-103667 GCF_007827625.1 Micromonospora sp. CNZ297 | reverse complement strand
GCTGCCTCAAGCGCTACATCGTCCGCGAGATCCACACCGCCCTCCTCGCCGACTTCACCACCCTCAACACCGCTTGACTTCTATAGGAGCATCCGGCGTCCACCGAAGGCCGTCCCGGTTCGTCCGGGGCGGCCTTTCGCGTGTCCCCGGGCGGGGTGCGGTCAGGCGGCGCCGGCGGAGCGGCGGGTGGGCAGCGCGGTGACGCCGGGCGGCGGCAGGCCGGCCGTGGAGGCCAGCAGCGTGCACCAGCCGAGCAGGTGCGGGCCCAGGTCGGCGCGCAGCGGCGTCCAGGAGGCGCGGATCTCGATGTCACCGGCGGCGGGCGGCCCGGCCAGCTCGCCGAAGCGGGTGGAGAGCGTCTGGGTGACTGTGCCGCCGATCGCCCGGTGCCCGGCGCCCTGCGCGTCGAGCGCGTCGGTCAGCCAGGTCCAGCCGACACCGGGCAGCAGCGGATCGCTGGCCAGGTCGACCTCCAGCTCGGCGGTGACGTACGTGACCAGCCGCAGCGTGCCCTGCCACGCCTCGTGCCCGGCCGGGTCGTGCAGCAGGATCAGCCGGCCGGTGGCCACCTCGTCGTCGTCGCGCATCACGGCGGCGGAGAGCGCGAACGCGTACGGGGCCAGCCGCTGCGGCGCGCCGACCTCCTCCAGGATGATCTCCGGTCGGGGTGTGGCCGATCGCAGCCCCGCGACCGCGCGGGCGAACGTTTCCGGGAGCGCGATCGGGGGGGCCATGCGGGCAGCCTATGCCGCGCTCACCGCGCGGCGCGCGACGGCGCGCCGGGTGATCGACGGTTAAGAAGGGGCCCTTCCGCTACCGGAGGCGTTAAGCGGGGGCCCTTCCTTCTACGTCACAAATGCGGACGGTGAACGCGGGCGCGCACCGGGGGCGTGGCACGATTGCCGCGATGACCACCGACACCACGGGCACTGCCGCCCGAGACGGAGAACCCCGCCGCGGCGGGCCGGCCGACTCGCCCTTCGTCCGCGCCTGCCGGCGCGAGCCGGGCCCGCACACCCCGGTCTGGTTCATGCGCCAGGCCGGCCGGTCGCTGCCGGAGTACCGGGAGATCCGGGCCAACGTGCCGATGCTGGAGTCCTGCCGCCGGCCCGACCTGGTCACCGAGATCACGCTCCAGCCGGTGCGCCGGCACGGCGTGGACGCGGCGATCCTGTTCAGCGACATCGTGGTGCCGGTCGCCGCGGCCGGCATCGACCTGGACATCGTGCCCGGCACCGGCCCGGTGGTGGCCGAGCCGGTCCGTACCGCCGCCGACGTCGAGCGGATCACCCCGATCGGCCGCGACGATGTGTCGTACGTGGACGAGGCGGTCCGCCGGCTCGTCGTCGAGCTGGGCGACACCCCGCTGATCGGCTTCGCCGGCGCCCCGTTCACGCTCGCCAGCTACCTGGTCGAGGGCGGCCCGTCGCGTACGCACGCCAAGACCAAGGCGCTGATGTACGGCGACCCGGAGCTGTGGCACGCGCTGTGCGCGCGGCTGGCCGAGGTGACGCTGGCGTTCCTCCAGGTGCAGATCGACGCCGGGGTCTCCGCGGTGCAGCTGTTCGACTCGTGGGCCGGCGCGCTCTCCGAGGCGGACTACCGCCGCTTCGTGTTGCCGCACTCGACGTACGTGCTGGGCGGCCTCGCCGACGCCGGTGTGCCGCGGATCCACTTCGGGGTGGGCACCGGCGAGCTGCTCGGCGCGATGGGCGAGGCCGGCGCCGACGTGGTGGGCGTGGACTGGCGGACGCCGCTCGACGTCGCCACCGGCCGGATCGGGCCGGACAAGGCGGTGCAGGGCAACCTCGACCCGACGGTGCTGCTCGCCGGATGGCCGGTGGTGGAGACCGAGGTGCGGCGCATCGTCGAGCAGGGCCGGGCCGCTCCCGGCCACGTGTTCAACCTCGGTCACGGCGTCCTGCCGGAGACCGACCCCGAGGTGCTGACCCGGGTGGTCGCGCTGGTGCACGAGCTGACCGCGCGACCGGAGCGCTAGGAGGAGACAGTGGTGCGACCGTGGCGGGTGGCGATCGTCGGTGGCGGGATCACCGGGCTGGCCGCCGCCGTCCGGTTGCGCGACCGGGCGCCCGAGGGCACCGAGATCACCGTGTACGAGCAGTCCGGCCGCCTCGGCGGCAAGCTGCACACCGGTGAGCTGGCCGGCGGCCCGGTCGAGTTCGGCGCGGAGTCGTTCCTGATGCGCGACCCGGCCGGTGGCGAGTCGGCGGCGGTGACGCTGGCCCGCCGCCTCGGACTGGACGCGTCGATCGTGCACCCGACCGTCGGGCAGGCGGCCCTGCTCGTCGACGGCACGTTGCGCCAGGTCCCGGGCGGGACGCTCGTCGGCGTACCCGGGGATCTGGACAAGGTGGCGGCGGTCGCGCCGCCGGCCGCGGACGCCGACCGCGACGCGGGCCACCCGCTGCTGGCCGAGGGTGAGGACACCTCGGTCGGTGAGCTGGTCCGCAAGCGTCTCGGAGACGCGGTGGTGGAGCGGCTGGTCGACCCGATGCTCGGCGGCGTGTATGCCGGGCGGGCCGACGACCTGTCGCTCGTCACCACGATGCCGGCGCTGGCCCGCGCGGCCCGCGCCGAGCACACGCTGGTCGGTGCGGTACGCGCCGCGCAGGCCGCCGCGCCGCGCGCGCCCGGCGCACCGGTCTTCGGCACGCTCGCCGGTGGGCTGAGCACGCTGGTCGAGGCGGCGGCGGCGGCGAGCGGGGCGACGATCCGCCGGGGCGCCGCGGTACGCGAGTTGCGCCGCACCCCGGACGGCTGGCGGCTCACAGTCGGGCCGACCCGCGACGCCGAGCACGTCGAGGCGGACGCGGTGGTGCTCGCGGTGCCGGCCCGCCCGGCCGCCCGGCTGCTCGCCGCCGCCGCGCCCGAGGCGGCCGGCACGGTGGGCGCGCTCGACTACGCGAGCGTCGCCCTGATCACCCTCGCGCTGCCGGGGCCGGCCCTGCCGGAGCTGTCCGGCTTCCTGGTGCCGGCCGGCGAAGGGCTGACGATCAAGGCGTCCACGTTCTTCACCACCAAGTGGGGGCACCTGCGGCGGCCGGACGGGCTGGCGCTGGTGCGCGCCTCGGTGGGCCGGTACGGCGACGAGACGTCGCTGCAGCTCACCGACGACGACCTGGCCGACACGGTGCACCGGGAGCTGTCGGCGGTGCTCGGCGCGCCGCTGCCGGCGCCGGTGGCCCGGCACGTGCAGCGGTGGGGTGGCGCGCTGCCCCAGTACACGCCCGGGCACACCGCCCGGGTGGCGGCGGTCCGGACGGCGCTGCGCGCCGCCCACCCGACGCTTGCAGTGGCCGGGGCCGGTTACGACGGCGTCGGCATCCCGGTGTGCGTCCGCTCCGGCGAGACGGCGGCCGAAGAGATCATCACGGCACTGGAAGGATCGGCAGCATGACCGAGCAGACCAACGCGGCGCGGCTGCGCGAGCTCAACGAGACCATCCGCTACACGATGTGGTCGGTGTACCGGGCCACCAGCCCGCTGCCGTCGCTGCGGGAGAACGTCGTCGACGAGGTCGAGTCGCTCTTCACCGAGCTGGCCGGCAAGGACGTCACGATCCGGGGCACGTACGACGTGGCCGGGCTGCGCGCCGACGCCGACCTGATGATCTGGTGGCACTCGTCGTCCAGCGACGCGCTGCAGGACGCGTACCTGCGGTTCCGCCGGACCACGCTGGGCCGGGCGCTCACCCCGGTCTGGTCGCAGATGGCGCTGCACCGCCCGGCCGAGTTCAACAAGAGCCACATCCCGGCTTTCCTGAACGACGAGGAGCCCCGCGCCTACCTGTGCGTCTACCCGTTCGTGCGCTCGTACGAGTGGTACCTGCTGCCCGACGCCGAGCGGCGCGAGCTGCTGGCCGAGCACGGCAAGATGGCCCGGGGCTACCCGGACGTGCGGGCCAACACGGTCGCCTCGTTCGCGCTCGGCGACTACGAGTGGATGCTGGCGTTCGAGGCCGACGAGCTGCACCGGATCGTGGACCTGATGCGTGACCTGCGCGCCTCCGGCGCCCGCCGGCACGTACGGGAGGAGATCCCGTTCTACACCGGCCGCCGCCGCTCGGTCGCCGACATCGTCAACTGCCTGGTGTGAAAGGAAGGGCACCTTCTTAACGCCTGCGGTAGAGGAAGGGGCCCTGCTTAACACCGCGACGGTGTCGAGCAGGGCCCCAACCGGGACGGCGGTCGTCAGGAGGTCGTCGTGCAGGACACGATGCTGGGCACCGGGTTCGTCGCACCGGCCGAGCCGGTGAAGCCGAACGAGGTGCTCGCACCCGGCGCGAGCGAGCCGTTGTAGGCCACGTTGCGTGCCGTGACGAGCGTTCCGCTCGTTGTCACAGTGGCGTTCCACGCCGAGTTGACCTGCTGGCCGTTCTGGTAGTTCCAGCTCACCGACCAGCCGCGGATCGGCGAACCGCTGCCGTTCGTCACCTTCACGTCGGCCTGGAAACCGCCACCCCACGAACCGGTGATCGCGTACGTCGCGGTGCAGCCACCGGCCGGGCTCGGCGTGGTCGGCGGCGGGCTGGTGGGCGGCGTGCTCGTCGGCGGGGTGCTGGTGGGCGGCGTGCTGGTCGGCGGGGTGGTCGGGCCGGACCCGCCGAAGTCCACGTCGCTGCACAGGTAGTAGGACTGATCCAGGTGGCTGGCCTGCCAGATCGTGTAGACGACGTGCCGGCCGGTGCGGCCCGGGGCGTTCGCCGGGATCTGGATGGACACGCCGTCCACCTCACGTGTCCACTGGCTGGCCGGCGTGTTGCCGATCTGGCCGACCAGTTCCAGGTCGCTCCAGCGCAACGGCGAGGTGAGCGCGTTGTAGCCCTGCTTGGTCACGTACACCCGGATGTAGTCGGCACCGTGGCTGGCCTGGTCGAAGAACTTGACCCGGAAGTTGTTGGTCACCGGCACGGTCTTCCAGGCGCCGACCGTGTCGAGCGCGTTGTACCGGCCGCTCTGGGTGCGGCCGCCGCTGCAGAGCTGCCCGTCCGGGATGGCGCCCTGGTGGTTGCCGGCCACGCCCTCGCGGAACAGGCCGTTCCAGTTCCACATGGCGTTCGGGTCGGCCTGCCACGCCTGCCAGCACATCGGATCCTGGGTGGCCATGGCCGGGTTCTGAAAGTCACCGCCCCAACGCTGCCAGCAGCTGTAGCTGCGCGACGCCGGGTCGACCACCGACCCGTGCGCCGAGGCCGGGCCGGAGAACGCGGTGGTGAGCAGCGCCGCGACGACCGCGCAGACGCCGAGGATCGCCGCCGCGAGCGGTAGCGGGCGGCGGTACGGAGTGGACATGGAAAGCCTCCGGGAAGGGTGTCGGTGCACGACGCCCGGACTCGGGAGTTGCCCTCTCCCGCGTGGCGGCTCCGCCCGCACGCTGCCACAGAAAGCGACAAACGTCAATGAGTCGGGTCGCGGCGCATCGGAGTGTGCGGGATGCCGTCCTCGACGTAGCCGGGGCCGCTGACCTCGAAGCCGAGCCCTTCGTAGAAGCCGACCAGATGCGTCTGCGCGTCGAGCACGCACGGCCGGTCACCCACCACGGCGAGCGCCTCGGTCATCAGCGCGCCGGCCAGGCCCGCACCGCGGGCCACCGGCGCCACCACCACCCGCCCGATCCGTGCCACGCCGCCGGGGTCGGCCAGGATCCGCAGGTACGCGACCACGGCGCCGTCGCGGCTCAGCCACAGGTGGCGGGTGCCGGGTTCGACGTCCCGGCCGTCCAGTTCCGGGTACGGGCAGGACTGCTCGACCACGAACACGTCGATGCGCAGCCGGAGCAGGTCGTGGAAGGTGCTGGTGTCCAGGTCGGCGAAGCTTGCCAGGTGGGACTCGACGGGCATCGGCCCAGGGTAGGCGGCGCGTCTCCGCCCGGTCGTGCTCCCCCTGGCGCGGCACGTCGGCTCGGCGCGCCGGGCCGGCGCGGTCCCGGTGTGCCGGCTCAACGCGCGGCGGTTCGGCGTGGCCGGGCCGGCGCTGCTCAGCCCTTCGACGTGCGCAGCCCGGTGGCGGTGGCGGTGACGGCGCGCTCGAACCAGGTGCCGGTGTCGGCCGCCGAGCGGGTCCAGACCGCGACGCACTGGGTCACCCGGCCGTGGCGCAGGCAGCCGTAGCGGTGCGGGAAACGCGTGCCGTCGGACACGGTCATGGTCGCCGACACCACCCGGCCCGGCACGCCCAGCCCGGCGGGCAGGTCCCCCGCGGTGTGCCCGGTGGTCACCTGGCCCTCCTCCTCGTCGCGCTCGCACGCCTCCAGCAGGCCGAAGACCTGCCGTACCGCGTCCGCGGCGGCCGCCTCGTCCGGGTAGACCACCGTCTCCTGGGCGATCTCGACGAACTCGCCGGCCGGGGTGCCCTCCGGCGTGACGAAGACCCGGGTGGACGCGACGAGCCGCCGGTCGAGCAGGGGCAGCGGGCGACCGCAGACGACACCGTCGGAGTCGAGCCGCTCACTGGCGTGCTCGGGCTTCTCGGCCAGGCCGGCCAGGTCGCCGGTCGCGGCGTAACGGTCGCGCAGCGCCGCGGCGGCCCCGCCGTCGGTGGGCGAGGGCGCGGCCAGGGCCGGCGCGGGGGCGGTGGCGGGCTCGGTGGTGGAACCGCAGCCGGCGAGGACGGCGACCAGGGCCACCGCGATGATCAACCGTCGGGACACCGGAGGGATGCTAGACGGAGATCGACGCCGGTGCCGCCCCGGGAGCGCCCGCGTCAGGCGGGGCGGGCGCCGACCGCGTCGCGTACCTCGGCGCCCTGCTCGCCCTCGACGGCGCGGGCGCAGTGGGCGCAGCAGAAGAAGCGGCCGGAGACCTCGACGCCGTGACCGACGATCTTGATCTGGCAGTGCTCGCAGATCGGCGCCATCTTGTGCACCGCGCACTCGAAACAGTCGAACGTGTGCCGCGACCCGTCGACGGTGCGCACCTCGAACGCCATCCAGTAGTCGTTGCCGCAAACCTCGCAGGCAGCCATGCGAAACCCCCCGAAAACGGACCTGTCATCCGAGAGTCGCGCAGACGACACCATCGGGCAACCGGAACCGGCGAACCTGATCCGGCCCCACGGCGAGTCGCTCCCGGCGTGTCGCGCGTTGACTGCTGTGACCGCCGAAAATCCCCGGAGGATTCGTGATCAAGCGCAACAAGCTCTTCGGCAACCAGACCCGGGTGACGTTCTCGCTGCCCCGGGACACCCCGGCCGGCACGGTGAGCGTGGTCGGCTGCTTCAACGGCTGGGAGCCCGGCCGGCACGAGCTGGTGCCGCGCCGTGACGGCACGCGTACCGTGACGGTCCGGCTGAAGCCGGGGGAGTACCGCTTCCGCTACCTCGCCACCGGCGGGGTGTGGCTGGACGACGAGGCCGCCGACCAGGTGGACGAGGCCGGCGGCCTGCTGCGGCTGTGACGCCGCCGTCAGCCGGCGCTGGGCTCCAGCCGCACCGAGATCGAGTTGACGCAGTGCCGGGTGTCCTTCGGGGTGAAGCCCTCACCCTCGAAGACGTGCCCGAGGTGGCTGTCGCAGCGCGCGCAGCGGATCTCCACGCGCCGCATGCCGAGCGTGTTGTCCGGGATCTCCTTGACCGCGCCCGGGATGGCGTCGTCGAAGCTCGGCCAGCCGCAGTGCGAGTCGAACTTGTCCTGGCTGCGGAACAGTTCGAGCCCGCAGGCCCGGCAGTGGTAGACGCCGGGGGTCTTGGTGTCGACGTACTCACCGGTCCAGGGCGCCTCGGTGCCGGCCTCGCGGAGCACCCGGAACTCCTCGGGGCTCAGCCGGACGCGCCATTCGTCCTCGGTACGGGGCAGTTCGTTGTCGGAAAGACTCACCGTTCCACGGTACGTCGGGTGTCGGTGGCATCGCATATGGTCGCGTGATGGCGGGCAAGGGTGCGGTCGAGGAGATCGAGGTGGCCGGGCACACGGTGCGGCTGAGCAGCCCCGATCGGGTGATCTTCCCGCAGCGGGGCTTCACGAAGGCCGACGTCTTCCGCTACTACCTGGCCGTCGGCGACGGGATCATGCGCGCCCTGCGCGACCGGCCGACCACGCTCCAGCGCTTCCCCGACGGCATCGAGGGGGAGATGTTCTTCCAGAAGCGGGTGCCGCAGCGGGGCGTGCCCCCGTGGGTCAGCACCGCGCGGATCGCCTTCCCCAGCGGCCGCCCGGCCGACGAGCTGTGCCCGGCCGACCTGGCGCACGTGGCCTGGGCGGCGCAGATGGGCACGGTGGTGTTCCACCCGTGGCCGGTGCGCGCCACCGACACCGACCGCCCCGACGAGCTGCGCGTCGACCTCGACCCGCAGCCCGGCACCGACTTCGCCGACGCGGTGACCGCCGCCGCTGAGCTGCGCGGTCTGCTCGACGAGCTGGGCGTGCCCGGCTGGCCGAAGACCTCCGGCGGCCGGGGCGTGCACGTCTACCTGCGCATCCAGCCGCGCTGGACGTTCGTGGAGGTACGCCGCGCCACCATCGCGCTGGCCCGGGAGCTGGAACGCCGTCGCCCCGAGCTGGTCACCACCGCCTGGTGGAAGGAGGAGCGCGGCGAGCGCGTCTTCGTCGACTTCAACCAGATGGCGCGGGACCGCACCATCGCCTGCGCGTACTCGCTGCGCGCCAACGCCCGCGCCACCGTCTCCACCCCCGTCGACTGGGACGAGCTGCCCGAGGTCGACCCGGACGACTTCCACCTGGGCACGGTGCCGGCCCGATTCGCCGAGCGCGGCGACCCGCACGCCGGCATCGACGACGCCCCGTGGGACATCACGCCGCTGCTGGAGTGGGCCGAGCGGGACGCCGCCGACGGGCTGGGCGACATGCCCTACCCGCCGGAATACCCGAAGATGCCGGGCGAACCGCCGAGGGTTCAACCGAGCCGCGCGAAGCGTCCCACCAGCGCTGATGTGGACTGACCGCCGAACTTGAGGGGTAGCATAGCGCTTACCCGCCCGATAACCTACCCCCGTGGCTTCCCCCCGAATCGAGGATCTGGCGGCGTCGTTCCGCCGACATCTGCGCGCCGCCGGCAAGGCGGAGGGCACGCTCCGCCTCTACGGCCAGTCGATCCGGTTCTTCTGCGACTGGCTGACCGAACGCGGCCGACCGACCACGCTGGACGAACTGACCCGGCACGCAATCGCAGCCTGGCTCGCCGACCTTGCCGAGCGGGTGGACATCGAGACTGTCCGCACCCGGCTGCGCGGCATGCGCCGGTTCTGCCGGTGGCTGGAGGCCGAGGGCGAGGTGGACACCGCGCCAACCGCCGGCGTCGAGATGCCCAAGGCGACCGAGAAGCCCGTCCGGGTGCTCACCGACGACGAGCTGGCCGCGTTGCTGAAGGTCTGCCAGGTACCCCGCGGCCGCGCCGGGCAGTTCGATCGGCGTATCTTCGACGGCCGCCGCGACGAGGTGATGCTCCGGCTGCTCGCCGACTGCGGCGTACGGGTCTCCGAGCTGGCCGCGCTGACCCTTTCAGACCTCGACCAGGACCGCGAGATCGCCTATGTGATGGGCAAGGGCTCCCGGCCGCGCGCCGTGCCCTACGGCGCCCGTACCGGTCAGGCGATCGACCGCTACGTCCGCGTCCGCGGCGCGCACCGCCGGGCCGCCGCCACCGATCGGCTGCTGCTCGGCGAGCGGGGCCCGATGTCCCCGGACGGGATCCGCTGGCGGTTGGAGGTGCTCGGGCAGGCCGCGGGCGTTGATGGGCTGCACCCCCACGCGCTACGCCACACCGCCGCCCACCGCTGGCTCGCCGCCGGCGGCCAGGAGCGCGACCTCATGCACATCATGGGCTGGCGCTCCGACTCCATGCTCCAGGTCTACGCCCGCTCCACCGCCGTCGAGCGTGCCCACGCTGCTCACCGTCGCCTCGGCCTCGGCGAACGGCTGTAGAGGCCACCCGCAGCGCGACACGCCCTGCCGGCGGCTCAGTTGTCTGAGCAGAACGCCATGCTATTTTCTCGATCATCAACTGAACACCGAGCAGCTAGCCCGAGGTGAACGCCGGCGCGATGCCGAGCGACCCGAGGGCACGGAACCAACCGATGCGGGTACGGGGTGCGATGCCCCGGAGAGCAGCCGGAAGGTGATCAGGCGCGACGCCGATCCGAGCGGAGACAACAAGGCCTATCAGGGGGCCTGTCTCTTCTTGGCTCGGCGTTCCTGCATCTCAGGAGCAACGCGCTATGGCCCTGACGCCTGAGCAACGCAGCATCCGTGCCCGCATCGCCGCTCACGCCCGCTGGTCCAAGGAAGACCCTGCCCCCACCATCGCCCGTGCTCAGGCCGGGCTGATGGACAAGTTTCGCCGCCAGGTGGACCCGAACAACGAGCTGCCTGCGGCCGAGCGGGAGCGTCGCGCTGAGTCCGCTCGCCGCGCCCACATGCAGCGCCTGGCGCTCGCGTCGTCCAAGGCCCGCGCTGGCCGCAAGTCCGCCGGTGGTGGCCGTGCGGCCGCATGAAAAAAGCCGCCCCGCGGGAAACGGGGCGACCTCAACGACGGCCGGCGAAGCTGTCGCAACCAGCGTAACTGCTCGCCCGTCTGATGGCGGCCGTCCGCGTGGGCGCGGCGGTGACGGGTGACGTACTGGCTCGCGTCGGATGACGTCGACCGGGATCCGGTGTGGGAGGTCCTGGCCACCGACAAGGCCGGCCGGGTGGCGTGGGATCGCGTCGACCAGCTCCAGGCGGCGTGGCTGCGCCTGATGGCCGCCGCCGCGCATCTGCGGCGGGACGGCTACCTCACGGCCGGCCGCGCCCTTGAGCAGTGCCGCGGGCGCCGTCCAGTGCTCGATGCGCTGTGCACCTCCGTGCTGGACCGGCCACCTCTGCTGCACCAGCGCGGCGACGACTGCCCGTGCCTCGGTGACTCGTGGATCGACGGCTACGCCTACCGGCTGCACGCCTTCCTCAAACGCAACCCGTCCCGAACGGAAACAGACCGGAACCGGGCCCAGAAGGCCGACCTGCGCGACGCCAGGCTGAAGGCCTTGGTCCTGGAGCGCGACGGCGCTTGCTGCCGCTACTGCCGCTCTGGGCCGCTGCTGGCCAAGGCAGGCCGCGCACGCGAGCGGCGCAAGGTGCTCCAGTTCGATCACGTCGATCCCGACCAGTCGGCCACTCCGGACGGCGGCAACCTCGTCACGGTCTGCGGCCGCTGCAACGAGTACAAGGGGCACCGCACCCCGGACGAGGCGGACATGCAGCTGCTGGACCCGCCAACCGTCGATGAGGTAGCGGCCTGGACGGCCCGCGGCCTGGCCCTGTTTGACCTGCCCGGCAGCGTGCCCGGCGCGGCCGTGGGCACGACCACCGATCACGCACAAACCACCGACGAACCACCGACGAACCACCGACAGACCACTGATCGGATCAGTGATCCCGTCAGTGGTCCGATCAGTGATCCCGACGCTGATCCGATCGACAACACCACGGGATCACTGCGCCCTGATCAGGCCGTACAGGGATCAGAAACAGCGACGCCGTGGTCTGGGAAGGGTCTCGACTCGGGTCGGGTCGGGCACCCCGCCCATGGTGGTGATCCGGTGCCGCCTCGCCCACCTCAACCCACCCGCCCACCTGGCGCACCCGACATCTACCACCGGCGCTCCCGCAGCCCCGGCGGACCCGTCCACCCGGGACCCCTGTCGTGAGCGCCCGCCGCCAGCCCGCCCGGTCCTCGGTCCGTCCCCACCCGTTCACCCCGGACCCCCGGGTGCCAGCCGACTGGCGCGGCCGCCAGGTCTGCCAGCGCTGCCGGCTGCTCGGCCAGTCCGGCGACGCCCGGCACCCCGTCCCCACCTACCCAGACACCCCGCCGGAGGTGGCCGCGATCGAGCGCCGCCGCCTCGGCGAACACGACGAACAGGAGTGATCATGCGCAAGCTCCGCCGCGTCCGCCCGGGCGCCGTGACCATCGCCCCGATGGACCCGCAGTGGCCGGTCGGCCTCTGCTCGACGTGCGGCACCGCGATGCTCGGCTACGGCCGCCTCGGCGTCCTGGTCGACGGCGGCGCCCCGTGCTCGGACTGCCGGCCCCGGCTGCTCGGTGCCGAGGTCGACCAGTTCGCCTCGGACTACCTGGAGCAGCTCGCCGCCCGGATCGCCAGCCTGCCCCGCGGGGCACAGCGACAGACCGCCGCACGGCTGCTGCTGGCCGCCGCGCAGCTGCTCGCCGTGGAGTACGGCGGCCCGGTTCTGGCGGCCGCGCTGCGGCCGGCCGCCGGCGACGTCGACCACGAGCACCCCGCCGCCACCGCGGCGGCGTGACCGCACGAAAGGACACCACCATGCCCGATCCCGCTGACCGGCTCCGGATCATCCGCGAGCAGGTGGCCACCGAGGTGGCCAAGCGCCGCCCCGCCGACCACAACGGCCGACCGGTCGACCTGCCCGCCGAGCCGGCCGCCGGCGGCACCGAGCCCGCCCCGGCTGAACCGGCCAGCCCGCGCAACCCCGCGCCCGATCCGTCCCAGGGCAGCCGGGGTAGCGCACCGAGCGCCGGAGACCCACGACCCGTCCCGCCCGGCCTGGCGAAGGTGGCGTTGATCGCCCAAACCAGAGCCGCGCATACCCCGCCCCGTAACCCGATGCCGCCCGCGGCGTGAAAGGACCCACGATGATCACCGAGCCCACCACCGTCGAGGACCTGGCCGCCGCGCTGCGGCGATCCCAGGACGAGGCGGCCGCGCAGCGTGCTGGCGCGCAGCGCGCTGCCGCTGCTGTCGACGCGGCCGAGCGTGAGGCGGCCGAGGCGGCCGAGGCCGCCCGTCTGGCCGACCAGGCCACCAAGTCCCCGGCGCCGCACATCTTCGAGCTGCTGACCCGCCTCACCACCGAAGTGGCCGATGCCCGGGTGGCCGCGATCGAGGCGGTGCGCACCGGGTCGGAGCCGGCGCTGGAGGCGTGGCTGCGCTACCGCCGTCTGCGCGCGGCGAACCGCGGCCGCTGGGACGCGGTCGCCAGCCTCTACCAGGGGTCGACCGGACGGCCGACCCCGCCCGGTTCGTGGGGCCCGCCCGCCACCTACGACCCCAGCGGACGGGACGACACGATGGCGCCGGAGGACTTCCCCACCTTCCTGCAGAACGCCATCGTCCAGGCCGAGACGGCGATCCGGCAGGCGTGGATGCTCGACACCCGCGAACAGCTGGAACGGCCGCCGGCGGCGGCCGAGGCTCAGGCCGCCTGACCGATGTCGCACCCGGGCGTTAACCTCACCGCGGCTGGCAGGCGTACGCGCCAGGCCCGCGGATGGATGGTGGCGAGCGCGTCACTCCCTTTCGCGCGGCGACCCACCAGCGCCCACGGCCGGGTGGAGGCGGCAGCCGAGCGCGCCGCCTCCACCCGCCGGCCGTCACTTTCGGTGACGGAATGCGGGTGCCGGTCGGAGGGGTGGGGGGTGACCCCCAACGCCCCAGGTCGCCGGTACCGCCGGGGAGGTAGAGATTCCCGTGTACGGGTCTGGGAGTTCCGACCTCACCTCAGCCCATCACTCTACGTAACGCATCTGCCCGGCTCCGCTGGAGTCGGGCCAGCACCATTTGGAGGCACGGCATGACCCGCACAGTCAAGGTCGGCCTGGACGTCGACGAGCGGCCGTTCACCCGCGGCTTCGCCCGCGCGACCGAGGCGGCCGAAGACCTGGAAGATGCCCTGGACGATGTCACCGGCTCCGCGACGGACACCACCGCGGCGATCGGCAGAGCGAGGGAGGCCACCGAGGATCTCGGCGGCTCGGCCAAGGACAGCGGCGAGGACCTCAACCGGCTGCGCGCTGATGCTGCCCGCCTGGACCGGCAGATCGACGAGACCGCCGACAGTATCCGGACGCTGGCCCGGGAGATCGCCGCCACTGCGGACGAGGCCGAGCGTGCCCGGCTGGCGGAGAAGCTGGACCTGGAGCGGGTCAAGCAGCGCAAGCAGGTGGACCTGCGCAAGCTGATCGACTTCAACGACAACGAGGGCATCGAGCAGGGTGTCCGGTACGGCGCCCGGTTCGCCGAGGGCCTTGCCTCCGGGCTGGCCCGCGCCGGCGGGCCGGTCTCGTCGGCCCTGGAGTCGGTGTTCGGCGGGCTGCCGCCCCAGGCACAGGCCGCGATCGGCGCCGGGGTGGTGGCCGCCGTGGCGTCGGTGGCGCCGCTGGTCGGCGGCGCTGTCGGCGGGGCGATCGTCGGCGGCCTCGGCGCCGGCGGCATCGCCGGCGGCATCGCGGTGGCCGCTCGTCACCCGCTGGTCAAGGCAGCGGCCACCGAGACCGGCGAGCTGTTCGCCGACACCATGGAGCGCGCCGGGGTGTCCTTCGTGCCGGCCACGCTCAGCGCCCTGAGTCAGGTGCGCGACGGAATCGGCGACATGGAGGACGACCTCGAACGGGCGTTCTCGGCGACGTCGCGCTACCTGTCGCCGCTGACGGAGGATTTCCTGTCCGGGGCGGAGCGGGCCGTGGAGGGCTTCGCCAACGCTGCCGAGCAGGCCGGGCCCGCTGTCGACGCTCTCGGGGAGATCGGCCGCCGTGCCGGCGACCTGCTCGGGGACACCTTCGAGGGGCTGGCCGAGCACTCCACCGAGGGCGGCCACGCCCTGCTGATGCTGTGGACGATCTTCGAATACGGCATCCGGTCGATTGCCGGGACGATCGAGATGCTCACCGTCGCGTACGGCTGGATGGAGAAGCTGGGGGCGATGCTGTCCGGCGACGTGGCCCAGCTCGCGCGGCTGGTCGCCGAGCAGGAGGCCGCGAGGGGCTCCAGCGGCGGCCTGTCCGAGGAACTGCAAGATCTGGTCGACTCCTTCGGCAGCGCCAGTGACGCGGCGTCGACCGCCACGGTCGAGGTCGAGACCTTCGACGAGGCGCTGCGGCGGATGACAGCCGAGAACATCAACGCCGAGCAGGCCAACCTGCGGCTAGAGGAAGCCATCGACCGGGCCGCCGAGGCGGCCAAGGACGGCGCGGACAAGGGCATCGATCCGAACACCAAGGCCGGCCAGCGTAACCGCACCGCGCTGCTCGGCATCGCCGAGGCCGCCCAGGCCAGCTCAGAGGCGATCCTGCGCCAGACAGGCTCGCACCAGATGGCCGCCGAGGCCAGCGAGCGCGGCCGGAAGAAGTTCCTGCAGACAGCCACCGCGATGGGCGTCGAGAGGGGCGAGGCGCTGCGGCTGGCCAACCAGCTGTTCGCGATCCCGGCCAAGGTGGAGACCAAGGTTCGCGCGCTGACCGACGAGGCCACCGGACAGATCATCGGCTTCGAGAAGCGCATCCGGCAGCTCGACGGCCGGGTCATCACCGTCCGGACCCGGATCACCTCCGCCGGGGAGTACATCCCCGGCGTCGGTACTCAGCTGCGCCGGTGGGGCGGCATCGTCGAGCACGCCCAGTGGGGCCGCCTGCGGGAGGCACAGATCGCCGCCCCGGTCGCCCCGGCCCGCTACGCCTGGGCCGAGCCGGCCACCGGCGGGGAGGCCTTCATCCCACGCTTCGGCGACCCGGGCCGCTCGGTGGACATCCTCCAGCGCGCCGCCCGCTGGTACGGCCAGCAGGTCGTCCCCGCGACCACGTCGACGGCCAGCGGCCAGCCGATCAACAACCACTACTACTGGCAGCCGAGGACAGCGACGGCCACGATGGCGGACTTCCAGGCCTTCCAGGCGCGTCAGGACACGCTCACGCGGCTGGGCCGGCCGCGGTGAGCCGCGTCTCGTGACCGAGGGCCCGCACCCCCACCCGGGGCGCGGGCCCTCGGTGACCGTCAGGCCCTCGCCGCGCCGACCAACCGCCGCGCGTGCCGCTCGGACACCCCGGCCGCCGCGGCTACCTCCGCCGCGGACATGTCCGGCCGCTCGGAGAGCACCCGAGCAACCGCCCTTGCGGCCTCGCCGCGCCGCCGGGCTCGCGGCCGCACCGCAGGCACATGCTCCCCGGCGAGCGCCTCAGCAGCCGGCTCAGGCCCCCCGAGGCGCGTCCTGGCACGGCAGCCAGGTCAGTCACCCCAGGAGCGTCAGCGGGCCGCTCAGGCGCGCTAACGGCGACCTGCTGACCCACGGTCCCATCGCCCCCGCCTGACGGCGCCTGGACGCTCTCAGCGGTCCGGATCCGGCCGGCCAGCTCGACCAGGCACACGCTGGCCACCACGACCAGGCCGTCCACACTGACCGGGATCAGGTACGGCGCCGCGCCCGTCTCCCCGTACCGGGCCACCACCGCGACCATGTGCCAATACGACACCCACGCCGCGATCCCGGCCAGCACCGCGGCGGCCGCCAGCCGTACGGCCGCCAGGCCGCGCCGGTGCACGGGCACCCGGGAGATGAGCTCGATGGTCACCAACAGCGCCAGCGGCGGCCACCCCGCGATCGTCTGGCTGACCGGGTTCGGCTGCGCGTGCAGCACGTTCGCGGCCACCGACGCGGCCACACCCAGCGCGAGGGTGCCGCGCACCGCCCACCGCATCCGGCCCAGCTGCTCCCGCCCGCTCACCGGCCGGACTCCACCGGCGCGATCCGCTCCGACCGGCACGGCCCGCAGTGCCCCGCGTACTGGCCCGGGTGATCCGGGCACCGCGCCGGCGGCGGCGCCGGCGCTCGAGGAACGCCGCGCGGCGGCGCGGCCGGGCCGCCGGCCCGGCGCCGCTCGCGCGCCCGGATGGTTCTAGGACGTTCAAGGACGTTCGGGTGGCACAGCTGCGCCACCCCAGCGGTGGCGTCTAGCGCCACCCCAGCGGTGGCGCTGCGCCGGGGTGGCAAGTCGCCGGGGGTGGCATCCTGCCGGGGGTGTGGATACTCGCCGCCGTCGATCCCGTCAGGTGTTCGATTCTGAACACCTGACCCGTCCGCGGGGCCCGCCGGCGCGGCCGCGGGCTCCTCCCGGATGATCACCGTGTACCGGTTGGAGGACCGGCCGCCGGCCGAGGCGGACACCGCGAGGTGCCCGCCGTCGACCAGCCGCCGGATCACCCGCTGCACAGTCCGCTCGTCGAGCCGGACCTTGCGCGCCAGGGTGGCCACTGAGGGCCACGCATTGGCGCCGGCGTCGTCCGCGCAGTCCGCGATCGCCAGCAGCACCAGCCGCTCCGTGCCGCCGACCGGCGAGTGGTCCCACACCCACGACATCACCCGCACGCTCACCGCTGTGGCCCGCCTTCCTCGTCGACGGCGCCGGGCTGGGCTTCCCCACCCGTGGGAGACCGGCCGGACAGCCACTGCTCCACCTCGCCGGCCAGCTGCCCCCCGTCCGCGACCGACACCTCAGTCAGATCCTGCGCGGCCGCCTGGCGGCCCAGCTCCAGGACCGGCCCCGGGTCGCCGTCCTCCGCAGCCCGGCACGCCTCCCGCAGCCGCCGCAGCTGCTCCAGCAGCCTCTCGTACCGCTGCTGCTCGTCGCGCCGGCCCGCCTCATAGGCGCTGAGGTACAGCTCTTCGGCCTCTTCCTCGCTGGTCACGCGCTTCTGCTCACCGATGGTCAGGCCGAGGGTGAACGCCTCGGTGAGGTCCTTCGCCGTGTGCATCCGGCCACCGGGCCGGTGCCGCAACGGCCGCTGCCTCGGCGTGGAGCGCGGCGCCCGCCGCTCGTCGTCCGGCCGGCCCACGACCGCCACCCGCCGCCCGCTCACCGCGCACCCACCCGGGCCGCCGCCGCCAGGTCCAGCAGCACCCCGGCCAGCCGCACCGCCGCACCGGTGGACAGGATCAGCACCCCGTCCGGCGCGGCCGGGTCGTGCGCCGGCGCGCCCGGCTCCCCGACCGGGTGCCACTGCAACACCTCCACCCGCGGCCGCCCGTCGACCGAGCGCAGCAACTGCGCCACCACGCCCGGCGCGGCCTCGGCCGCCGCGGCCACCGCCGCCGGCCCGCTCACCGCCGACCGCCCCGGGCCGCGTCGACCAGCTGCCGCACCCGGTACACCAACGCGGTGGCCTGCCCCGTGGACAGCAGCACGCGCTCCGACGCCGGGACCGGCGTACGCCGCCCGTCCACGACCGTCAGCGACAGCGCGGGCTCCGCGCCCTCGCTCACCGCCTGGACCAGCGCCACGTCCACGATCACCGGCTCCGGGCGGCCCGTCTCCACGTGCGCCACCGCCGAACGGTGCTCCAACCGGCGGCCGCAGTCGTCCAGGTCGCACCACGCCGGGTGCCCGGCCAGCTGCCCGGTGGGGAACAGGTAGACGTGCCCGCACGTGCGCTGCACGTCCGGCGCCATCCGCAGCCGGTGAGCCGTGCGGTTCGTGCCCTCGATGGCGTCCGTCGCCGGATCGGCGTGCTGCTCGCACGTGTAGACCGAGGCGTCCAACGAACCCGGCAGGCCCTCGCTGGTGTTGCTGAACACCTCCAGCCGCACTGTGGCCGGCCGATCGCACGCGGGCAGGGTGAACGGTAGATTGCCCATGGGTCGCGACCTCGCTTCGCGATCAAGGGCCCGGCCGGAGCTGGAATCTCCGCGTCCGGGCCCGTCCTTTCGGGCGGCTGGATCCGCCCGATAACCTCCCGTACTTCGCTCGTGGTCTGTCCAGGTCAAACGCTGGCTAGCATGTCGCTAGATGTGGGGCTCCCCGAAGATGCCCGGCGAGCCGAAGCGGGTCCAGCCCTCGAAGGACCGCGACCGCCCCCGCTCCTGACGCCCCCCCAGCAGCGGTCAGACGGGCGGAGGCGGACACTCCAGCACGGCGATCGAGTTCCCGGCGAACAGCCCCAGGTGCGGGTGCCCGGAGAAGATCCGGACCGCCTCGTCGTGCGAGTACGCCTCCACGATCGCGTAGGCGACCAGGTTGTCCGTGAAGTCCTCGACGCCCCGCGCCGTGACCAGCTTCTTCCCATACAGGGGAGCGCCGGGGTCGACGAGGGCGCTCTCGTTGGCCTGCGCCCATGCCGCCCAGGCGTTCATGAAGTCGGTCTGCTGCTGTTCGGTGAGGTCGGCCTTGCCGGCCTCGTCAGCGGCGCCGTTGAAGAGTGCAAGGAACCTGCCCATCCCCGGATGCTACCGACGGTACGCCGCTCGCCCGGCCCGGCGCGCGTTCGCGAGTGGAACACCACGGGTGCCTACGGGCCGCGGAGACACCCATGACGTTCCACCCGACGCGGGCCGGCACGGCTCGGCGTGCGCCTGGCGTGTCGGGTCGCGCGCCGCACGAACCGTCGTGGTCGTTGCGGTGGCCGCACCGGCCGGCGCCGTCGAGCCGGGCGTCGCACCAGACCCGGGTACGCGCGAACTGGCTGTCCTCCTCGCTCAGCGTGGTCTCGCCGAAGTCGATGACCGTGACGTGGCCGAGCGACTCGCGCAGCGTCACCGCGAGGGCGGCTGCCTCGTCGGCGCTGGTCAGCGTGGTGGGCAGGTGAATGATCCAGCGTTGCTCGATCATCGTGGCCACCCGCCCGGCGGGGCGTCCGGGTCACGGAGGCGGCAGGCGCGATGCTGGGACTGTCACTGCCGCAGCGCCTGGCGGACGCGCTCGGCCTCGGTCCGCGTGGTGACCAGCTCACGGCTCAGACGTTCGAGTTCGTCGGCCGCCCGGTCGAGGTGGTCGCGTACCTGGGCCGGGTCGAGACCGCGCCAGCGCCGGTCGAAGAAGGCAGCGCGGACGTGGTGCGGGAGCAGGCGTTCCCCGGTCACGTAGATCACCGCACGGGCGCCGTCTGCTCGGCGACGAGCGTGTGGATCTGCCGGTCGGTGAGCCCGCGCAGGTCGAGCACCCGCCGGCCCCGGTCGTGGGCACATCCGCCGGCTGCCTCCCCCGGATATCCGCGCGGGAAGGCCGATAACGATCATGTAACGGGCGCGAACCTTTTGGTGGGCGTCACTGCTCTCTCTCGGCATCGGCCCGCCGGGGCCAGGAGAGGATGTCGGATGAAGCTGGTGTGGAGGCGGGCGATAGAGGCCCGTGGGCTGCTGCTCGCCGCCGCTGTCGCGGCACTCGTCGCGGTCGCGTTGGTCACCGGGCTCTCCGACTACAACCGCCGGGCCGTCGAGGCGGGCGCCCGGGCGGTGCTCGACGCCGCACCGGCCGAGGAACGCAGCCTGCTGATCAGCGGCTCCGGTGGCGCCGACGCCGCCGCGTTCGCCGAGCGGGACCGGGCGGTACGGGAACAGTTCGCGAAGGGGCTCGGCGGCGCCCCGGTCACAGTGGCCGCGAGCCGCTCCGGGACCGGGCGGGAGCTGACCGGTGACGTGGGCGCCGCCCGTACCGACGACGATCCGATGTTCGCCAACCTGGCCACGCTCGACGACCTGCCCGCGCACGCCGAGCTGGCCGCCGGGGCGTGGCCGGTGCCCGGCAGCAACCCGTTGCAGGTGACGTTGCCGGAGAAGGTGGCCGCGCAACTGAGCCTGGAGGTCGGGGAGCGGGTGCCGCTGTACGACCGGGGCGCGGAGCGCGCCGGCACCGTGGTGGTCGTCGGCACGTGGCGGCCGCGGGACGCGTCCGAGGCGTACTGGCGTCTCGCCCCCGGGGTGGGGGAGAGCCAGGGCGACGCGGAGATCACGTCGTACGGGCCGTTCGCGCTCGACCCGGCCGACTTCGCCCGCACCTTCACGGGCTCCACCTCGGCGGCCTGGGTGGTCGACCCCGACCTGGTGGCGGTCGAGCCGGCCCGGCTGCCCGCCGTGACCACAGCGCTCGACGAGATCACCGGGAAGCTGCCCGAGGCCACCGGCCTGGGCTCCTCGACACAGCAGGTCAGCCACCTGGACCGGCTCGTCGACCGGCTCAGCCGGGCCGACCTGGTGGGCCGGTCCGCACTGCTCACCCCGCTGCTGCTGATCGTGGTGCTCGGCGGGTACGCGCTGGTGCTGGTGGCCGCGCTGCTCAACGAGGACCGGCGGGCGCAGACCGCACTGCTGCGGGCCCGGGGCGCCGCCCGGGGGCAGATCGCCGGGCTGGCCGTACGCGAGGCGACGCTCGTGGTGGCGCCGGCGCTGCTGCTGGCTCCGGCGCTGACCGGGCAGGCGATCCACTACCTGGGCGCGGACCTGGGGCTGGCCGACGGCGATCTGGCCCGGGTGTGGATGGTCGCGGTCGGCGCGGCGGTGGGCTGCCTGCTCGCCATGGTGCTGCCGGCGATGCGCCGGGCGGGCACGTACGTCGCGGACATGGCGTCCCGGTCGCGGCCCTCCCGGGGAGCGGCCGTGCAGCGGGCGAGCGTCGACGTGGCGCTGGTGGCCCTCGCCGTGCTCGCCTGGACGCAGCTGCGGCAGTACTCCTCGCCGCTCGCCGGCGCGAACGGCAGCCTCGGCATCGACCCGCTGCTGGCCGCCGCGCCCACCATCGGCGTGCTGGCCGGCGCGGTGATCGCGCTGCGGCTGCTGCCGCCGACCACCCGGCTCGCGGAACGCTTCGTCGACCGGCGGACGTGGAACGCCACCATGTTCGGCATGTGGCAGGCGGGCCGGCGCCCGCACGCCGGACCGGTGCTGCTGCTCGCGCTCGCCGTCGGCGGCAGCACACTCGCCTGGTCGCTGGTGGCCTCCTGGGAACGCTCGCAGCGGGACCAGGCACAGCACACGGTCGGCGCGGACCTGCGGCTGACCGAACGGGACGGCACCGCCCCCGCGGACCGGGCCGCCCAGCTGGCCGCCGTGCCCGGCGTGGACCGGGTGCTGCCGGCCTGGCGCGACGACGTACGCCTGGGCCGTGAGGCCCGGCCGGCCACAGTGGTGGCATTCGACGCCGCCGCCGCGAAGGGGATGATCCGGCTCGACGACGCCGGTGGTGACGCGTCCACCGGCGCCCTGCTGGACCGGCTCGCGAACGGCCGGACCGCGCCGGCCGGCGGCGTCCTGCCCGAGGGGGCGAAGACGCTGTCCGGCACCGTGCGCACCCCGGTCGAGAGCATGTACGAGCGGCCCCGGGTGGCTGTCACCGCGTTGTTCGCCACCGACGCCGGGGCCACCTGGCGGGTCCGGCTCGCCGAGGGGGACGGCGACGGCAAGCCGGTGCGCTTCTCGGTGCCGCTGCCGGACAGCGGCGGCGTCCCGCTGCGCCTGGCCGGTTTCGAGGCCGACGGCGGTGACGCCACCGGCAGCTCGTACCGGCTGCTCCTGGACGAGCTGCGGCTCACCGACGCCGCCGGGGCGGCCCTGAAGCTGCCGGTGGAGGGGTCCTGGCGGGTGATCGACCCGGGCGCCGGGCCGCGCGACACCGCCGAGGCGAGCCCGACCCGGATCGACGGGACGCAGGGCTTCGACGTGCCGGCCGGGCTGTTGCAGTTCGCCCGGGTGCCCTCGTCCCGGTTCGCGCTGGTGCCGCAGGCGCCGGACCGTCCGGTGCCGGTGCTCGTCACCCCCGGCGTGGCCGCCGCGATGAGCCTCAAGACCGGCGACACCGTCAAGCTGTCGGTCGCCGAGGTGACGGTCGAGGTCACAGTGGTCGGCCAGGTCGCCGCGGTGCCCGGCACCGGGGGCGACGGGGTGCTGCTGGACCTGCCCACCGCCACCACACAACTCCTCGAACGCAGCGGCGGCGTCCGGCCGGTGGCCGAGTGGTGGCTGGGCACCACGCCCGGCGGGCACACCGCCGCCGCTGACGCGCTCGCCTCGACCGGCGGCACGGTGCTGCTCGACCGGCGGGCGGTGGCCGCGGAGGCCGCGGAGGATCCGTACTGGCAGGGCGCGCGCACCGGGCTGCTGGCCGCTGCGCTCGGCTCGGTGCTGCTCGCCCTGGTCGGTCTGGCGGTCGACGTCTGGGCCACCACCCGGCGCCGGCTCACCGAGTTCGCCGTGTTCAACACGCTCGGCGCGAACACCCGGCTGCTCGCCCGCGCGTACCTCGCCGAACAGACCTTCCTGGCCGCGATCGGCGTCGGCGTCGGGATGCTCGTCGGCGCCCTCGTCGCGGCCACCATGGTGCCGCTGGTGATCCTCACCCCGGCCGCCGGCCGGCCGGTGCCCGAGGCGGCCTTCACAGTGCCCTGGCTGCCGATCGGGACGACAGCCGCCGGGCTGCTGCTCGCCGCGCTCGCCTTCGCCGCCCTCATCACCACAGGCATCCGCCAGCGGGTCGCCGCCGCGCAGCTCCGGATCGGAGGAGAACGATGAGCCTTCCTGGTGCCGCGCGCCGGGTACGCGCATACGGAGGGCAGTTCCTGCTGCTCGCCGTCCTGACCCTGGTGACCGCCCTGCTGATCACCGGCGTGCCCCGGGTCGCCGACCGGCTGACCGGGCAGGGGCTCACCGAGTACGTCGCAGGGCAGCCGGTGGCCCGCCGCGACCTCACGTACAGCACCGCGCCGACCGCGTTCCCGCCGTCGACCCGGACCGCCGTGACCGGTCACGCGGCCGAGCTGGCGGGGATCGAGGAGGCGATGCCCGGCGTGGTCCGGGACACCATCGGCCAGCGTTGGTACGTCGCCCAGACCGTGCCCGGACGGCTGCGCGGCCCGACGCTCGCCCCCGAGAAGGGCCTGATCGACGTGCACCTGCGCGCCGGTACCGGCATCAAGGAGGCGGCCACACTGGTCGACGGGCGGTGGCCGGAACGCCCCGTCGCCCCGGCCCGCACGGTCGAGGTGACGCTCGCCGAGACGATCGCCGGCACGCTCGGCGTGAAGACCGGCGACCGGTTCCTGCTCCTGATGCTCGACCCGGACGACAACGTGCTCAAGTCCCTCCCGGTCCACCTGGTCGGTGTGTGGCGGCCGAACGACCCGGCCGACGGTGTCTGGGACACGCTGCCGTCGATGCTCAAGCTCTCCCCGCCCGAGGGCGACGGCGACCCGTTCGTGGGCGTCGCCTACACCGCCGACGGCGGCGTCGACGAGGCCGTCGCGACCGGCTGGCCGGTGAGCTTCGGCTGGCGGTACCGGATCGCCCCGGACCGGCTCGAACCGGGCCGCCTCGACGCGCTGATCGCCGGCGTCGACGGGCTGGACCGGGCCCGGCCCGCCCAGATCGAGATGACCCTCACCCAGGGCGTGGACATCCCGCTGCGGCGCTTCGCCGACGCGCTGGCCGCCGCGCGTACCCTGCTCGCGGTCATCGCGGCCGGGCTGCTCGCCACGCTGGCCGGGCTGACGCTGCTGGCCGCCCGGCTGGCCGCGCGCCGCCGCCGCGCCGAGTTCCACCTGATCCGGGCACGCGGCGGCTCGACCGGCGCGGTCCTGCGCCGCGGCCTGGCCGAGTCGCTGCTGGTGCTGCCGGCCGCGGCCGGGATCGGCTGGCTGCTCGGCGGGCTGCTGCCCGGCACCGGGGCGTCGTGGCGCTGGGTGGTGATCGCCGCGCTCCTGGCCACGCTGCTGCCGCCGCTCGCCGCGCTCGCCGTCGGCCGCCGGGCCGGTGGACGTGCCGACCTGGGCGGCCGGTCACCCGCCGTCCGGCTCACCGTCGAGGTGGTAGTGCTCGGGCTCGCCGTGCTCGGCGCGTTCCTGCTGCGCCGCCGCGGGCTCACCGCCGGTTCGGTGGACCCGCTGCTGGTCTCCGTGCCGGTGCTGCTGGCGATCGCGGCGGCGCTGCTGGCGCTGCGCGCGTACCCCTGGCCGTTGCGGCTGGTCAGCCGCGTCGCCGCCCGGGCGCGCGGCAGCGTCGCGTTCCTCGGCACCGCCCGGGCGGGCCGGGCCGCGACCACCGGGCCGCTGGTCGTGGTGGTGCTGGCCGTCGCCACCGCCGCGTTCTGCGGCGTGGTGGCGACCGGCATCGAGACCGGCCGGGACACCGCCGCCGCCCAGGCCGTGCCCGGTGACCTGCTGGTACGCGGGGAGCGCTTCACGCCGGACACCGCGGAGAAGCTGGCCGCGCTGCCCGGGGTACGCGCTGTCGCGCCGCTGCTCACAGTGCCGGCCGAACGTCCGTACGCCGACCGCGCCGGACGCCCCGCCCCGGTCACCGAGCTGCGCGTGGTGCTCGTGGACGGCGAGCGGTTCGCCGAGGTGGCGCGGCAGGCCGGCGTACCGGTGGACGTGCCCGACCCGGTGCGGGCCCGCACCGACGGGAGCACGCCGCTGCCGGCGCTGGTGTCTCCGGCGGTGGCCGGGGAACTGGCCGACGCCGGGCTCGCCGACGCCCGTGGTGAGCGGCCCGCCTGGCTGGACGTGCAGGGCAACCGGCTGCCGGTGCGGACCGCCGCCACAGTCGACGAGTTCGCGCTCGTGGGCGAGGGCATACGCCGGTTCGTGGTGCTGCCGTGGCCGGCGTTGCCGGCCGACGCCCCGCACCAGCTCGCGCCGACCGGTTTCGTGCTCGCCGGGTCCGGCGTGGACGCGGCCGAGGTGGACCGGGTCGCGAGCGACGGGCAGCGGCGCTACCTGCGCATCGGCGAGGTCGACGCCGGGGACAAGGCCCGCGCGCCTGAGGTGACGACCCGTTCGGCAGTGCGTGCCGACCTGGGCGGCAGCGGCGTGAACGGCCTGCTGGTGTTCGGGTTCGTGCTCGGCGCCGGGGGCGGCGCCGCGCTGGGGCTGCTGGGGCTCGCGCTCGCCGTGCTCGCCGGGGCCCGCTCGCGCGGGCAGGTGCTGTCGCGGCTGCGCACGATGGGCCTGTCCCGCCGCCAGTGGCGCGGACTGCTGATGGTGGAGCTGACGCCGCTGGTGCTGGTGTCGGTGCTCACCGGAGCGGTGGTCGGCGCGTTGCTGCCGCTGCTGCTCACACCGGTGCTCGGGCTGCCCGCCTTCACCGGGGGCGTGGACGTGCGCCCGAGTTTCGAACCCGGCCTGGTGGCCGGGGTGTCGGTCCTGGCCATGCTGGCCCTCGGCTTCGCGATCACCGTGGAAGCCGTGAACAACCGCCGGTTGCGCCTCGGCGAGGTGCTGCGGCTCGGAGAGGAGAGCTGACATGACCGCGACCGCTTCCGGCCACCCGGGCCCGGCGCGTCTCACGCCGCGTGACGAACCGTCGTCCGCCGTACCGGACCTGGCGTCGCTGCAACAGCGCGCCGCCCAGCGGGCCGCCGAACGGGCCGGCGGGCGCGACCGGCTGCGCGGGCACATCGTCTGCGACGGCCTGGTGCGCATCTTCAAGACCGAGGGCGTCGAGGTCGTCGCGCTCCAGGGCCTCGACCTGGTCATCGACCGGGGCGAACTGGTCGCGATCGTCGGCGCGTCCGGCTCCGGCAAGTCGACGCTGCTGAACATCCTGTCCGGGCTGGACACCCCGACTGCGGGCATCGCCCGGGTCGCCGACTACGACCTGCTGTCGCTGTCGAACAAGCGGCGGCTCGCGTACCGGCGCGACGTGGTCGGCTTCATCTGGCAGCAGACCGGCCGCAACCTGCTGCCGTACCTGACCGCGCTGGAGAACGTGGAACTGCCGATGAAGCTGGCCGGCCGGGCCGGCGGAGGGCGCAAGCGGCGGGAACGCGCCCGTGAGCTGCTGGACATGGTGGGCGTCGGCTACTGCGCCGACCGCAGGCCGGGCCAGATGAGCGGCGGCGAGCAGCAGCGCTGCGCCGTCGCCGTGGCGGTGGCGAACGACCCGGAGATCCTCTTCGCCGACGAGCCGACCGGTGAGCTGGACGAGGCCACCGGCGCCGAGGTCTTCGCCGCGCTGCGCACCATCAACGCCGAACTGGGGGTCACCATCGTGGTGGTCACCCACGACCACGCCGTGGCCGGCCAGGTCCGCCGTACCGTCGCGATCCGCGACGGCCGGACCGCCTCCGAGGTACGCCGGACCGCGCGCGTCACCGCCGACGGCGGCACCGAGATGGTCAGCGAGGAGTACGCGGTGCTCGATCGCACCGGCCGGATGCAACTGCCGGCGCAGTTCGTGGAGGCGCTGTCCCTGCGCGACCGGGTCCGGCTCAACCTGGAACCCGACCACGTCGAGGTGCGCCCCGGCGACCGGGCGCACGGCGAGGAGAGTGAGTGATGACCGACCAGACAGTGGTGCTGCCGGCGGTGCCGGGGACGGCCGTCGACGACGTGGTCCGGGTCGAGGGGGTGAGCCGCACCTTCGGCAAGGGGGAGCACGCGGTGCTCGCCGTGCGGGACGTCTCGTTCACTGCGGGACGCGGCGAGCTGGTCGCCGTCCGGGGCCGCTCCGGCGCCGGCAAGACCACGCTGCTGAACCTGGTCGGCGGCCTGGACCGGCCGGACGCCGGGCGGATCCGGGTGGCCGGGCACGACGTCACAGCCGCAGGTGAGCGGGAGCTGCTGTCGTTGCGCCGGGGCACCATCGGGTTCGTGTTCCAGACGTTCGGCCTGGTGCCGATCCTGTCCGCGGCGGAGAACGTCGGGGTGCCGCTGCGGCTGGCCAAGGTGCCGGCGGCCGAGCGGGAGCAGCGGGTCGCGGTGCTGCTGGAGCTGGTCGGGCTGGGCGGGCACGCGGCGCAGCGCCCGTACGAGCTGTCCGGCGGGCAGCAGCAGCGGGTGGCGGTGGCCCGGGCGCTGGCGAACGAACCGGACCTGCTGATCGCCGACGAGCCGACCGGTCAGCTCGACTCCGAGACCGGGCGGTCGATCATGGACCTGCTGCGTGCGGTGGTGCACGCCCGGGGCATGACAGCGCTCGTCGCCACGCACGACCCGGCGCTCATCGAGCTGGCCGACCGTACGCTCACACTGCGCGACGGCCGGCTGGTGTCGGAGGACTGATCCGGGTGCCGGGCCGCGCGCCTCCGTGCGGCGGCCCGGTGCCGGGTCAGAGCGCCAGCTTCATGCCCTCGTGGCTGGCCACGAAGCCCAGGTCGCGGTAGAACCGGTGCGCGTCGGCGCGCTGCTTGTCGGTGGTGAGCTGCACCAGCGCGCAGCCGTGCTCCCGGGCCCTGTCGATCGCCCAGCGCATCATCGTCCGGCCCAGACCGCGGCCGCGCCGGTCGGAGCGGACCCGCACCGACTCGATCAGGCAGCGTTCGGCGCCGTGCCGGCCCAGCCCCGGGATGTACGTGAGCTGGAAGCAGCCCACCAGTTCCCCGCCGTCGTCAGCGACGATCAGATGGTTGCGCGGGTCGGCGTCGAGGTCGGCGAAGGCACGCTCGTACGCCCCGTCCACCTCGGGCAGGTCGCGGGTGCGGCCCAGCACGTCGTCGGCGAGCAGCGCGAGCACGGCGGGCAGGTCGGCGCGGACCGCCTCCCGGAAGATCACCTCGGTCACCGGGCCAGCCTGGCACAGCGCCGCGCGCCGGTGTGGCCCGGGCGGCGTCAGCCGTCGTCCAGCCAGCTCCGCAGCGCCCACCACCAGTGCACGGTCTCCGGCACCGTGCACCGGGCGCCCTCCTCGACCGGCGGCCCGCCGGTCAGCTCCCGCAGCCGCCGCAGCCGGTAGCGCACCGTGTTCGGGTGGACGTGCAGCTCGGCGGCCGTCTGGTCCAGGCGCTGGCCGTGGTGCAGCCAGGCGAGCGCGGTGCCCGCCAGCTCCCGGTGGAACTCGTCGGCCGGGTCGAGCGCGCCGAGCAGCGTGCCCCGCAGCAGTTCGGCCAGCAACGGCTGGGCGGCGAGCGCGGTCTCCCCGGCCAGGTCGGTGACCTGACGCAGCCCGCGCAGCCGCCGATTGGCGGCCGTGGCCAGCGCCGCCAGGCAGAGCGCGTACATGTCCGGGGCCCGTGCCAGCGGCTGCGCCGGCGCCACCAGCGTCAGCATGTCGGCCGGCGCGGCGTCGGGCGGTCGCGGCAGCAGCCCGGCCAGCCGGTCCCCGACCGTGCCGAGCAGGCCGCCCCGCGCGGTGAGCTGCCGGTGCAGCGCGTACGCCCGGACCGGGTCGGGCGGCGCGGCGACCAGGCAGTGGTAGCGCCCGTCCGGCCGCAGCCCGAACCGGGTCAGCTCGGCCGGTTGCAGGCCCGCCGGACCGTCGCGCAGCAGCCGCCGCAGCAGGTGAGCCCGGGCAGCCGCGCCGGTACGTGCCAGTTCCCGTTCGGCGCCGCGGTGCCCGTCAACCACCGCCCGCTCCACCGCCGCGGCGTACCGGCCGATGGTGAGCAGCCCTTCCAGCAGCACCTCGTCCGGGATGCCGGCGGCCCGCCCGTGCCGGACCACCAGCTCCACCGCCCGGTCCCGCCCGGCCTGCACCCCGCGCAGCAGACCGGCCACCGAGACGCCCTGCGCCGCCCGGTCCGCGCCCAGCCGCCGGGCCTCGGCGAAGTCGCGTCCGGCCGGGTCCTCGCGGCGTTCCAGCGCACCCAGGCCACTGGTCAGCAGCAGCACGACCTGGCGGCGTACCTCGTCGGCCGGAAGCCGGGCCACCTCGGGGGAGTCCGCGCGGGCCGCCCGCGCCACCTCGTCGACAGCGGCCGGATCGGCGGACAGGTCGCGCAGCAGCGCGCCGAACGTCGGGGCCTGTCCGATCCGGGTCATCGGCGTCCGCCGCCCTCCGGTTGTCGACGCGGCACAACCGGGCCGCGCGGGCGTTGGCGTCAGGTCCCTAGCCCGGGCGGGCGGCCGGTTGCTCTCCTGGTTGTTACCGCAAGGTAACACCGCTCGCGCCACTGAGAAACGTCGATGTCGTACCGGCTGCCAGGAGGCGTCCATGACACCCGTGCCACAGCACCCGTCCCGTACCCGCCGCCGCCGCGCCGGCCTGGCCGTGCTGGCCGCGCTCGCCCTGGTCGCGCCGGCGCCGCTGGTGACCGCGCCCGCGCCGGCCGCCGCCGCGGCGGCGCTCCAGGAGGTGATGTTCGTCGGCAACAACTGGGACGGCACCGCCGACGTGATCCGGTCCCGCGGCGACTACGCCAGGCTCGGCCGGATCAACGTGATCCCGGACCGCGCCGCGCGGCTGCGCGAGATCTACCTCAACCCGATCAAGCTGGCGTTCTTCCTCGGCATCCGGCAGGGCCCGGGGGAGGGCCACGACCAGCTCATCGACGACATGTACACCACGCCGGACGGCACCGCGCTCGTGGTGTCCCGGCCCAGCTTCGCCGACGTCGTCTCGATCGACCTGGCCACCGGCGCGCTGCGCTGGCGGTTCCCGGTCTCCGGCTACCGCGCCGACCACATGGCCGTCTCGCCCGACGGCACCCGCGTCGCGGTCTCCGCCTCCACCTCCAACACCGTGCACGTGCTGGACATCCGCACCGGCGCGCAACTCGGCTCGTTCGGCGCCGGCGACAAGCCGCACGAGAACATCTACACCGACGGCGGCACCCGGCTGTGGAACATGTCCATCGGCGAGGTCAACACCGACCTGGACGCGCCGTGGCTCGACTGGACCAAGGGCGACCGCCGGATCACAGTCGCCGACACCAGCACGTACCAGGTGGTCAAGGTGATCGACATGCGGGACCGGCTGGACGCCGCCGGCCGCCGGGACCTCTCCGACGCGGTCCGCCCCGCCGTCTTCACCCCGGACGGCAGCCGGCTCTACTTCCAGGTGTCCTTCTTCAACGGCGTCGTCGAGTACGACGTGGCCACCGACCGGGTCACCCGCGTCGCCACGCTGCCGAAGAACCCGGCCACCAGCGAGGACCGCACCACCTGGGTCAACGACTCCCGGCACCACGGCCTGTCGATGAGCCCCGACGGCACCCGGATCTGCGTCGCCGGCACCATGGACGACTACGCCACGGTGCTGGACCGGGCCACGCTGCGCGAGGGACCGCTGGTGCCCGCGAGCAAGCCGTACTGGGCCACCGTCAGCGGGGACGGCCGGGACTGCGTGATCTCCGAATCCGGCGCGGACCAGGTCACCGCGATCAACTTCGCCACCGGGCAGAAGGTCGTGAGCGTCCCGGTCGGCGACCACCCCCAGCGCGTCCGTATCGGACACATCCCGGAGGGCTGGACGCCCCCGGCCGCCGGCTGACCGGCGGCCCGGCCGGCGTCCGGACCCCGGCCGCCGGCCGCGCCGTCACCGGGCGGGGCAGCGCAGCCCCTCCCGGGGGACGGTGAGCGAGATCAGGTACGCGTCGACCGCAGACGTCACGCACGAGGTCTGCGGGTAGGCGGTGTGCCCCTCGCCCTCCCAGGTCAGCACCCGTCCCACGCCGAGCATCGACGCGAGCGCGGGCGTCTGCTCGTACGGCGTGGCCGGGTCACCGGTGGTGCCGACCACCAGGATCGGCGGGGCGCCGTTCGCCCGGCCGGTCGGATACGGATCCCGCTCGCCCGGCCACTCCACGCAGCCCAGCATCCCCACCGCCAGGGCGGGACCGAACAGCGGATACTTCTGCCGCCACTGCGACTGGAGCGAGCGGACCTGCTCGCGCGACGGCTTCTCGGTCTCGTCGGCGCAGTTGACAGCCAGGTTGGCGTCGAACAGGTTCGAGTAGTGCCCGTCGGGCTCGCGGCCCGCGTACGCGTCGGCCAGCTTGAACACGCCGTCCGGGTCGCCGCCCTGGAGGTCGTCGATCGCCCGGGCCAGCTCCTGCCAGCCCTGCTCGGTGTAGAGCGACGAGATCACCGCGTAGAAGACCCAGCCGGCGGTGGCCTTGCGGCCGTCCTGCGCGCGTACCGGAGAGTTCTTCGCCTTGGCGATCGCGTCGGTGACCGCACCGCGGGCGTCCGGGGCGATCGGGCAGCGGCCCGCGTTCGCCGCGCACCACCTGGTGAAGTTGTCGAACGCCCGTTCGAAGCCCTTCGCCTGGCTCTCCGACCCGGCGATCAGCTTCTGCTGCGGGTCGACCGCGCCGTCGAGCACCAGGGCGCGCACGCGCTGCGGGTAGAGCTGCGCGTAGGTGGCGCCGAGCAGCGTGCCGTAGGAGTAGCCGAGGTAGGTGAGCTTGTCGTCGCCGACCGCCGCGCGGACCGCGTCCATGTCCCGCGCGGCCTGCTCGGTGCCGTAGAGCGGGAGCTGGTCGCCGTACTTCGCGCCGCAGCGCTCGCCGACCCGCCGGTTGAGGCCGACGAAGCCGTCGAACGACGACTGGCTCTCCGGGTCGGGGTCGTAGCCGAAGCTGGCGTCCAGGTCGGCGTCGGAGATGCACTTGACCGGGCTGGACCGGGCCACCCCGCGTGGGTCGAAGCCGACGATGTCGAACCGGTCGGTGATCGCCGTCGGCAGGCCGCCGAACGCCGGGCCGAATGACAGGTAGACGGCGGTGTCGACGCCGGACGCGCCGGGACCGCCCGGGTTGATGACAAGCGAGCCGATCCGGTCGCGCTGCTTGGTCGAGCGGGCCCGGATCAGCGCGATCTCGAACGTCTCACCGGCGCCCGGCCCGGCGGTCGCGCCGGTGGTGGCCCCGGTGCCCCAGTTGCGCGGCACGGCGATCCGGGCGCAGTCGTAGCGCATGTCCGCCGCGCCCCGGCCGACCAGCTCGTCGGGCACCTCCGGGCAGGCCCGCCACTCCGGCGCGGTACCCGGCGGGGCGGCCTCGCCCTCGCTCTCGGCGCGCGGGGCGAACGCCGGCAGCGTGCAGCCGGCGGTGAGCACCACCGCCGCGACGAACGCGGCCAGGACGGGCCGGAACCGGCGGGTCCGTTCGGGGAAGCGGGTCACGTGGGCGCCCTCCATGATCGTGTCGACCGTCAGGCTACGCCCGGCCGCGGGTGTCACCGACCGTCGCCGCCGGATCGCCGCGCAGCACCTCGTCGACGTCGTAACGGATCGGGCGGTCGAGCTGACCGTAGTCGCAGGAGCGGGGATCACGGTCGGGTCGCCAGCGCAGGAACCGGGCGGTGTGCCGCAGCCGGTCGCCCTCCATCGCGTCGTACGCCACCTCGACCACCAGTGCCGGACGCAGCGGCTCCCACTCCAGGTTCTTGCCGCCGGTCCACCGGCTCACCCCGCCCGGGATGCGCTGGCCCCGCTCGTGGTCGCCGTGCACCCACGGGTGCTCGCCGCCGACGTCGCGGTAGGGCTCCAGCTCGTCGAGCAGCTCCTTGCGGCGGGCCATGGTGAACGAGGAGCTGACGCCGATGTGGTGCAGCACGCCGTTGTCGTCATAGAGGCCGAGCAGCAGCGAGCCGACGACCGGACCGGACTTGTGCCAACGGAAACCGGCCACCACCGCGTCCATCGTGCGGGCGTGCTTGACCTTGAACATGAGCCGCTTGCCCGGCTCGTACGGCAGGTCGGCCGGCTTGACGATCAGCCCGTCCAGCCCGGCGCCCTCGAACACGTCGAACCAGCGCCGGGCCGTCTCCGGGTCGGTGGTCACCTGCGTCACGTGCACCGGCGGGCGCACCCCGGACAGCGCCTGCTCCAGCCGCTCCCGCCGCCGGGGATAGGGCTGGTCGACGAGCAGCTCGTCGTCGATCGCCAGCAGGTCGAACGCGACGAAGTCGGCCGGGGTGGTCTCGGCCAGCAGCTTCACCCGGGAGGCGGCCGGATGGATCCGCTGGGCCAGCAGCTCGAAGTCGAGCCGAGGCTGCCCACCCGGGCCGTCCCGGCGGATCACGATCAGCTCGCCGTCGACCGCGCACCGGGCCGGGAGCTGCCGGCGGGCCTGCTCGACCACCTCGGGGAAGTAGCGCGTCATCGACTTGCCGCCCCGGCTGGCCAGCTCGACCTCGTCGCCGTCGCGGAACACGATGCAGCGGAAGCCGTCCCACTTCGGCTCGTAGGTCAGACCGGCATCGGTGGGCAGCTCGGCGACGCTCTTGGCGAGCATCGGCTCGACCGGAGGGTTGATCGGCAGGTCCACGGCGACCAGTCAACCAGACCCCACCGACAGTGGTGAGGCAGATCACCGCCGGTGGCCGGGTGGCGTGTCCCGTCCCGGCCGCGTTCGTCACCGCCGCCCGAATGGTGGAACCGCAGGTCAGAGCTACCGTCGCGGCGTGCCGGAGTGGAGTTGCGAATGCTGCGGGCGCTGGCGGGTCAGCGTCGAGCTGGTCCGCGGCCGCTACCGCTACCGGCTGTCGCACCGCTACCCGCCGGAGCACGGCGGCGGCGCGAACGTCCTCGGCGAGGTCGGCTCGGTCGCCGAGCTGGAACACCTGCTGAAGCGGTACGCCCCGGTCTCCCTGGCCGATCTCCACGAGGCCGCCTGACCCGGCCGGGGCGAACCGCCTGTCGGCCGGCACCGAGCGGCGGAACGCCGGGTGACCCCTGGGGCCGGGCATCTCCGGCCCGGGCGAACCGCCGATCTTGGAGTTGTGGCACCTCATAGACTTCGCCGAACGGACATCCTGGGCGCCACAACTCCAAGATCGACGAGAGCGGGCGAGCGAGGGCGAGGGGCGGCGCGCGAGCGGAGGGCGGGCATAGGCTGAGTGGACCGTCCACGGGGGAGGGAAGAAGCCCATGCGGTTCGCCGAGTCCGTCGAGATCGCCGCCGACGTCGACCGGGTCTGGGAGGTGCAGAGCGACGTCGAGCGCTGGCCCGAGTGGACGCCGTCGGTCACCGCCGCCCGTCGGCTGGAGCCCGGTCCGCTGCTCCTCGGCTCGACGGCCCGGCTGGAGCAGCCCCGGCTGCGCCCGGCCGTGTGGCGGGTCGTGGAGATCTATCCGCCGTACTCGTTCGCCTGGGAGTCGGCGAGCCCCGGCGTGCGCACCCGGGGTGAGCACCGGCTGATCCCGCTGGAGGACGGGCGGACCCGGGCCGAGCTGATCCTGGTGCAGACCGGTCCGCTGGCCTGGCTGGTCGGGTTGCTCGGCGGCTCCACCATGCGCCGCTACCTGCGGCAGGAGGCGGACGGGCTCAGGCGCCGTTGTGCGCGGAACTGACCGAGGCGGACGGCCTCGGGCACCGCTGCGAGGCCCGCTGACCGGGGCCGGAGCGCCCGCTCAGGCGCCGTCCGGAGGTTCAGGGACCGTCTTTTCCAGCACGGCCAGGCGGTTGCCGTTCTCGTCCGGCCGGTGCGCCACCACCCGGTAGCCGCGGCCCGCGTACAGGGACAGGTTCGCCGCGCTGTCCGCGCCGGTGAACAGCGCGAACCGGGTCACCCGGCCGGCGCAGGCGTGCTCGACGGCGTCCAGCAGCCGTCCGCCGACGCCCCGGCCCTGCTGGTCGGGGGCGACCGAGAGACGGCCCACGTGGGCGGTGTCGCCGTCGAGGCGGGCGCGGACCGAGCCGACCAGGCGGGTGCCGCGCCGGGCGGCGAGCACCACGTCCGGCCCGGTCAGCGCCGCCCGTACCTCGTCCAGCGTCTCGGTCAGCGGCGGCAGGAACACGTCGCGGTAGCGCTGCGCCTCCACCAGGTACGCGGCACGCTGCACGGTGAGGATCTCCCCGGCGTCGGCGGGGCCGGCGGGGGCGATGGTCACGTCGGTCACCGGCTCAGCTCACCACAGCGTTCCCGGGCGGCCGTACGCTGGCTGGGGTGTTCCCATGAGCGTGGAGGTGACCGGCGTGCCGGAGCTGACGTACCCGGAGGTGGGCGCGACCCGCGACGGCGCCCTGCCGGCCGGTTACCACCACCTGCGCCACCGGGTCCGGCTGCCGGACGGCGGTTTCCCGCTGGCGGCGGACGCGGTGCTGGGCTGGCGGCTGCACCGCGCGGCCGGCGTGGTGATGCGCGCGGACGCGCCGCGCGCGGCACCCGGGGTACGGGTCACGCCGGGGCTGGGCGTCGGCCCGGTGCGGCTGTGGGGCCCGACCGAGGTGGTCTGGACGGTGGAGGAACCGGACCGGGCCGGGTTCGGCTACGGCACGCTGCCCGGGCATCCGGAGGTCGGTGAGGAGGCGTTCCTGGTGACCCGGGGCGTCGACGGCGTCTGGTTCGAGGTGACCGCGTTCAGCCGCCCGGCGCACTGGTACGTGCGGGCCGGCGGGCCGGTCGTGCCGGGTTTCCAGCGGGCGTACGCCTGGTGGCTGGGGCGGACGCTGCGGCGGCTGTGCCGGCGGCGCTGACCGGTCAGTAGCGGGCGAAGGAGCGGATCGGGGCGCGCGGGCCGTACTTCGGGGCCTGGACGCCTGCCGCCTCCAGCAGCACGCACACCCGGCCGCGGTGCCCCCGGAACGGCTCCAGCAGCGCCAGCATCCGGGCGTCGTCGCCGCGCGCCTCACCGGCCAGCGCCCACGCCACGGTGTTCGGCACGTGGTAGTCGCCGACGCTCACCGCGTCCGCGTCGCCGTACGCGATCCGCACCACCTCGGCAGCGGTCCACGGCCCGATGCCGGGGATGGCGGTGAGCCGCCGGGTGGCCTCCGCCGAGTCGGCGCAGCGTTCCAGCCGGTCCGCGACGGCCGCCGCGCGGCGCAGCGTGTCGGCGCGCCGCTGCTCGACCCCGAACGGGTGGAACACCCAGTACGGCGTGGCCGCCACCGCGGCGGGCTCCGGCGGCAGCAGCAGTGGTTGCAGCGGGCCGGGCGCCGGTTCCCGGAAGTGCCGCACTGTGGCGGCGTACGCCCGGTACGCCTCCTTGCCGGTGACCTTCTGCTCGAAGACCGCCCGCAGCAGCCGGGGGAAGATCTGGCCGGTGGCGGGCATCCGCAGCCCGTGGTGCGTGTGGGCCAGGCGGGCCACCAGCGGGTGCGTACCGGCGAGCGCGGCGAACCCGGTCAGGTCGTCGCAGAGCCCGGCGATCCGGTCGGCCCGGTCGACCACCCAGGCCGCGCCGGGGCCGTACCCCTCGGCCAGCAGGTCGCCGGCGGACGGGCGCAGCGCCAGCGTGGCCGGGCCGTCCGGGGTGCGGGTGGCCCACCAGAACGTGCCGGCGGCGATCCGCGCACACGGGTCGTACGGGCTGAACGTGAGCGCCCGCACCGACGGGGCCAGGCGGTAGCCGGCCGGCGGGCGCAGCGTACGGCGGGCGTCGGGCGAGGTCACCAGGCCACTCTGCCACGCGGCCCGGCCGTGACGCCGGGCACGCCTGGCCGGGAGGCGGGCCGATGCCGGTGCGGCCCGCCTCCCGGGGTTCGCGACGGTGACCGGCCGCGCCCTCCCCGGCGGCGACCGGTCACCGTGTCCTGCGGTGTCAGTACGAGTAGTCCGAGCCGCCGCCGGAGCTGTCCGAGCTGCCCGCCGCGGGCGGCACGACCGCCTTGGGCGTGCCGGTCGGCAGGCAGGTCAGGTTCTTCTTGCCGTTCGGGTCGACCACGAACCAGGTGCCGCCGACGCCCTGGCCCTTCCACTGGCCGGGCTTCTTGTCGCCGATGTAGCGGTAGACCGGCCAGCCGCCGATGGTGAGCTGCCGGGTGCCGTCCTGACGGGTGATGGTGCCGACCTTGTCGTCGGAGACGCCACGCAGCTGCGGGTTGCCGTCGGTGAGCGACGGCGGCCACACCTCGGCGCACTTGTCCACGCAGTTGGACTGCGGCGGGTCGTCGGAGTCCTTGTCGAACCGGTACAGCACCCAGCCGTCCTGGTCGGTGACGACGCGGCCCATCCGCGGCAGCTTCTTGCCGACCAGCTCGTCGGTGATCTTCACGTTGGCCGGGGGCGCCTTGTCCGCGACCGGCTCCTCCTCGGGAGCCGCCGACGCCTCCGGTTCGGCCGCCGCGGTGGGTTCGGCCGCGGCGACGGCGACCGGCTCGGCCGCGCCCGAGTTCGCCCCGTTGTAGCCCGCTGGGGCGCAGGCCGTAAGTGCGACCATCGCGCTCGCGACGATGACGGTCGTCCGCTTGTGGTGTGCCACGTGCCCTCCTCGTTCTTGGCAGTTCGCCGAGTAGTACGGGCGCGGTGCTGTCAAGGTTGAACCCGCAAGGGTGGCACATTTCACAGTGGACCGATTGAACCGATGGAAGCCGGCATGCGTGCGTCAGCACGAGGGGGTCCGCCGGCCCGGGCACGACGCGACGGCGCCGGGTGGCTCAGCCACCCGGCGCCGTCGGCACACCAGATCAGATGTCGTCCACCGTCACCAGCGTGCTGGCCACGCCGTTCGCGTCGACCGACTGCACCTGGAGCTTGTCGATGTCGCGCACCGGGGCCGAGGTGGACGCGCTCAGCTCCAGCGGAAGCTGGTTCTGGTTCGTCCCGTAGCCGCCGACCGGCACCGACCAGGTGGAGATCACCTCGCTCGTGGCGTTCTTGCGGACCACCACCAGCCGGCACGTGCGCGGCCCCGGCAGACGGCTGAGCTGCACCGCGATCTGCGTGCCGTACTCCTTGCGGGCCAGCCACATCGTGGTCTGCACGCCGGTCCCCGGGTCGGTCGCGTTGTGCTGGTCGCCCTCGATGTCCTCTTTCCCGCCGACGCCCGGGTCGTTCGGGTTGCCCGGCTCGCCGCTCGGCGCCACGCTCGGCGCGGCCTGCGTCGGCCCGGCCTGCGGCGGCGCCGGATCGTCGCCGAGCATCCCGGCCGCCGCCGCGCTCGCGCCGCCGAACACCACCACGGCCGCCGCCGTCGCCAGCAACTGCCGCACCCGGGTACGACGGCGGTCCCGCCGTACCGCCATCAGTGTCCGGTCCAGCAGCGCCGGATCGGTGTGCGTCTGCTCCAGCGCGGCCATCGCCTCGCCGTCGATGCCGGAGAGCAGTCCCACCACCGGGACCATCGTCTCCAGTTCCGCCGCGCAGGCCCAGCAGGTGGCCAGGTGCTCCTCGAACCGCTCCGCGTCCTGCGCGTCCAGTACGCCGAGCGCGTACGCGGCGACGTCCATGTGATCGGCCCGGCTCATTCGGTCACCCCCCTCTCCTGCAGAGCCGTGCGCAACGCGCGCAGCGCGTAGTAGACCCGTGACTTGGCGGTACCGAGCGGGAGCCCCAGCTCCTCGGCCGCCTCCGGCACGGTGCGCCCCCGGAAGTAGGTCGCCACCAGGATCTCCCGGTGCGACTGGCTCAGCGTACGCAGCGCGTCCGCTACGGTCATCGTGCGCAGCACCCGGTCGGTGCTGTCCGACTCGGCGAACATGGTCAGATCCCGGTCGTAAGTCTCGGGTGGGCGGGCCTGCTCACTGCGGTGCTCGTCGATGGCGATCCGCCGGGCCACAGTGACGAGCCAGGGGCGCAGCGAGCCCTGGCCCTGCACGCCGAGCCGGTGCGCGTTGCGCCAGGCCCGCAGCAGCGTCTCCTGCACGATGTCCTCGGCGCGCTGCCGGTCCCCGCCGGTCAGCCGCATCACGAACATCAGCAGCGGGCCGGCGTGCTCGGCGTACAGCAGGCGGATCAACTGGTCGGAGTGGCTGGCCTCGGCGGAGGTCGCCTGGTGGCGTCCGGGAGCGGGTCGCGGCGGCACCGGGTCATTCTGGCGATCGGCAGACCGGGCGTCGACCCCCCGGCCCGAACGCGAGGCGCGCGAGTGTGGTTGTGCCCGGGCGAACATCCACTCGGGCCGCGCCACCTCGCCGTGCCAGCCGGCCGCCACCGCATGCATGCAGACCTCCGCTGTCCAATGACATCAGCCGGCCCCCCACGGGCATGGCCGCCCGGGGATACGCAGCGATCAGCCGATCGGATCAACGTTTGACCGAAAAAATTCCCGGCGGTGGGGGAGTGGAGTCGACGGCGTCCGCGTCGTGGACCACCGCCGCGCCGCCGGTGAACCGGTCCAGCTCGGCACCGGCCAGCACCCGGCCGGGGAACCAGTCACCCGCCGCCCGCCGGGTCAGCTCCGGCACCGGCGGTTCCACCCGGGACGCCACCAGCACCAGGTTGCCGTAGCGCCGGCCGCGCAGCACCGCCGCGTCGCCGACCAGGCAGGCCCGGGGCAGCACGGTACGCACCGTCGCGACCTGGGCGCGGGCGTGCCGCAGCGGCGGGCCGTCGGCCACGTTCGCCAGGTAGCTGCCGCCGGGCGCGAGCACCCGGGCCACCTCGGCGGCGTACTCCACCGAGGTCAGATGCGCGGGGGTACGGGCGCCGGCGAACACGTCGGCCACGATCACGTCGTATGCGCCGTCCCGGCTCGACGTCAGCGTCGCCCGCGCGTCGGCCACCCGGACCTTCAGGCGCGGATCCGACGGCCAGGGCAGCTCGCGGCGGACCAGCTCCACCAGCGCGCCGTCCACCTCGGACACCCGCTGCGTCGAACCGGGCCGGGTGGCCTGCACGTAGCGGGGCAGGGTCAGCGCGCCGCCACCCAGGTGCAGCACCCGCAGCGGTGTCCCGGCCGGCGCCACCAGGTCCAGCGCGGCGGCCAGCCGCCGGACGTACTCGAACTCCAGGTGCGACGGGTCGTCGAGGTCCACATGCGACTGCGGCGCGCCGTCGAGCAGCAGCGTCCAGGAGCCCGGACGGTCGGCGTCCGGCACCAGCTCGGCCCGGCCGGTGTCGACGTCGGCCGTCACCCGGTCGGAGTCGCGTCGCCGGCCCATCAGCGCCGCATCCCGCGCGCCGCGGCGGTGAGCACCCGGTGCAGCAGCCGCGCATCGCCGAGCATCCCGCGCAGGCGGCGTTCCAGCCCGGCGATCGGCACCAGGTTCTGCGGGGCGCGCGGATCCTTGTACGGGGTGGAGGCGAACCGGGGCAGCGTCACCAGCGACAGGTCGGCCAGCGCGATCGCCTCCGGCACGGTCAGGTCGGCGGAGCACTCCACCCGCACGATGCCCGCCCAGGGCGCGCCGGCGCGCACCGGCAGCCGCAGATACCACGACCAGCCGCCCCAGGCCGTGCCCAGCCGGAACACCGGGCAGCGCTCGCCCGGCGCCAGCCCGGTCACCACAGCGGTGAGCCGGGCGTCCAGGTACTGGCTGTGCTGCGTCTTGATGTACCCGAGCGTGCGCGGCAGGTTCCGCCGGCTGCGCAGCGGGCCGTCCACCACCAGCAGGTCGCCGTCGGTGCGTACCGCGTCGGAGACGGCCACCTCCAGCGCGGTCAGCGGCGCCTGCACCGCCGCGGGCAGCTTGCTCAGCTCACCGGTGCCGCTGACCCGGTGCACCGGGTAGCGGACCGTCCCGGCGACCACGTCCTGCGCCGACGGGCTCGCCGTGAACAGGCCACGGCCCACCCGGGAACCGGCCATCTCGGCGGCGCCCCGGTCGAGGTCGCAGCGGACCACACCGGCCGCGTACGAGGCGGCGATGCCGGGGAACGAACCGCCGTCCTCCTCGGCCGTCCAGACGCTGGCGTCGATCCGGCGTACCCCGTCGACGAGCAGCACCACGTCCGGCGCCCGCACGCCCGCGCGCGGGCCGATCGCCCGCCAGTCGGTGGCCGGCAGTTCGACGTCGGCGTCGACCTGCGCGCTGCTCGGCGCGGCCGGCCCGGAGCCGCCGGCCGCCTCGAACGACGCGCCGTACGACGGATCCCACGCGTCGACGAAGAACGCCGGCGACGGCCCGGTCACGCGGCGCTCCGCCGGCCCGTGCCGGTCACAGGCCGGTCCGTTCCACCCGGGCCGTCCGCGCGTCCTTGCGGACCTCGAACCGGACCGGGATGCGCTCGGCCAGCGCCGGCACGTGGGTGACCACGCCGACCATCCGGTCGCCCCGGGCGGCCAGGTTCTCCAGCGTCGCCGCGACCGTGTCGAGCGTCGCCGCGTCGAGCGTGCCGAAACCCTCGTCCAGGACGATCGACTCCAGGCTCGCGGCGGTGGTGGACATGCCGGCGAGCTGCTCGGACAGCGCCAGCGCCAACGCCAGCGACGCCTGGAACGTCTCCCCGCCGGACAGCGTGCGCACCCCGCGCCGCAGCCCGGCGTCGTGGTGGTCGACCACGAAGAACTCACCCTTGTCGTGCACCAGGTCGTACTGCCCGCCGGACAGCTCCCGCAGGATCCCCGACGCGCCGTCGACCAGCAGGTCCAGCGCCTCGGTGAGCAGCCAGCGCTCGAAGTTGTTGGCCCGCAGGTGCGAGGCGAGCGCCCGCGCCACCCGGGCCTCGTGCTCGTGCCCGGCCCGCTGCTCCCGCAGCCCGGCGGCCTGCTCGCGGCGCTCGTCGAGCCGGCGCAACTCCGCCTCGGCCCGCTCCACCGCCACCGCCACGTCGCGCGGCGCGTCCTGGGGGGCGTCCAGCCCCGCCGCGGTGAACAACGCGGCGATCCCGTCGGCGACCTCGGCCGCGGCCCGCTGCGCCGCCTCCACCGAGTCGGCCAGCCCGTCCCGTTCCGCGCGCCGCGCCTGCGCCTGCTCGCCCGCCCAGCCGGCCAGCGCCGCCCACGCCGCCGCCACGTCGTCCCGGTCGGCGGCCGGCGGCCCGAACCGGGCCAGCCCGTCGCGTACCGCGTCGAAGTCACGCCAGGCCCGGCGCAGCCGCTCCTGCGCGGCGTCGAGCGCGCCCCGCGCCCGCCGGGCCGCCTCCCGGCCGGCCCGCACCGCGCCCGCCGCCTCCTCCAGTGCCGTCCGCAGCCGCGCGTGCTCGGCCAGCGACTCGCGCAGCCGCTCCGGCGCGGGCGCGTCCGTGAGCTGCTCGTCCAGCTCGGCCAGGCGCGCGCCGAACTGGTCGTGCTGGGTCCGGGCGCGCAGCAGCACCCGGTCGGAGTCACGGGCCGCGGTGTCGCGTTCCTGCACCACCCGCTTGGCCGCCTCGCTCGCCGCGCGCGCGGCCTTGCCCGCCTCGATCGCCCGGCTCACCGCCGAACCCTTCGGCACCGCCGGCACCGCGGTGACGGTCTGCTCGCACACCGGGCACGGCGCGCCGCCGACCAGGTGCGCCCGCAGCGCCACCGCCTGGTCGGCGGCCTTCGCGTCCTCGTGCGCGCGGAACGCCGACTCCAGCTCCGTCTCGGCCCGCTGCGCGTCCGCCCGCGCCGCCGCCAGCGCCTCCACCGCCGCCTCGTGCTCGGTCCGCGCCGCGTCCACCGCCGCGCGGACCGTCGCCGCCTCCGCGGTCAGCCGGTCCCGGTCCGCGTACGCCTTCAGGTGCAGCCGCAGCGCGCTCTCGTCACCGGCGGCGGCCAGCTCCCCGCGCAGCTTCTCCTCGCGCTCCTCGGCCAGCCCGACCGCGGCCGCCGCCTCGTCGGCGGCGACCCGGGCCTGCGCCACCGCCCGCGCCAGCTCGGCGGTGCCGTCCGGCGGCCGCACCCCGGCCAGCACACCCAGCTCGGCGTCGAGGGCGGCAAGCGCCGCGGCCCGCTCACCCGCCGTCGCACGGGCCCGCTCCCATTCGGGTACGGCGGCAGCGACCGCTGCGGCCAGTTCCCGCATCGCGTCCACCCGCTCCCGGGCGGCGGCCAGACTCTCGTCGTCGACGTCGGCGAGCCCGCCGAGCATCTTGTCGACAGTCTCCAGCTTCGCCTCGGCCTGCCCGGCCCGCTCGACCGCCTTCTTCTGCACCGACTCGTAGACGCCCAGCCCGAGCAGGTTCACCAGGATCTGCTGGCGGGTGGCCGGCTTGGCGTGCAGGAAGTCGGCGAACTGTCCCTGCGGCAGCACCACGCACGAGGTGAACTGCTCGTACGGCAGCCCCACCGCGTCCAGCACCGCCTGCTCCATCTCGGCCGGGGTGCCCGCCACCACCTCGCCCAGATCGTCCGGGCTGAGCCCGGTGTCGAGCTTGGTGACGTCGAACCCCGGCGGCATGAGCTGCAGACCGGCGTTCGCGGTCTTCACAGTGCCCCGGCCGTCGCGGCGCACCACCCGGGTCGCCACGTAGCGGTCCCCGGCGGACTCGAAGACCAGCCGGACCCGCGCCTCGGTCGCCGACGGCGCCAGCGCGTTCGCCAGCCCCCGGGCGCCGCCCCAGCGCGGCACCGTCCCGTAGAGGGCGAAACAGATCGCGTCGAGCACCGTCGACTTGCCCGAACCGGTCGGCCCGACCAGCGCGAAGAAGTCCGCGTCGGTGAAGTCGACAGTCGTCTCGTCGCGGAACACCGTGAACCCGGCCATGTCCAGCCGCATCGGCCGCATCAGTGCTCCACCTCCTCGAGCAGCTCGTCGAAGAGTTCCCGGACACCCTCGTCGGCGTGCCCGCGGCTGTCCAGGTAGTCGCCGAACAACTCGCCCGGCGACCGGCCGGCCCGCTGAGCCGTCCGTGTCCCGCTGCCCGGAGCGGGCACCAGCTCCGGATCGATCCGGATCTCCAGCGCCCGGGGCAGCAGCTCCTGCACGTCCTCGCGCAGCCCGGCCCGGGGCTGCTCCCGGACGTAGACGCGCAGCCAGCCCTCCGGCGCCTCGATCTCGGCGAGCTGCGCGAGCGTGCCGCGTACCGTGCGCAGCGGCACCGCGCCCGGCACCGGCACCTCGCGGATACGGGCGGCGGTGGTGGCTGTCACCTCCACGATCGTCACCGAGCCGACGTTCTCCTGCTCGCCGAAGTCGACGGCGAGCGGACTGCCGCTGTAGCGGATCGGGCACGGGCCGATGACCCGCTGCGAGCGGTGCAGGTGACCCAGCGCCACGTAGTGCGCGTTGCCGGGGAAGACTGTCGCCGGAACCGCGTATCCGAGCACCGTGTGCGCGTCCCGCTCACCGCCGCCGGTGCTCGCCCCGACCACAGTCAGGTGCGCCGTCACCAGGTGCACGCGGTCCGGCTCGGTGAACCCCTCGGCGAGCCGGTCCAGCACCCGCCCCAGGTGGTCGGCGTACGTCTGGTTGGCCTCGGCCGGGGTGAGCGTGTACATCTCCACCGCGCGCACCGCGTACCGCTGGGACAGGAACGGCAGCGCGGCGAGCCGCCAGCGCTCCCCGCCGGCGGTGACCCCGTCGACGACGTGCTCGTCCGGGTTCTCCCGGACGCTGCCGCGCAGCGTGATCCCGGCGGCCTCGGCCCACGGCCGCAGCGCGTCCAGCGCCGCGCCGTTGTCGTGGTTGCCGCCGATCGCCACCACGTCGGCCCCGGTTCGCCGCAGCGCGGTCAGCGCCCGGGTGACCAGCCGGGTCGCCTCCGGGGTCGGCGCGGCGGTGTCGTACAGGTCACCGGCGACGATCACCAGGTCGGGCCGCTCACGCTGGGCGATGTCGATGACCTGGGCGAGGACCTGCTTGTGCTCCTCGGCCCGGGACTGCCCCTTGAGGACCTTGCCGACGTGCCAGTCCGAGGTGTGCAGGATCTTCATCTGGGTGCCGCCTAGAACGGGATGTCGTCGTCGGAGGAGCCGGAGCCGACCACCGCGAACGGATCGGCGGCCTGCGTGATCGACCGTAGCGTCTCCGAGGGCGCGCGGCCCGCCTCCGAGACCCGGGTGGCCCACGCCGGGAACGGGAACTCCAGGCAGAGCGGCACCGGGATGTCCGGCTGGTTGACGAACATCGTGCCCGGCTTGGCCAGCAGCGCCCGCTGCCGCTGGGCGGGCGGCAGGAAGCCGTACTCCGGGCGGGACGCCTCGGCCGGGTCGAGCCGGCCCACCACCCGGATCGCCGAGTTGGTGACGATCCGCCGTTCCACCTCGCTGGCGGTCTGCTGCGCGCCGACCAGGATCACGCCCAGTGAGCGGCCCCGCTCGGCGATGTCGAGCAGCACCTCCTTGATCGGCGACGAGCCCTCCCGTGGCGCGTACTTGTTCAGCTCGTCGAGCACGACGAACAGCAGCGGCTTGGCGGTGCCGGCCTTCTCCTTGCGCTCGAACTCGCTCTTGAGCGTCACGCCGACCACGAACCGCTGCGCGCGATCCGGCAGGTTGTGCAGGTCGACCACTGTGACCTGGGCGCTCTCCGCCGTGTTGATCGAGTGCGGGCGGCGCATCGCCAGGTCGCCCCGGATGAGCCGGCCCAGGTCCTTCTTGCTGCCGATGAGCCGGCGGGCGAACGCGTTGACGGTGCCCAGCCCGACCGCGCTGCCCGCCCACTCGCCGCGTGTCTCGTCGTCGTTGAGCTGCTCGACCACGTGGTCGACCAGATCGGCGTACGAGCCGAGCCGCACCCCGTCGATGCTCACCCCGCCGTCGGCCGGCTGGGCGTAGCGGGCCAGGTGCGCGGCGACCGAGTGGACCACCATCGTGTACTGCTGGCGCTCGTCGTCCGCGTCGGCGAACACGTACGGCAGGAGCCGGTCGGCGCAGAACTCGGTCAGCGTCCAGTAGAAGCTGTCCACGCCGGTGAGCCGGCTGCTCACATCCGGCGTGCCGGAGGAGTCGCCGACCCGCGGCGGGGCGTACACCCGCACGTCCGGGAACGCCCCGGCGTCCAGGCCCAGCTTCGCGTACGCGGCCCGGGTCGGGTCGTCGAGCCGGCTGTTCGGGTGGTCGAGGAAGAGCAGGTCCTCGCCCTTCACGTTGAAGATCAGCGCCTTGGCGTTCACGGCGTCGCCGCCCAGCACGCCGGAGCGGAACACCGAGTAGAGCAGGAATGTGGCGAAGCTGGTCTTGGTGGCGACACCGGAGATGCCGGAGATCGACACGTGCGCGCCGCGGGTGCCGTCGAGGAAGTCGGCGTTGAGGTAGACCGGCACGCCGTCGCGGCCCATCCCCATCGGGATCCGCCGCTCCATCCGGTCGAAGTGCAGCGCCCGCGCCCGCGCGTCACCCTCGGCCCGGTGCACCACCGCGCCCGGCGTGGGCGGCACGTAGAACTCCGGGTCGACCCGCGTGGTGGTCACCTCGGCCGCCTCCTGCACCTGCGCCGGCAGCGTGCCGTCGGCGATGGCGAAGACGTCGGAGTCGAACTGCGCCCCCTCGTGCCGGGCGCGCACCTGGGTCACCACCCCGGCGATCGTCACCGGCTCACGGTCGGGCAGGTCGCGACGGGTCACCACCACGTCGTCGAGTTGCAGGTAGCTGCCCGGCGCGACGGCGGTCCAGAAGGTGAGCGGGGTGGCGTCGGCGGTGCCGAGCACCCGGCCGACACCCTCGCCGGGCCCGTCGAGCTGATCGTCGGTCATCGGCGGTCTCCGGTCGGCTGGTCGTACCGTTGGCGGTGCACGTCGTGCATCCTGCCCGAGGGATGCGACAGGTTGCCACGCGACGCGGCGGACGCCACGTCACCCGTGCGCCGAACGGTAGCCACCCGAATCCGCCCGATCACGATGCGTGCCTTTCCTCCACGTTCACCCCTCCGCCGCCCGCCGCCCCGCCCGCAGCCCGTCGGGCCGCCCCGCCCGCAGCCTGCCGCGCCGCCCGCCGCCCGCCGCTGCGGGCCGTCTGCCGCGCCAACGCTGCCGGCTCCCGGGCGGCCCGCCCGATAACCGCCAGCGATGCCGTCGGGTGGCCGAGATGCGGCCCGGCCCGGCCCGGCCCGGCCCGGCGCGGCCCGGCCCGGCCGCTCGGTGGAACACCACGGGTGCCTCCGCAGGCCGATGACACCCATGGCGTTCCACCCGTCGCCTGCCCACCCCGAACTCGCCGTTTCCGGTTTGCGCGTCCCGAGCCGCGGGAGTCGTGTCCCACGTGTCAGGACGACGCGGAGATATTGGTACGAAAGGGCCCCTCTAGGGGCCGTTTGATACCAAGATCTCGCGTGCCGCGTGCCGCGTGCCGCGTGCCGCGTGCCGCGTGCCGCGTGCCGCGTGCCGCGTGCCGCGTGCCGCGTGCCGCGTGCCGCGTGCCGCGTCAGGCGGCAAGGGTGGCGCCAACGCGTGGTGCGCGTCGGGGGTTGTGGGGCGTGCCGCGTGCCGCGAGCGGGTCAGGCGGCGGGGGCGGCACCGGCGGGCGGGGTCTCGGCGGGGTCGCGGGCGTAGCGCAGCATCAGCACGCCGTCGCCGGCGGCCAGCACGTGCCGCAGCGGCAGGTGACGCGGGACGCTGGCGTCTCCGGCGGTGATCCGGCCCGGCCCGGCGCCGGCGAGCAGCGGCGCCACGGTCAGGCACAGTTCGTCGACCAGGTCGGCGGCGGTGAGCGCGCCGAACAGGTGCGGGCCGCCCTCGCAGAGCAGTTGGCCGAGCCCGCGCCGACGCAACTCGGCCAAGCCGGCGACGAGATCGACCCGCCCGGCGCCGCGAATCCGCCCGGCACCACCGGTCCGCCCGGAGCCGTCGGCCCGGCCGCTGCCGTCGGACTGACCGGCGCCGCCGATCCGCCCGGTCCCGTCGGTCGGGCCGCTGCCGTCGACCCGTCCGGCACCGTCGTCGGGCTGCCCGGCGCCACCAGGCTGCCCGGTGCCGTCGGCCTGCCCAGCGTCGTCGGCCGTGTCGGTGCCGCAGCGGATCACGTCGGCGACGTCGGCCAGCCCGGGCGGCGGTACGGCGTCGGCGTGGGTGAGCACGATCGGCCGGACCGGGGCGTCTGCGAACGCGGCCTGCGCCGGGTCGAGGTCGAGCGAACCGGAGACGACCACCAGCGTGGGGAACTCGGCCAGCCCCTGCTCGCGGCGCCAGGCCCGGCGTTCCGGGCTCAGCCGGACCGCCCGGTAGCCCTCGTGCCGCAGTGTGCCGGCGGCCACCACGAGACCGTCGCAGAGCATCCGCAGCAGGCCGAAGACCCGCTTGTCCGGCTCGCCGGAGAGCCCGGCCGAGTATCCGTCCAGAGTGACCGCGCCGTCGGCGCTGGCGACGAAGTTGACCCGCAGGTGCGGGCCGGCCGTCCGGCCGTAGAGCGCGGTGAGCTGCGGATCGGTGAGCGCACCGGTGACGGGTGCGGGCCAGATCCGTTCGATCGGGGTTCCGGCGGTCATTCGCCGGCCGGACCGGTGACCGGAGGGGTGGGTTCGGGGGTACGGTGCTGGCAGTCGCACCACTTCCGGCCAGGACAGTCGTCGTGCCGCCGTTCCCGGCAGGCTCGGCAGATCATGCAGGCAGCCTATGCCCAGGAAGGATGGGACGTCGTGTCGCGTCAGATCTTCCAGCTCATGGTGTCGCTGGCCGGCGTCCGGCCGCCGGTGTGGCGGCGGGTGCTGGTGCCCGGCGGCTACACGCTGGACCGGCTGCACCGGGTGATCCAGCACGCGATGGGCTGGCGCGACTGCCACCTGCACTCGTTCGACGTGGACGGCCGGCAGTACGGCGAGCCCGACCCGGACGGCGAGCTGGCGCTGCGCGACGAGCTGGACGTCCGGCTGGATGCGCTCGTGGGCAAGGGCGACCGGTTCCGCTACACGTACGACTTCGGTGACTGGTGGGAGCACGACCTGGTGGTGGAGGACTGCTGCGCCGCCGACCCGGACGAGCGCTACCCGCTGTGCCTGGACGGGGAGCGGGCCTGCCCGCCGGAGGACGTGGGCGGTCCGGGCGGGTACGCGGTCCTGCTGGCCGCGCTCGCCGATCCCGCGCATCCGGAGCATCCGACCATGCGGGAGTGGGCCGGCCCGGCGTTCGATCCGGGCGTGTTCGACCCGGACCGCGCCACCGTCCTGCTGCGCCGCTGCTGCTGACCCGATCCCTCGCGCCGCCGACCGCGCGGCCAACTGCACCGCCGAACCGCGCGACCACTGCACCGCCGACCGCACGACCAGCCGGGCCACCGACCGCGCGCACCTGCCGCGTCACCGACCGCGCGACCCGCGGCACCACCGCCGCACCGCTGACCGCGCGGTCCCCGCGCAGGGGCCGCACGCCGACGCGGTAACGAAATGGGAACGCTCCCAACGGTCTATTGACACCCCTGTCACCTCCCGGCAACCTCATGGGAGCGCTCCCGAGAGTGGTGCGGATCTCCCTCCTGCCCGCTCCGGCCCGCGCGAAACGCACCCCCCACCACACAGCAGATATCGCCTCACCACCGAAAGAGGGGTCTCGGATGAGCGTCCCAATCCGTCGTCGGCGGTTCGCGGCCATCGCGCTCGCGTCCGTCGTCGTGCTCGGCACCACCGCCGCCTGCGGCGACGACTCGGACAGCGGCGACAGCGGCAGCGGCGGCGGCCCGGTCACCCTGGTCGTCGACGTCTTCGGCGACCAGGGCTTCGGCTACGAAGAGCTGTACAAGCAGTACGAAGCGGAGCACCCGAACGTCAAGATCCAGGAGCGGGGCAAGGGCCTCGGTCTCGGTGACTACAACACCCGTCTGACCCAGCAGATCACCGCGGGCTCGGGTGCCGGCGACGTGGTGGCCCTGGAAGAGGGCACCATCGTCCAGTTCTACGCCCAGGCCGACAAGTTCGTGAACCTCGCCGACCACGGCGCGAACGACCTCAAGGGCAACTTCCTGCCGTGGAAGTGGGAGCAGGGCACCACCCCCGACGGCAAGGTGCTGGGCCTCGGCACCGACGTCGGCTCGATGGCGCTGTGCTACCGCAGCGACCTGTTCAAGGCCGCCGGGCTGCCCACCGACCGCGAGCAGGTCGGCGCGCTCTGGCCGACCTGGGACGAGTTCATCGCCACCGGCCAGAAGTTCGCCGCCGCCGACAAGAAGCACAAGTTCGTCGACTCGGCGACCAACTTCTACAACGTCGTGCTGATGCAGATCGCGGGCCAGGGCACCGGCTACACCTACTACGACAAGAGCAACAAGCTGGTCATCGACCAGAACCCGGACGTGCAGGCCGCGTACCAGCTCACCACCAAGATGATCGCCGCCGGGCTGTCCAACAACCTCCAGTCGTTCTCCAACGAGTGGAACGCCGGCTTCAAGAACGGCACCTTCGCCACCATCGCCTGCCCCGCCTGGATGACCGGTGTCATCAAGGGCCAGGCCGGTGACGCGGCGGCCGGCAAGTGGGACATCGCCAAGGCGCCGGGCGCCGGTGGCAACTGGGGCGGCTCCTTCCTCGGCGTGCCGAAGTCGAGCAAGCACCAGAAGGAGGCCGCGGAGCTGGCCAAGTTCCTGACCAGCGCCAAGGGCCAGATCGGCGCGTACAAGGCGGTCGGCAACCTGCCCTCGAACCCGCAGGCGCTCACCGACCCGGCCGTGGCCGACTCGACCAACGACTACTTCAGCAAGGCCCCGGTCGGCAAGATCTTCGCCGCCGGCGCCACCGACCTGAAGCCGGTCTACCTCGGCCCGAAGAACAACGCGGTCCGCACCGCCGTGGAGAACACGCTGCGCGCCGTGGAGCAGGGCAAGTCGGCCGACGAGCAGTGGCAGGCGGCCCTGAAGAACGGTGCGGCCGCCGGTAAGTGACCGGTTGAGCCGCCCGCGGGTGGCGTCGGCAGCCCTGGCTGCCGGCGCCACCCGCGGTGCCCGCAGAGTCCGGCGTCGCCCGTGTGGCGGGTGACGCCGGCCGAGGAGAAGGACTCCCCATGAGCCTCGACCTGCACGCCGCGGCGCCGCCCGAGCCCGGCGCGCCCCGCGCCGCACGGCACACACGCCGCCGCGCCGCCTCGATGACCCGGCTGGACCTGAAGTACTCGCCGTACCTGTACGTCCTGCCGTTCTTCGTGATCTTCGCCGTGTTCGGCGTGTACCCGATCGCGTACACGGTCTGGATCGCGCTGACCGACCGGTCGCCGCTGAACTCGACGATCTCCTTCGTCGGGATGGACAACTTCGTCGAACTGATCACCGAGGATCCGCAGTTCTGGAACGCGGTGGTCAACACGTTCGGCATGTTCCTGCTCTCCACAGTGCCCCAGCTGCTGCTGGCGCTGATGCTCGCCAACGCGCTGAACCGGAAGCTGCGCGCGCAGACGTTCTTCCGGATGGCCATCGCGATGCCGATCATCACCTCGACCGCTGTGGTCGCGCTGATCTTCTCGATGATCTACGCCAAGGACTTCGGCCTGGTCAACTGGCTGCTCGACAGCGTCGGCCTGGACCCGATCGACTGGCGGGCGAACCGCTTCGCCTCCTGGTTCGCCATCTCCACCATGGTCGACTGGCGCTGGGTCGGCTACAACGCGCTGATCTACCTGGCCGCCATGCAGTCGATCAGCAAGGACATGTACGAGGCCGCGGCGCTGGACGGCGCCTCCCGGCGGCGCCAGTTCTGGTCCATCACGGTCCCGCAGCTGCGCCCCACGATCATCTTCACGCTGATCATCTCCACCATCGGCGGCCTCCAGCTGTTCACCGAGCCCCTGCTGTTCACCAGCGGCTCGGGCGGTCTCTCCGGTGGTTCGGAGGGCCAGTTCCAGACCATCACGATGTACCTGCTCGACGTGATGAACCAGCGCTTCCGGTGGGGCTACGCCGGGGCGGTCGCGCTCGTGCTCTTCGTGCTCATCGCGTTGATGTCGGCGATCAACTACCTGCTCGCCCGCCGCATCAGCTCCGACAAGTGAGGTGACGAGATGACGACCACCGCCGTCCGCCCGCCCACCCGGCAGAGTCCGCCGGTCAAGACCGCCCACCGGGCCGAGCGGCTCTGGAAGGCCAGCCCGCTCACCATGATCGGCCTGATCTTCGGCGTGCTGCTGTCCCTGTTCCCGTTCTACTGGATGATCGTGATCGCCAGCCGGACGAACGACGCGGCCAACTCCTGGCCGCCGCCGTTCCTGCCCGGCGGCAAGCTCGGCGAGAACATCGAGCGGGTGCTCGCCAACAGCGACGCCAACATCGTCAAGGGCCTGATGAACTCGTTCCTGGTCTCCGGGACGATCACCGTCGCGACCGTGTTCTTCGGCTCGCTGGCCGGCTTCGCGTTCGCCAAGCTCCGCTTCCGGGGCAAGAACGCGCTGCTGCTGATCATCCTCACCTCGATGATGGTGCCGATCCAGCTCGGCGTGCTGCCGCTCTACATCCTGATGGCCAAGCTCGACTGGCTGAACACCATGCCGTCGGTGACCGTCCCGTTCCTGATCGGCGGCTTCGGCATCTTCATGATGCGCCAGTACGCCGAGCAGGCGGTACCGAACGAGTTGATCGAGGCCGCCCGGGTGGACGGCTGCTCGACCTGGCGGGTGTACTGGCACGTGGTGGCACCCGCGCTGCGTCCGGCCGCCGCGGTGCTGGGCCTGCTGACCTTCATGGAGCAGTGGAACCAGTTCTTCTGGCCGTTCGTGGTGCTGGCGGACCCGTCCAACCCGACCGTCCAGATCTCGCTGCGCAGCCTCAACACCGCCTACTTCGCCGACAACTCGCAGATCTTCGCCGGTACGTTGATCGCGACCCTGCCCCTGTTCGTCGTGTTCGTTCTGTTCGGCCGCCAGATCATCGGCGGCATCATGGAAGGCGCCGTCAAGTCGTGAGCAACCCAGCAAGCCCGCCCGCTGTCGGCGTCCTCGACGCCGGTCCGGCCCTCACCTTCCCATCCGACTTCCTCTGGGGCGCGGCCACCGCCGCGTACCAGATCGAGGGCGGGGCGACGGAGGGCGGCCGTGCCCCGTCGATCTGGGACACCTTCAGCCACACCGAGGGCCGGACGGTGGCCGGGCACACCGGCGACGTGGCGTGCGACCACTACCACCGGATGCCTGACGACGTGCGGCTGATGGCCGACCTGGGCCTGCGGTCGTACCGCTTCTCGGTGAGCTGGCCGCGGGTGCAGCCGGGCGGCACCGGCGGGGTCAACCAGGAGGGCATGGACTTCTACCGCCGGCTGGTCGACGAGCTGCTCGGCCACGGCATCGAGCCGTGGCTGACGCTCTACCACTGGGACATGCCGCAGCCGCTGGAGGACGCGGGCGGCTGGCCGGCCCGGGACACCGCGGCCCGCTTCGCCGAGTACGCCCACCTGGTCGCCGAGGCGCTCGGTGACCGGGTGAAGTACTTCACCACGCTGAACGAGCCGTGGTGCTCGGCGTTCCTCGGCTACGGCTCCGGCGTGCACGCGCCGGGCCGCAGGGACGGCGCGGACGCGGTCCGGGCCGGGCACCACCTGATGCTCGGTCACGGCCTGGCCGTGCAGGCGGTACGCGCGGCCCGCCCGGAGGCGCAGCTCGGCATCACCGTCAACCTGTACCCGGTGACCCCGGCGAGCGGGTCGGCGGCGGACGCCGACGCGGCCCGCCGGATCGACGCGCTGGCGAACCGGTTCTTCCTGGACCCGGTGCTGCGCGGGTCGTACCCGGCGGACCTCGTCGCGGACCTGCGTCAGGTCACCGACATGGGGCATGTGCGCGACGGTGACCTGGCGACCATCTCCACGCCGCTGGACATGGTCGGGGTCAACTACTACAGCCGGCACGTGGTGGCCGCGCCGGTCGAGGGCGCGGAGCCGGAGCCCTACTGGCGGGCGCCGTCCTGCTGGCCGGGCAGCGAGGACGTCCGGTTCGTCACCCGCGGTGTCCCGGTGACGGACATGGACTGGGAGATCGACGCCCCGGGCCTGGTGGAGACGCTGGAGCGGGTCCACCGGGAGTACACCGACCTGCCGCTCTACGTCACCGAGAACGGCTCGGCGTTCGTCGACGAGCTGGTCGACGGCCGGGTGGACGACCCGGACCGGCTGGCCTACTTCGCCGCTCACCTGCGCGCGGCGCACGCCGCGATCGAGGCCGGCGTGCCGCTCAAGGGCTACTTCGCCTGGTCGCTCCTGGACAACTTCGAGTGGGCCTGGGGTTACACGAAGCGGTTCGGCATGGTCTATGTCGACTACGACAGCCAGGCCCGGATCGCGAAGTCCAGCGCCAGGTGGTACGCCGACGTGATCCGACGCAACGGACTGCCCGCACAATAAGCTGGGCCAGCCAGTAACGGGCGGCCCGGCGCCGACGCCTCAATCGGTGCCGGGTCCGCCCGACCGTCGGAGGAGCACAACGATGACAACGCAGCGCACCCGCTCGCTCGGGCGTCCGACCCTCGACGCGGTCGCGGCCCGCGCCGGCGTCGGGCGCGGCACGGTCTCCCGCGTGGTCAACGGCTCGCCGCAGGTCAGTCCGGAGGCCCGGGCCGCCGTCCAGCAGGCCATCGCCGAACTGGGGTACGTGCCGAACCGTGCCGCCCGTGCGCTGGTCACCCAGCGGACCGACTCGGTCGCACTGGTCGTGTCCGAGTCGGGGGAGCGGGTCTTCACCGAGCCGTTCTTCGCGGCCATCGTCCGGGGCGTCAGCTCCGGGCTGGTGGAGACGCCGATGCAGCTCTGGCTGGCCATGGTGCAGTCGCCGATCGAGCGGGAACGGGTCGAGCACCACCTGACCAACCAGCACGTGGACGGCGTACTCCTGCTGTCCCTGCACGACGCCGACCCGCTGCCCACGCTGCTGGAGGAGCGCGGCCTGCCGACGGTGCTCGGCGGCCGTCCGGCGCGGATGCTGCACCCGAACGCGCAGCCGGCGTGGTTCGTCGACATGGACAACGTCGGCGGCGCGCGGCAGGCGGTGGAGCACCTGTTCCGCCAGGGCCGCCGGCGGGTCGCGACCATCGCGGGCCCGCAGGACATGGGCGCCGGCCTGGCCCGGCTCTCCGGCTACCAGGAGGCCGTGCGCGCGGCCGGCGGCCGGGTCGACCCGGGCCTGATCGCGTACGGGGACTTCAGCGAGGGCAGCGGCACCGCTGCCATGCGCCGGCTGCTCGACGTCTGCCCGGAGCTGGACGCCGTGTTCGTGGCCTCCGACCTGATGGCCTTCGGCGCGCTGCGCGCGTTGCGCGAGGCCGGCCGCCGGGTGCCCGAGGACGTGGCGGTGATCGGCTTCGACGACGCCCCGATCGCGCGTCAGGCCGAGCCGCCGCTGACCACCGTGTTCCAGCCGGTGGAGGAGATGGGCCGGCAGATGGCCCGGCTGCTGGTGTCCCGCATCCGGGGCGAGGAGGTCCCCTCCCCGCACGTGCTGCTGGACACCGAGCTGATCCACCGGGCCTCCGGCTGACCCACCCCCGGCGACGGGGGAGCGGTCAGGACCAGCGGCGCAGTTCGCGGCGGGCCAGCGACGCGCGGTGGACCTCGTCCGGGCCGTCGGCCAGGCGCAACGTGCGGGCCTGCGCCCACAGCTCGGCCAGCGGGGTGTCCTGGCTGACCCCGGCCCCGCCGTACGCCTGGATGGCCTTGTCGATCACCCACTCGGCCATCAGCGGCGTGGCGATCTTGATGGCCTGGATCTCGCTGTGCGCGCCCTTGTTGCCGACGGTGTCCATCAGCCACGCGGTCTTGAGCACCAGCAGGCGGGCCTGCTCGATCCGGACCCGCGACTCGGCGATCCACTCGCGGACCACGCCCTGCTCGGCGAGCGGGCGGCCGAACGCGATCCGGTCGAGCACGCGCCGGCAGAGCAGCTCCAGGGCCCGCTCGGCCATGCCGACCAGGCGCATGCAGTGGTGGATCCGGCCGGGGCCGAGCCGGGCCTGGGCGATGGCGAACCCGGTGCCCTCCTCGCCGACCAGGTTGTCCACCGGCACCCGGACGTCGGTGAAGTCGATCTCGGCGTGCCCGCCGTGCGGGGCGTCGCTGTAGCCGAAGACCCGCATCCCGCGCCGTACGGTCACGCCGGGGGTGTTCCGGGGGACCAGGATCATGCTCTGCTGGCGGTGCCGGTCGGCGTCCGGGTCGGTCTTGCCCATCACGATGAAGATCTCGCAGCGCGGGTCCATCGCCCCGGACGACCACCACTTGCGGCCGTTGATCACGTAGTGGTCGCCGTCGCGGGTGATCCGGGTGGCGATGTTCGTCGCGTCGGAGGACGCCACCTCCGGCTCGGTCATGCAGAACGCGGACCGGATCTCACCGGCGAGCAGCGGCATGAGCCACTGCTTGCGCTGCTCCTCGGAGCCGAACTCGGCGAGCAGTTCCATGTTGCCGGTGTCCGGCGCGGCGCAGTTGAGCGCCTCCGGGGCCAGGTGCGGGCTGCGGCCGGTCAGCTCGGCCAGCGGCGCGTACTGGAGGTTGGTCAGCCCGGCGCCGTAGCGGGCGTCGGGCAGGAACAGGTTCCACAGCCCGCGCGCCCGCGCCTCGGCTTTGAGTTCCTCCATCACCGGCGGGCGGGCCCACGGGTCGCCGGCCGCGGCCACCTGCTCGTGGTGCACCGGCTCGGCCGGGTACACGCACTCGGTGAGGAACGCCTCCAGCCGCTGCCGCAGCTCGACCGTCCGGTCGTCGTACGCGAACTCCATCTAGCTCTCCCTCACCGCGTGCAGTCCGTGTGCCACGAGCGGCGCCACCATGTCGCCGATCCGGTCGAAGCCCTCGCCCAGCGTCTGGCCGAGCGTGTGCCGGTAGTGGATGCCCTCGCAGATCACCGCGAGCTTGAAACAGCCGAGTGCCACGTGCCAGTGCAGCGGGCCGACGTCGACGTCGCTGCGCCCGGCGTACCGCTCGATCAGCTCGGCGCCGGTCGGGAAGCCGGCGCGCGGCCCGATGCCGTCGGCGACCGGGTTGCCCTCGCCGTGGTCGCTGTCGCCGAGCACGTCCCAGTACGTCAGCAGCAGCCCGAGGTCGGCCAGCGGGTCGCCGAGCGTGGCCATCTCCCAGTCGAGCACCGCCCGCACCGCCACCGGGTCGACGGTGGCGAGCAGGTTGTCCAGCCGGTAGTCGCCGTGCACGATCCGGCCCGCGTTCGCGCCCTCGGGCACGCTGGCGGCCAGCGCGTCGCGCAGCTCGTCGATGCCGGGCAGCGGCCGGCTGCGGGACCGGTCGAGCTGGCCGGCCCAGCGGCGCACCTGCCGGGCCAGGTAGCCCTCCGGGCGGCCGAAGTCGGCCAGCCCCACCTCGGCCGGCTCGACCCGGTGCAGCGTGGCGAGCGTGTCCATCATCGCCATGGCGAGGTCACGCCGCTGGGCGGCGGTGAGCGCGTCGGTCTGCTCCCGCCGCCGGTAGACCTCGCCGTCGACCTTCGCCATCAGGTAGAACGGCGCGCCGATGACGCTCTCGTCGGCGCACAGCAGCAGCGCCTCCGGCACCGGTACGCCGGTCGGCGCGAGCGCCGAGATCACCCGGTGCTCCCGGGCCATGTCGTGCGCGGTGGCCAGCACGTGCCCGAGGGGCGGCCGGCGCAGCACCACCTCGCGGTCGCCGGCGCGCAGCAGGTAGGTGAGGTTGGACTTGCCGCCGGCGATCAGCCGCGCCGACAGCGGCCCGCTCAGGTCCGGCCGGTGGACGGCCAGGTGGGCGGCGAGCCGGTCGAGGTCGAGCCCGCGTGGGGCCGGACCGGTCGAGGGCGCGGCGACATCGGCGGCCGGATCGGTCATCCGATTAGTTGATGGCAGCTCAGCTTTGTTGTCAAGGTCGGGTTTTCCCGGCGGGACATGCCCTTGCAACAGGGGCGAAATGGTCAACCGGCAGGCTGGGCCCCAGCCTGCCGGCCGCTCGGCCGGCCCGCCGAGCGGAGGGGATCAGACATGCTGCTGAGAGTTCGGGTGACCCTGCCGGACCGTCCGGGCACGCTCGGCCAGGTGGCCCGGACACTCGGCGTCTCCGGCGCGGACATCGTGCAGGTGGTGGTACTGGAACGGCTCGGCGGCCGGGCGGTGGACGACTTCACGGTGGTCTGGCCGGGTGCGGCGCGGGTGGAGCGGATGCTCGCCGGGCTCGCAGCGATCCCCGGCGTCCGGGTGGACGGCGTGTGGCGGGCGATCGGCGCGCCCACCACCACCGGGCAGGACGCCGAACTGCTCGCCCAGGTGGCGGCGAACCCGGTCGACGGGGTGGCCACGCTCGTCGACGCGGTGCCGGGGCTGCTCGCCGCGGACTGGGCGGTGGTCGCCGTCGTACCCCTGGACTGGGCCTCGCGCAGCGGCGAGGCCGGCGTCGCCGCGATCGGGCACGCGAGCTGGCGGGCGCCGGTGCCGCCGCGGCTGCCGGAGGTGACCCCGCTGCGGGCGCGCGCCATGACCAACCCGGACGGGCACCACTACGCGGTGGCGCCGTTCGGCCGGGCCGGGCTGGTGCTCGTGGTCGCCCGTGACCACAGCGAACCGCTCGCCGCCGCCGGGTTCCACTCCACCGAGGTGGACCGGCTCGCCCAGCTCGTCCGCGCCGGCGCGGTGATCCTCGGCGACCGGCTGGACCTGGTCGGCACGCCGCCCGTGACCACCGTCACCTGACCGGACGGCCCACGTCACCCGGGGGCAACGGGCCCGCAACAGGCGCACGGCATGGTCGGTGCCGAGGAAGGGAGACAACCATGGCGCTCTGGCGGATCCGAGCCACGGTGGACGACCGGCCGGGTTACCTGTCGGTGCTCACGGCGAGCCTCGCGTTGCGCGGGGTCAACATCCTCAGCGTGCAGGTGCACACCACCGAGGCCGGCGCGGTCGACGACTTCCTGGTCGACGCGCCCGAGCAGGTGACCGAGGCGGAGCTGCGGGCCGCCGTGGAGCGGGGCCGGGGCCGGGACTGCTGGATCGCGCGCAGCGGGGCGCGCGGGCTGGCCGACGAGCCGACCCGGCTGCTCGGGCTCGCCGGGCGGCTGGTGCGAGACCCGGAGGCGACCGGCGAGGTGCTGCGCACGCTGCTCGGCGCCGACTCGGTGACCTGGCGTCCGACGCCCGCCACCGCGCCGGGCGGGGTGGGCGGCACCACGATGGTGCTCGCCGACCCGGCCGGCGGCGCCCACGAACTGCATCGCCGGGAGCCCAGCTTCACCCCGGCCGAGTACGCCCGCGCACAGGCCCTGGTCGAGCTGGCGGCGACACTGGCCCGGCGGGACGCTGACCGGATCACGCTGGTGCTGCCGGACGGCGGTGAGGTGTCGGTGCGGGCCGCGACCGCCGAGGACGTCCCCGGCGTACGTGACCTGCACGCCGCCTGCTCGGCGCGCAGCCGGCAGCGGCGCTACCTGAGCGGGGCGGCGGACCCGTCGCCGGCCCGGCTGCGCCGGCTGCTGGAACCGGCGCGGGGCGTGACACTGCTCGCCACGGCGGGCTCCGGCGGGGCGGCGGAGCCGGTCGTGGCGATGGCGAACCTGCTCGGCGAGGGCGACGAGGCCGAGGCGGCGCTGCTGGTCCGCGACGACTGGCAGCGCCGGGGCCTCGGCTCGGCGCTGCTGCGCCGCCTGGTGGGCCACGCCGACCGGGCCGGATACGCCGCCGTGCTGCTGCACGTGCAGTCCGAGAACACGCCGATGCTGCGGACGCTGCGCCGGCTGGACCGGCCGGTGGCGATGGAACGCGACGGCGGCGTGCTGACCGCGACGCTGCCGCTGGCCGCACGGCCGCCGGCCGAGCCGGCCGCGCGGGCCGGGGTGACGGTGCCGGCACAGCGGTCGAGTTGAGCTGACGGCCGCCGGCCGGATCCCGGAGGTGCGCCGCAACGGCGCGGCACACCCGAGGGGTACGGCCCGACGGCCGGAACCGGCGCGGTCACGCGCCACCCGGGCCGGCCTCCGATACGGGGGACGGTGACACGGCGGGGCTCCCGATGCGGGGGCCCCGCCCGTCTGTGTGCGATCAGGTGGCCGGGTAGCTGTTGTAGTCGGGGAAGTTGCCGTAGAGCCGGCCGTCACCACCGACTGTGACCGCCTGCACGAGCAGGTCGCCGCCGACGAACGCGCCCTTCCAGGACGCGCCCCGGCCGCCGAACGGCTCGTCCCGGTCGCCCCGGGACCGCGGCTTGTTGATGCCCACCTTGAACGCCTGGAGGTCCACCGCCAGCTTGCCGGCGAGCTCCTCGTCGTCGCAGGCGAGCGACGCGACGAGCGCGCCGTTGGAGGCGTTCATCTGGGCCAGCAGCTCGTCGGTGGTGTCCACCACGACGATGGTGTCGACCGGGCCGAACGGCTCGGCGTGCATGAGGCGGGATCGGCCGGGCGGGGCCAGCAGCACGGCCGGTGCGACGTACGCGGACGTGTCCTGCCCGTCCAGGAACGGCGCGCCGTCGAGCTTGCCGCGGTGCAGCGGCACGGCGCCGCCGCGTACCGCCTCGTCGACCTTGCGCCGCAGCTCGTCGGCCTTCGCCCCGCTGATCAGCGGCCCGAAGTCCAGCTCGGGCAGCGGGTCGCCGGCCGACCAGTCGTCGCCGACGGCGAGCGGGTGCCCGAACCGGATCGAGCGGACCACAGGCAGGTACATGTCGAGGAACTCGTCGACCAGGTCGCGCTGGACCACGAACCGGGGGTACGCGGTGCAGCGCTGCTTGCCGTACTCGAAGCCCTTGCGCAGGTGGGCGGCGAGCGAGTCCCACTGGGAGAAGTTCCAGATGCCCCAGGCGTTGAGGCCCTCCTGCTCGATGAAGTGCCGCTTGTCGCAGTCGAGCAGCGCGGCGGCGACCTTGCCGCCGTTGGAGCGCCCGCCGACGAACGCCACCGCGCCGATCTCCGGTGCGCGGACGAGCACCTCGGACAGTTCCTCGCCGCTGCCGGACAGCAGCGTGGCGGGCAGCCCGGCGCGGCGCATCAGCGCGTGCGCGACGGTGAGGCAGACCGCGCCGCCCTGCGACGGGGTCTTGGCGATCACCGCGTTGCCGGCGAGCAGCTGCACCAGCTCGGCGTGCACGAGCACGCTCATCGGGTAGTTCCAGGAGGCGATGTTGCTGACCGGGCCGGGCAGCGGCTCCCGCCCGTCGGCGAGCATCCGCTCGATCTCCTGCGCGTACCAGCGCACGCCGTCCAGCGCGCGGTCCACGTCGGCGCAGGCCAGGCGCCACGGCTTGCCGATCTCCCAGACCAGCAGCAGGGCGAGCAGGTCGCGGTGTGCCGTGAGCGCGTCGAGGGCGTCGGTGACCCGGGCGACGCGCTCGGCCAGCGGGGTCTGTGCCCACTCCCGGTGCGCGTCGGCGGCGTGGGCGACGGCGGCGCGGGCCGTCTCGGCGTCGAGCCGGGCGAGGTTCACCAGCACCGTGTTGTCCACCGGGGTCCGTACGGCGGTGGGCGTGCCGAGCGCGCGCCAGTCGCCCTGGACGAGGTTGTGCAGCGTCGTGGTGCCGTCGGGGCCGGTGCCGAACGCCTCGGGCGTGGCGGCCACCGCCCGGGCGAGGGTGTCGGACCAGGAGGTGCCCTCGGCGAGTCGTAGAGCCATCGCGATCTCCTCAGTGTCGTCCGGGGAGCGGCGGCGTCGATGGCACCGCAGGTGAGGCGTACTGTCCCGCGGGCCGGAGCGGCCGGGCAACCGTACGCTCGTATGCCAGGACGGCCGCGCCGCCGACGACGCCCCGGCGGCTGCATTCACCACCGTGACGATGCCGCTGAGCTGGGACCGAACACGCTCTATATTGACAAGTATCGATGGTGTGATCCAGCTCCCGATGGTTACCCGTGAGTACGCCCGGGTGGCCCGGATCGGCGCGCTCTTCCCCTGTGATGGACGGCGCATTACATTGTCGATTGTCCATGGGAGCGCTCCCGAACCTCTCAGGGACACCCCACCACCACCGCCACGCGGCAGCCGGAGCCCTGCGATACCGTCCCCGCTCCGGCTGCCGCCCGGCGCCAGCCACAGGAGCTCGCCATGCCCCGTCCGATTCCGCCGCCGGGAGGCCGGTCCCGGCTCCGCCGGCTGTTCGCCGCCGGCGCCGCGCTGGCCGTCGGCCTGGCCACGGCCGTCGCCGCCCCGCCACCCGCGTCCGCCTCCGCCGCACAGGCCGCGCCCGCGTTCAACTACGCCGAGGCGTTGCAGAAGTCGCTGTTCTTCTACGAGGCGCAGCAGTCGGGCCGCAAGCCCTCCTGGAACCGGGTCTCCTGGCGCGGCGACTCGGCGCTCACCGACGGCGCCGACGTCGGCGTCGACCTCACCGGCGGCTGGTACGACGCCGGCGACCACGTGAAGTTCGGCTTCCCGATGGCGTTCAGCGCCACCATGCTGGCGTGGGGCGCGGTCGAGTACCGCGACGGGTACGCCGCCTCCGGCCAGCTCACCCACCTGCTGAACAACCTGCGCTTCGTCAACGACTACTTCGTCAAGGCGCACCCCGCCCCGAACGTCCTCTACGGACAGGTCGGCAAGGGCGACGACGACCACAAGTGGTGGGGTCCGGCCGAGGTGATGCCGATGGCGCGGCCCGCGTACAAGATCGACGCGAGCTGTGGCGGCGCGGACCTGGCGGGGGAGACGGCGGCCGCGATGGCCGCCTCGTCCATGGTGTTCCGGTCCACCGACGCGGCCTACGCGGACAAGCTGCTCGGCCACGCCAAGCAGCTCTACACGTTCGCCGACACCGTGCGGAAGAACTACCACGAGTGCATCACCGACGCGACGAGCTTCTACAAGTCGTGGAGCGGCTACCAGGACGAGCTGGTCTGGGGCGCGATCTGGCTGTACCGGGCCACCGGCGACGCCACCTACCTGACCAAGGCCGAGAGCGAGTACGACAAGCTCGGCACCGAGCCGCAGTCCACCACCCGCTCCTACAAATGGACCATCGCCTGGGACAACAAGCAGTTCGGCGCGTACGTGCTGCTGGCGAACCTCACCGGCAAGCAGAAGTACGTCGACGACGCCAACCGGTGGCTGGACTACTGGACGGTGGGCGTCAACGGTCAGCGGGTGCCGTACTCGCCCGGCGGGATGGCGGTGCTCGACTCGTGGGGCGCGCTGCGGTACGCCTCCAACACCGCGTTCGCCGCGCTCGTCTACAGCGACAGGACCACGGACACCACCCGTAAGGCGCGCTACCACGACTTCGCGGTCCGGCAGATCAACTACGCGCTCGGCGACAACCCGCGCAACTCCAGCTACCAGATCGGCTTCGGCACCAACTCGCCGCGCAACCCGCACCACCGCACCGCGCACGGCTCCTGGTGGGACAGCCAGACCGTGCCCACCGAGACCCGGCACGTGCTCTACGGCGCGCTGGTCGGCGGCCCGTCCTCGGCCAACGACGCGTACACCGACAGCCGGTCGGACTACGTGATGAACGAGGTCGCCACCGACTACAACGCCGGCTTCACCTCCGCGCTGGCCCGGCTCACGAACGAGTACGGCGGCAGCCCGCGCGCCGGTTTCCCGTCCGCCGAGACGCCCGACCTGGACGAGCTGACTGTGGAGACCACTGTGATGCAGGCCGAGCCGCGCGCCACCGGGCTCAAGGCGATCATCTACAACAAGTCGGCGTTCCCGGCCCGGGCGCTGACGACCGGAAAGTTCCGGTACTTCTTCCGGCCCGACGGCACCGGACCGGTCACCGTCACGCCCGGCTACACCCAGGGCTGCCCGTCGCCGTCGACGGCGAAGCAGTTCTCCGGTGACATCTGGTACGTCGAGATCGACTGCACCGGCTACACCATCGCGCCGGCCGGGCAGTCGCAGCACCGGATGGAGGTCCAGTTCAAGATCGGGGTGCCGGAGGGCGGCACCTGGGATCCGGCGAACGACCCGTCCTACCAGGCCACCGCCGGGCCGAACCGGAAGGTGCCGCTCTACTCCGGCGGCGTCCGCGTCTGGGGCGAGGAGCCCGGCCCGGTCACCCCTGACACCACCGCGCCCACAGTGCCCGGCACGCCCGTCGCGTCCGCCGTCACGTCGAGCGGGCTCACGCTGACCTGGGCCGCGTCCACCGACACCGGCGGCAGCGGCCTGGCCGGGTACGAGATCACCCAGTCGCAGACCGGCAGCGACGCGCTGGTGCTGCGCACCGCCACCACAAACACGCTCGCGGTGACCGGGCTGCTGCCGGAGCGGACGTACCAGTTCACAGTGCGGGCGCTCGACGGCGCCGGCAACCGGTCCGCGTCGTCGGCGGCGGTCAGCGTCACCACGCCGGCCGGCCCGGCGCCGGACACCACACCACCGACCGCGCCCGGCACGCCCACCGCCTCCGCGGTCGGCCCGACCGGCCTGACGCTGACCTGGGGCCCGTCCACCGACGCGGTGGGCGTCACCGGGTACCGCGTCTACCGCGGCGGGAACGTCCTGGTCGGCTCCGCCACCGGCACCACCCTGGCGGTGACCGGGCTGACCGCCTCCACCACGTACACGTTCACAGTGGTGGCGGTGGACGCGGCCGGCAACGTCTCGCCCGCGTCGCCCGGCGTCACGGTGACCACCACGGCCCCGCCCGCCGGCGGCTCCTGCGCGGTGACCTGGACGGCGAACACCTGGGACACCGGGTTCACCGCGAACATCACTGTCGCCAACACCGGCACCACGGCGATCAACGGCTGGACGCTGGCGTTCACGTTCGGCAACAGCGGCCAGAAGGTCGGGCAGGCATGGTCGGCGAACGTGACGCAGACCGGCACGGCGGTGACCGCGTCGAACCTGTCCTACAACGGGACGCTGGCGCCGGGCGCGTCGACGAGCTTCGGCTTCAACGGCACCCACACCGGCGCCAACCCGAGGCCCACCGCGTTCACGCTGAACGGCTCCGCCTGCACCGTCTCCTGACCGCCGAGGCGGCGTGGCGTGGCCGGTACCGCACCGCGGGTGACCGGCCACGCCACGTCACGCCTCGCGCGACCAAAAACGTTCCGAAACTTTTCCGAAACACCATTGTCCCCGCCGATGCGCGATGGAAGCATCGACGGAGCTAGATACCCCAATCGAGACGTCCAGTCGTTCCGCCCCGACGGCCTGGGTGTTGGCCAGTAAGGAGGCCAAGATGGCAATGAGCCCATCCGTTCATCGCGGCGGGAGTCGGCGACGGCGATCACCGGCCGTCCGGGCGCTGCTCGCCGGCGCGGTCAGCGCCGTGACGGTGGCAGCCGTCGCGGTGATGATGCCGTCGGCGAACGCCGCCGCGTCCACGCTGGGCGCCGCCGCCGCGCAGTCGGGCCGGTACTTCGGCACCGCCATCGCGGCGGGCCGGCTCGGCGACTCGACGTACAGCACGATCGCCGGACGCGAATTCAACATGATCACGGCCGAGAACGAGATGAAGCCGGACGCGACCCAGCCCCAGCGGGGCCAGTTCAACTTCAACTCCGGTGACCAGATCTACAACTGGGCGACCCAGCGCGGCTTGAAGGTCCGTGGCCACACGCTGGCGTGGCACGCGCAGCAGCCGGGCTGGATGCAGAGCCTGAGCGGCAGCAACCTGCGTCAGGCGATGATCGACCACATCAACGGGGTGATGGGCCACTACCGGGGCAAGCTCGCCGCGTGGGACGTGGTGAACGAGGCGTTCAACGAGGACGGCAGCCGCCGCCAGTCGAACCTGCAGGGCACCGGCAACGACTGGATCGAGGTGGCGTTCCGTACCGCGCGGGCGGCGGATCCGTCGGTGAAGCTCTGCTACAACGACTACAACATCGAGAACTGGTCGTACGGCAAGACGCAGGGCGTCTACAACATGATCCGGGACTTCAAGTCTCGTGGTGTGCCGATCGACTGCGTGGGGTTGCAGACGCACTTCACCGGTGGCAGCTCGCTGCCGGGCAACTTCCAGACCACGCTGTCGAGTTTCGCCGCGCTCGGTGTCGACGTGGCGCTGACCGAAGCGGACGTCACGAACGCCTCGACCAGCCAGTACGCCGGGCTGACCCAGGCGTGCATGAACGTGCCGCGCTGCATCGGCATCACGGTGTGGGGCGTCCGCGACAGCGACTCGTGGCGCTCAGGCGAGAACCCGTTGCTGTTCGACGGCGGCGGCAACAAGAAGGCCGCGTACACCTCGGTCCTCAACGCCCTCAACGCGGCCGCCCCGACCTCGGGGCCGACCACGACCCCGACCACGGCACCGCCGCCCAGCGGTGGCGCCGGCCGGATCGTCGGAGCGCAGTCGGGCCGGTGCGTCGACGTACCGAACGCCACCCAGACCAACGGCACCCGGGTCCAGCTCTGGGACTGCAACGGTCAGTCGAACCAGCAGTGGACGTACACCTCGAACAAGCAGCTGATGGTCTACGGCACCAAGTGCCTCGACGCGAACGGCGCGGCCACCGGCAACGGCACCGGGATCATCATCTGGGACTGCAACGGCCAGTCGAACCAGCAGTGGAACATCAACTCCAACGGCACCATCAGCGGCGTGCAGTCCGGGCGCTGCCTGGACGTCTGGGGCACCGGCAACGGCCAGCAGATCCAGCTGTACGACTGCCACGGGCAGACCAACCAGCAGTGGCGGACCGACTTCGGTGGCACCACGCCGCCCCCGACCACGCCGCCGCCGACCACGACGCCGCCGCCGGGCGGCTGCGCGCTCCCGTCGACGTACCGGTGGTCGTCGACCGGCGCGCTGGCCAACCCGCAGAACGGCTGGGTCTCGCTCAAGGACTTCACCAACGTGGTCTACAACGGCAAGCACCTGGTCTACGGGTCGTACGTCAACAGCAGCGGCCAGTACAGCTCGATGAACTTCAGCCTGTTCACGAACTGGTCCGACATGGCCTCGGCCGGCCAGACCGGGATGAGCCAGGGCACCGTGGCGCCCACCCTGCTGTACTTCGCCCCGAAGAACATCTGGGTGCTGGCGTACCAGTGGGGACCGACCTCGTTCAGCTACAAGACGTCGAGCGACCCGACGAACGCCAACGGCTGGTCCTCGGCGCAGACGCTCTCCACCGCCACCCTGCCCGACGCCCCGTACGGCGTGATCGACCAGACGCTCATCGGCGACGACCAGAACATGTACCTGTTCTTCGCCGGTGACAACGGCAAGATCTACCGGTCGAGCATGCCGCTGGGGAACTTCCCGGGCAGCTTCGGCTCGAACTACACGACGATCATGACCGACTCGACGAACAACCTGTTCGAGGGCGTCGAGGTCTACAAGGTGGCGGGCCAGAACCAGTACCTCATGATCGTCGAGGCGATCGGGAGCCAGGGACGCTACTTCCGGTCGTTCACGTCCAACAGCCTGAGCGGCTCGTGGACCCCGCAGGCCGCCAGCGAGAGCAACCCCTTCGCCGGCAAGGCCAACAGCGGCGCGACGTGGACGAACGACATCAGCCACGGTGACCTGGTCCGCACCAACCCCGACCAGACCAAGACCGTCGACGCCTGCAACCTCCAGTTCCTGTACCAGGGCAAGAACCCCAGTGCGGGAGGCGACTACAACCTGCTGCCGTGGCGGCCGGGTGTGCTGACCCTCCAGCGCTAGGCGCCACACCGTAAGAGGAAGGCGTGCCCGGCACCCGTGCGGTGCCGGGCACGCCCTTTCCGGTGGGCCGGCCCGGCCGGCGGGCGGACGGCGCCGACCCGGGGCAAGCTGAGTCGGTGGAGCGCATGCTGCTGACCGTCGGGCACGGGGCCGCCCACCGGGACCAGCTCGGGGACCTGCTGGCCGGCGCGGCTGTCACCCTGATCGTGGACGTGCGCCGCTACCCGGCCAGCCGGACCAACCCGGACGTCCGCCGCGAGGCCCTGGAGCACTGGCTGCCCGAACGGGGCATCGGCTACCGCTGGGAACCGCGCCTCGGCGGCCGCCGGCACGTCCGCGCCGGCGAGCCGGAACCGGACACGTGGTGGACGGTCGCGGCCTTCCGGGCGTACGCCGCGTACACCCGCACGCCCGACTTCGACGAGGCGCTCGACGAGGTGCTGGCCGACGCCGCCCGGGAGACCACAGCGGTGATGTGCAGCGAGAGCGTCTGGTGGCGCTGCCACCGGCGGCTGATCGCCGACGTCGCCGTGCTCGGCCGCGGAGTGCCGGTGTCGCACCTCATGCCGGACGGCCGGCTCAGCCCGCACCGGCCCGCCGAGGGCGCCCGCCGGCTGCCCGACGGGCACCTGCTCTGGGCCGGCTGACTCAGCCGGCCAGGTCCTCGGCGAGCAGGTCCATCAGCAGCGCGTCGTGCCAGCGCCCGTCCGCGCCACGCTCGTAGCGGCGCATGATGCCCACCGGACGGAACCCCACCTTCGCGTACGCCCGGATCGCCGCCGTGTTCGCCGCCGCCGGGTCGATGGTGAACCGGTGGTGGCCGTACTCGTCGATCAGGTGCCGGACCAGCGTGCGGATCGCGTCGCCGCCCAGCCCCGAGCCGCGTACCGCCGGGTCGAGGAAGACGTCCAGGCTGGCGTGGCGGTAGTCCGGGTCGGTCTCGGCGTACCACTGGATCGCGCCGACCAGCTTGCCGTCGTGCTCGACGGCGTAGATCGTCACCGAGTCGTCGGCCAGGTCCGCCCGGACCGACGCGGCCAGGTCGTCACCGCCGCGCCACCAGCGGCGCACCTCGGGGGTGGCCCGGATCGCGGCCAGGGCGGGCACGTCGGCGTCGGTCACCGGCCGCAGCGTCACCGCCCGCCCGCGCAGCACGCCTCAGCCCCGCCGCTCGCCGTGCTCGACGCAGACCGCCGACCAGCCGGACGGCACGACCTGCACCTTCATCCGCCGCCGGCAGGACGCGCACCAGCGCGGCGGCTCCCACGCGCGGGCCGCCTCGCACGCCGGGTGCGGCCCGGCCGCCACCGACTCGCCGCACCTGTCGCACCAGAGCGCGGCGGGAGCCGCCGTGGCGGGGGAGGATTCGGTCACCGCTGCCTCACAGGGTCGCCGAGAGCGCCTTCACCGGCATCTTCAGGTCTTCCAGCAGCTTCAGGTCGGCCGTGGCGGGCCGCCCCAGCGTGGTCAGGTAGTTGCCGACGATCACCGCGTTGATGCCGCCCAGCAGACCGTCGCGGGTGCCGAGGTCACCGAGGGTCAGCTCGCGGCCGCCCGCGTACCGCAGGATGGTGCGCGGCATGGCCAGCCGGAACGCGGCGATGGCGCGCAGCGCGTCCTTGCCCTCCACCACCGGGCGGTCACCCAGCGGCGTGCCGGGGCGCGGGTTGAGGAAGTTCAGCGGCACCTCGTGCGGGTCCAGCTCGGCGAGCTGCGCGGCGAACTCGGCCCGCTGCTCGACCGTCTCGCCGAGGCCGAGGATGCCGCCGCAGCAGACCTCCATGCCGGACTCGCGGACCATCCGCAGCGTCTCCCAGCGCTCCTCCCACGAGTGCGTGGTGACCACGTTCGGGAAGTAGGAGCGGCAGGTCTCCAGGTTGTGGTTGTAGCGGTGCACGCCCATCTCGACCAGCTCGTCGACCTGCTCCTTGGTGAGCATGCCGAGCGAGGCGGCGACCTGGATGTCGACAGCGGCGCGGATGGCGGCGACGCCCTCGCGCATCTGCTTCATCAGCCGGGCGTCCGGGCCGCGCACGGCGGCCACGATGCAGAACTCGGTCGCCCCGGTCGCGGCGGTCTGCTTCGCGGCCTCGACCAGCGCCGGGATGTCCAGCCAGACCGAGCGCACCGGCGAGGTGAACAGACCGGACTGCGAGCAGAAGTGGCAGTCCTCCGGGCAGCCGCCGGTCTTCAGCGAGACGATGCCCTCGACCTCGACCTCCGGACCGCACCAGCGCATCCGGACCTCGTGGGCGAGCTGGAGCGCGGCGGGCAGGTGCTCGTCGGGAAGGTTCAGCACCGCGAGGACACCGGCCTCGTCGAGGCCGACGCCGTTGCCCAGCACCCGCTCCCGGGCCTGGTCGAGGATCTCTGGCATGGCTCGTAACCTAACAGGCCACCGTGAACGCGGGAAACCACCGCCGCCGGCCCTCCGGCGAGCCGGGACCGCGCCACGCCGGGGTCGCCGGGGCGGGTGGTAACTTCGCCCCGCGGAAGCGCCCGGCGGGGGGCGTGAAGTCGGCGGGAGGGGACGGCACGGTGGCGGACTGGCTGGCGGCCCTGGACCGCCGCGCCGAGCTGCGGGCCCGGGCGGGGCTGACCCGCACGCTGCGCCCCCGCGCCGCCGACGACGCCGTGGTCGACCTGGCCGGAAACGACTACCTCGGCCTGGCCACCCACCCGGAGGTCACCGCCGCCGCAGCAGAGGCCCTGTCCGCGTACGGGCTGGGCGCCACCGGGTCGCGTCTGGTGCGCGGGTCCACCGACGCGCACCACGCGCTGGAGGACGACCTGGCCGGCTGGCTCGGCGTCGACCGGGCGCTGGTGTTCTCCTCCGGATACCTGGCCAACCTCGCCGCCGTCCGGGGACTGACCCAGCCGCGGACGCTGCTCGTCTCCGACGCCCACAACCACGCCTCGCTGATCGACGGCTGCCGGATCTCCGGCGCCGAGACGCTCGTGACGCCGCACGCCGACGTCGCAGCGGTGGCCGCGGCGCTCGCCGCCGCGCCGGGCCGCCCGGCGGTGGTGGTGACCGAGTCGGTCTTCTCCGTCGACGGCGACCTCGCCCCGCTCGCGGAGCTGCACGCGGTGGCCCGCCGCCACGGCGCGCTGCTGCTCGTCGACGACGCGCACGCGCTCGGCGTCACCGGCCCGGCCGGCGCCGGCGGGGTCGCCGCCGCCGGGCTCGCCGGCGCGCCCGACGTGGTGGTCACCGCGACGCTGTCCAAGGCGCTCGGCGGGGCCGGCGGCGTGGTCGCCGGGCCGGCCGAGTTCGTCCGCCACCTGGTGGAGACCGGCCGCACGTTCATCTTCGACACCGCGCCGCCGCCCGCCGTGGTGGCCGGGGTCCGCGCCGCGGTGCGCCTGGCCCGCACCGGTGACGCGCTGCGCGCCGAGCTGGCCGACCGGGTCGCGGCGGCGGTGCGCCGGCTCGGCGCGGCCGGGCTGTCCGTGTCCGCCCCGGACGGCGCCGTGATCTCGGTGACCGCGCCCGGCCCGCAGGACGCGACCGCCTGGGCCGCCGCCTGCCGGGAACACGGTGTGGCGGTCGGCTGCTTCCGTCCCCCGTCCACGCCGGACAGCCGCTCCCGGCTGCGGCTCACCGTCAGCGCCGGGGTGGACCGGGCCGGCTTCGACCGGGCCCTGGACGTGATCGTGGAGTGTGCGCCATGAGCTTTGGCGACGCCTGGACCGGGCCGGTGCTGGTGACCGGCACCGACACCGAGGTCGGCAAGACAGTGGTGACCGCCGCCGTCGCCGCCGCCGCGCAGGCGGCCGGCCTGCGGGTCGCGGTGGTCAAGCCCGGCCAGACCGGTACGGCGACAGGCGAGCCCGGCGACGTCGACTCGGTGACCCGGCTGGCCGCCCCGCTGACCGGCCGGACGCTGGCGAGCTACCCCGATCCGCTGGCCCCGCTGGCCGCGGCCCGGGTGGCGGAGCTGCCGCCGCTGGAGCTGTACAACGCGGTCGACGCGATCCGCGAGGAGGCGGACAAGCACGATCTGGTGCTCGTCGAGGGCGCGGGCGGGCTGCTCGTACCGATGGGGTTGCGTCCGTCCGGCGAGCCGTGGACGGTGGCCGACCTGGCGGTGTCGCTGGGCGCGCCCGCGGTGGTGGTGGCGCGGGCCGGGCTCGGCACGCTCAACCACACCGCGCTGACGCTGGAGGCGCTGGAGCGGCGGGCCGTCCCGGCCGGCGTGGTGATCGGGGCCTGGCCGACCGAACCGGAACTGGTGCACTGGCTCAACCTGTCCGAGCTGCTGCCGAACCTGCTCGGCGCGGTACCGGCCGGCGCGGGCGGGATGGACCCGGGCGTGTTCCGCCGGTCCGCGCCCGGCTGGCTCACCCCCGCCCTGTACGGCGTGCTCGACGACTGGCGGGCCTGGGCCGAGGAGTAAGGAAGGGCCCCTTCTTAACGCCTCCGGTAGAGGAAGGGCCCCCTATTAACACCCGCAGGGCTCAGGCGCGGCGGACCACGAACGCGTCCGGCATCCGGAAGGTGAGGTTGTCCGGGCACCACGGTGGACGGACGACCGTCACGTCGTCGAGCAGCGCGGTGGCCTCGGCGACCACCACCGCGGCCTCCATCCGGGCCAGCTGCGCGCCGGCGCAGCGGTGCGGCCCGGCGCCGAACGCCAGGTGCCGCCGCGAGCCGGGCTGCCCGGGGCGGAACTCGCCCGGTGCGTCCACCACGGCCGGGTCGCGGCCGGCGCGGGCCAGCCACGCCACCACGCTGGTGCCCGCCGGTACGGGCACCTCGCCGAGCGTGGTGTCGACTGCCGCCACCCGCCGCCAGGTGACGATCGGCGGCTCCAGCCGCAGCCCCTCCTCGACCACGTCGTCCACGCCGATCTCACCGGCGCGCAGCCCGGCCCGTACCGCGGGTTCGCCGGACAGCCGGTGCAGCAGCAGGGTGAGGAACTGCGAGGTGGTCTCCTGGCCGGCGACCAGCAGGAAGAACAGCGCCCCGACGACCACGTCGGGGGAGTGCCCCGCCTCGCGGAGCCGCGCGGCGAGCCCGCCCCCGGTGGCGGCGAACTCCCGCAGCACGGTGTGGAACCGGCCCACCTCGGCGACGAGCGCGAGCTGCCGGGCGGAGTCCAGCGGCGCCCAGAACAGCTCCAGCGCGGCCCGGGCGAAGTCCTTCACCGCGCCGACCGGGGCGTCCGGCAGTTCGACCAGCCGGGCCAGCACCAGCAGCGGCAGGTCGGCGGCGAGACCCGCGTACAGGTCGACCGGGCGGCCCGCGTCCAGCGCCGCCGCCAGGCCCGCCACCCGCTCCCGGACCAGCCCGGTCAGCCACCGGCGCTGGGCGTCCACCCGGTGCGGGTGCAGCGCGTCGGCCACGATGCCGCGGATCTCCGGGTGGCTCGCGCCGCCGTTGTTCGCCAGCGTCGGCGGCAGCCGGAACCGGCGCCCGGCGAGCACCCGCAGCGCGGCCACCGGGATCGGGGTGACCGCGTCGAGCGCGTTGTCCGGCCGGAACGTCACCGGGTCGGTGAGCAGCCTGCGTACGAGCGCGTGCCGGGTCACCACCAGGTGCGGCACGCCGACGTGATCGACAACGGTGGCCGCGTCGGGCCACGGCCCGTCGACGGACTCCCCCCAGCCCCGGAACAGCACGCGGTAACGCTAGCGGCGGGCGCCGGGCGGGTTCGGGTCCAGCTCCCAGACGGTGGTGTGCTTCACCCGTACGCTCTCCAGCGCCTCCGACACCGGCACGTCGTACGCGGCCAGCTCGTGGAAGCGCTCGCGGGGCAGGAACGCCCGGCCCGGATCGCCCACCAGCACCCGGGCGCCGGAACGGGCGGCCCGGAGCAGGAAGCGCAGCATCCGGCGGGCCATCGCCTCGCTGTAGAAGACGTCCCCGGCCAGCACCACCTCGGCGTCGCCCGCGTCGGAGTCGAGGATGTCGCCGAGTTCGGCGTCGACGCGTACCCCGTTGGCCTCGGCATTGAGTGCGACGGCGGCCACGGCCCGCTCGTCCACCTCGACCGCCCGGACGGCGGCGGCGCCGGCGCGGGCGGCGGCGACGGCGACCAGGCCGGAGCCGGAGGCCAGGTCGAGCACCCGGCGGCCGGCGACCACGTCGGGGTGGTCGGTGACGTAACGGGCCAGGCCCTGCCCGCCGGCCCAGGCGAACGCCCAGAACGGCGGCGGCTGGGAGCTGCGGAACTCGCCCTCGGTCAGCTCCCACAGGCCGATCGGCTCGTCGGCCTGGTGCAGCAGCACCTCGGGTACGAACGCCACGGGGGCGAGGCGGGCGTGCAGCCGGACGAACGCGGCGGACAGCTCGGACATCGGAGAATTGTGTCCCACCCGGGTTCCGGAACCGATCCCGGGCGTGTCGCGGCGAGGTCGTGACCGGTTCACCACGCTCGGTGAAATGACCCCCGTGTTGTGGCGTTGGATGCGAACACGCCCGTCTACCGGCGTGCCCGGCGCGCTCCTAGCGTTGCCTGTGGACACGACCGAGGGTGAGGAGGCGTGGTGAGCGGCTGGCGGCACGCGCTGCGGATCGGACTGGTACTGACCTTCGTGGCCGGGACCGGGTACGGCGGAGCCCTGCCGGCGCGGGCGGCGGCGGCCTTCTCCACCGAGTTGAGCGGTCTGCCGGACGAGTTCACCGCCGGGAACCGGGTGGAGACGTTGTCCGCCGTGGTGTCCCGCTCCGACGGGGGCGGCTGTGTCAAGGTGCGCTGGTCGATGCTGGTGCGGGTGCAGGGCCTGCGGCTGGACCAGCTCAAGGTGGACCGGGTGGAGGACAGCGGATCGTTCCCGCTGGAGATCCGCACCGAGGGAGACACCGCCCGGCTCACCGACCGGCAGCTGGACCCGGGTGTGCTCTGTCCCGGCCGTACCGTGACCGCCCGCTACCGGGTGGCGTTCGCCGAGGACGTCGGGCGTGGCCGGGTGAGTTTCGCCGCCGAGGCGTACGACCCGCAGTTGCGGCTGCTGGCCCGGCGGACCGCCTCCCGTGAGGTGGTGGGGGAGGAGGCGGCCGAGCCGACGCCCTCGCCGACCAGCGCGGAGCCCACACCGAGCGACGAGCCTTCTTCCGAGGCGCCCGACGAGGAGCCGACTGACGAGCCGACCGACGCCGCGGTGGTGGAGCCGCCGGCGCCCGGTGGCGTGGCCGGGCGGCCGGTGGCGGACAGCGGCGGATTCGGCCTGGTGCAGGCCGCGTTCCTGCTCGGCGGGTTGCTGCTGTTCCTCGGCGCCGGGCTGCTGCTGCGGATGCGCCGCCTGCTGCGCCCGTCCGCGCAGACCGAACCGGAGACGCTCCCGCCCCCCTTCGAACGCCCCCGCCCCCGCTGGCACTGACCCGCCGGCGGGAGGGGTCAGTCGAGCTGGCTGGGCTCCAGGCCCAGCTCCCGGGCGGCCACCAGGCGGATCCACTCGGCGATCTGCCGGCGGGTGATCACCCGCTCGTGCACCGCGAGCTGGACCGCCAGCCCGTCCATCACCGCACTGATCCGCCAGGCCGCGCCGGCCGGGTCGGGGCAGTCGAACGTGCCTTCGGCGACCCCGTCGCTGATCACCGCGGCCAGGTCCTGCCGCCACCGCAGGTCGAGGCGGCGGGAGAGCTTCTCCAGCTCCGGCGTACGCAGCGACTCCGCCCAGCCGTCGATCCACATGGACCAGGAGGTGGCCCGGCCGGTCGGCGCGTAGAGGCGCAGCATCCGGCGCAGCTTCGCCAGCGGCGGGGCGGAGGAGCGCAGCACCGCGTCGAGACGGGCCAGGTCCTGCTCGACCGCGTACGCGAAGGCCTGCGCGAGCAGCCGGTCCTTGGTCGCGAAGTGGTAGAAGACGAGCGCCTGGCTGACCCCGGCGGCCTCGGCCACGTCCGCGGTGCGGGTATTGGCGAGCCCTCGTTCCGCGATCACCTCGCAGGCCGTACGCAGCAGCGCGTCCAGGCGGATCTCGGCGGCTCGTCTCGTCACGGCGTTACGGTAACCCATCCTTCTGACCACAGGGAGTTACCGAAGCGGCCGGTCGGCGGCGGGACAGTCGGATGCCGGACACTCGACTCGCCGAGCGGATTCCGCAGGTCGCGGCCCTGCCCACGGGCCTTCGACGGCAGCCACCCAGGCTCCTAGGAAGCCCGCGCCACGAGGCGCCGGCAACATCCGGACGCGCCGGAAGGGCCCCCGAGTTGGCAACCGTTCCCGGGCTCGGCTAAAGTTCTCATCCGTCACCGGATAACACCGGGGGCGTGCGGACGTAGCGCAGCTGGTAGCGCATCACCTTGCCAAGGTGAGGGTCGCGGGTTCGAATCCCGTCGTCCGCTCGGAGATGCCGCCACGCAGTTCGGGGGCAACCTCGGTGGAGTGGCCGAGAGGCGAGGCAACGGCCTGCAAAGCCGTGTACACGGGTTCAAATCCCGTCTCCACCTCGCAGTAGACGAGGGCGATTGGCGCAGTGGGAGCGCGCTTCCTTGACACGGAAGAGGTCACTGGTTCAAACCCAGTATCGCCCACCAGCGGAAAGGCCGTGCCGATCACTCGGCACGGCCTTTCTCGTCGTCATCGATCAGTCCAGTGCCGCGCCGCTGGCCATTGCCGCAGCCGGATCGCCCCGCCCAGACTGGCCCGGTGGACGATCAGCAGACCCGAGCCCGGCAGTTCCGTGCCCTGCACCTGCCCGGTGAGCCACTGATCCTGGTCAACGCCTGGGACGCGCTGAGCGCCCGGATCGTCGCCGCAGCCGGCGCCCGCGCGGTCGCGACCACGAGCGCCGGGGTCGCGTGGAGCCGCGGCGCCCCGGACGGCGACGCGCTCGCCCGGGACACCGCCGTCGACGTGATCCGCCGGGTGGCAGACGCGGTCCGCGTGCCGGTCACCGCCGACATCGAATCCGGGTACGGCGACAGCCCCGCCGAGGTCGCCGAGACGGTCACCGCGGTGCTCGCCGCCGGGGCCGTCGGTGTCAACGTGGAGGACTCCCGGCACGACGGCGGAGGCCCGCTGCGCCCGGTCGACGAGCAGGTCGCCCGGCTCGCCGCGATCCGGGCCGCCGCCGACCGCGCCGGCATCCCGCTGTACGTCAACGCGCGGGTGGACACCTGTCTGCGCCGGGCCGGTGGCGTACCCGAGACTGTCGCGCGCGCCGAGGCGTACCTGGCGGCCGGCGCGGACGGGATCTTCGTACCCGGAACCGTGGAACCGGAGACGGTGGCCGCGCTGGCGGCGGCGATCCCGGCGCCGCTGAACGTGCTGGCCGGGCCGGGCGCGCCGCCGGTCGCCGAACTGGCGCGGCTCGGCGTGGCCCGGGTGAGCATCGGACCGGCGGTGGCCGAGGCCGCGTACGCGGTGGCCCAGCGGGCGGCGGCGGAGGTGCTCGGCGCCGGGACGTACGACGCGCTCGCCGGCGGGCTCGACTTCGACGCGTTGAACGAGCTGATGCGGAGCTGACCCGGACGGCACTCCGCGCGCCGCCACCGACCGCGGGCGGCCCTGGCAGAGCGGGCCGGCCGGATCGCGTGATCCGGCCGGCCCGATCCGGGACCGATCAGCTCCGTCGGCCCCGGTCACTGTCACATCGGCGGGGCGACGTCCCGGCGCTCCTCGACCCGGCGGTACTCCACCGGCTGCTCGGCGGTGGTCGTGACCACCTGGCGACGGCGGCCCCAGACCAGCGTGGTCATGATGAGGCCGAGGACGCCGGCCGCCATCAGGATCCAGCCGACGACGTCGAGGTCGACCCCGCCGACGCTGGCGTTGAGCGCGAACGTGAGGATCGCGCCGACCGCGATCAGGAAAATGCTCGTACCGATACCCACGACAGCCTCCTTCGGGGGGATGGTTGTGCTGTCACCGGCCTCAGTACCCCGGCGGCGAGCAGCGCAACCACACGGCCACCGGGCGCGGCGGGGGTCTGCCGCACGGCGATCTTGGCATCGGGTAGAGTTCACCCCGTCGCCGGCGCGAACCGGCGGCACGCGGACGTAGCGCAGCTGGTAGCGCATCACCTTGCCAAGGTGAGGGTCGCGGGTTCGAATCCCGTCGTCCGCTCGCGATTGCCCGGGCGATTGGCGCAGTGGGAGCGCGCTTCCTTGACACGGAAGAGGTCACTGGTTCAAACCCAGTATCGCCCACCGAGAGTCACCCTCCCCGCCCGCCGGTGCCGCCGGTCGATCGGCGGACGTATCCCCTTGGACGGTTCGTACCGGCCACATCGGTCACCCGGCTCCACCGTGCGGGTTATTCAGCCGTTGCCACCACGCGTGTCACTGTGATGCCCGATACGCAGGGAGGCGGTCACATGCACATGATCGAGCGGGGACGGTGGCGGCGGACGGCCGCCCGGTTAGGGGTGGCGACTGTCGTCGCGGCTGCCGGGGTGACGGTCTCGGCCGCGCCCGCGCAGGCCACCGCGACACGGACGGTGGCGTTCTTCAGCATGGACGAGCCGACATCGTCGACGGTGCTGACCGACTACAGCGGCAACGGCCGCCACGGCACGATCGGCGGCGAGGTGGTCACCGGCGCGCTCTACGCCGGGGCGACCGGCCACCGCTTCGCCACCCACCTGCCCACCGACAAGGAGTACGTCCCGGGCCACGTCGACCTGGTGCCGCACAGCACCGACTTCAACCCGGACGCCGGGGACTTCTCGGTGACCATCCGCTACCGGACCACGTACTCCTTCGGGAACATCCTCCAGAAGGGACAGGGCAACACGGCCGGCGGCTACTGGAAGTTCGAGGCCCCGAACGGTAAGCCGAAGTGCCTGTTCCGGGGCGCGGACGGCGCCTCCCGTACCGGCTACACGGACGTGCCGATCTCCGACGGCCAGTGGCACACGGTCACCTGCAACCGCACCTCCGCGTACGTGGAGATGTACGTCGACGGCGTGCGGACCAGCCGCCTCAACGGGCCGACCGGCACCATCGCCAACACCTGGCCGCTGTCCGTGGGTGGCAAGAGCCAGTGCGACGGTACGAAGGTCACCTGCGACTACTTCGCCGGCGACATCGACTACGTGAAGATCCTGAAGGGATCGGGCGGCCCGGCCAATCAGGCGCCGGTGGCAGCGCTGACACCCACCTGCTCCGGGCTGGTGTGCACGTTCTCCAGCGCGGCCTCCACCGACGCCGACGGCGCGATCCAGGACCACAGCTGGGCCTTCGGCGACGGTGACACCACGGGCACCGCCTCCGTACCGACCACGTCGCACACGTACGCGGCTGCCGGCACCTACCCGGTCACGCTCACCGTCACCGACGACCGGGGCGCCACCGGCACCGCGACAGTCGACGTGACAGTGGCGCCCGTACCGGAGCGGATCTCGTTCGTCGGCCAGGCCACCGCGAACGCCAACTGGACCAGCCACACGGTCACCGTCCCGGCCGGTGTGCAGGCCGGTGACACGCTGCTGCTCGTGCTCAGCCAGAACACGCACACCGGCACCGGTGAGCCGACCGGGGTGACCGGCTGGGCCAGGCTCGACCGCCTCGACGGTGGCTTCGCCACCACCACCGCCTGGTGGAAGACCGCGAGCGCGGGTGACGCCGGCACTGCCGTCCGGGTGACACTGGACAGCCAGGCGAAGGGCAACCTGGTGCTGGCGGCGTACCGGGGGGTGGCACCGGGCGCGCCGGTCTTCACCAGGGCCACCGACCCGGCGAGCACCGCCACCCGGATCACCCCCTACGCGCCGGTGACCGCCGCGCAGAGCTGGGCCGTGTCGTACTGGCTGCACGGCGACAGCACCTCCACCGCGCTCACCCCGCCGTCCGGCGTGGCGGTGCGCAGCAACACCTCGCAGACCGGCGGCGGCCGGGTGACCGGCCTGCTCGCCGACTCGGGGAGCAGCGTGCCGACCGGCAGCTACGGCGGACTCACCGCCACGGGCGCCGCGGCCAGCACGACCACCACCACGTGGACGTTCGTGCTGCCCCCGGCCTGACCCATCGGGTACGCGTGAAGGCCGGCACCCCGTTGGTTCGGGGTGCCGGCCTTCAGCTTGGTCTCACTTGTTGGTCTTAGCTGTTCCAGTGCTGGGCGACGAGGTCGGCGGCCTGCTGCTCCCACTGGGCGTAGTGGTCCGGGTAGGCCGACACCTGGACGGTCTGGGCGGCCTTGGTCAGCGGCATGTCCTGCCAGCCGTCGACCTGCTTCAGACCCTTCAGGAACGCCGTCGTGGAGTACTCCGGGTCGGTGATCTGCTCGACCGTGCCCCAGCCACTGGACGGGCGCTGCTGGAACAGGCCCTGCGAGTCGTGGTCGTTACGGTCACCGAGGTGGCCGAGGTTCTCCAGCTTCGACTCCTGCAACGCCGTCGCGATGGAGACGACAGCGGCACGCTCGTCCATACCGGCCTTCTTCGTCGCCGCAATGATCGCCTTCACATTCTTGGTCTGCTCGTCGTTCAGGTCGATACGCGACTGCTCACCCTGCACACCGTGCGGGATCAGCTTGTCACCCTGCACGCTCACACTGACCGGCTTCGCCACGTGCGTGGTCTCCGCCGCGTGCGCGGCCACCGGACCGGCGAACACGCCACCGGTGAAAGCCAGACCAGCAACACCCAGAATGCTCTTACGCAGAATCGTGTTCATCAGAAGTGCTCCATTCGGGGGTCGACACACCCCGCAGGGGGACCGGGGTGCGTGGGCACCGTCAGGCGCTCAAGAAAGTCTTCGGGGGATCCGGCTGCTCGCGAGGGCAGAGGGGGGCCTCGTCGCGGCGCCGGAAGCATGTCCAACGACCCGCCACCCGCCACCATTCCCGGAGGCTCAACACGCCACCAGAAAGCGGCGCGGGGGTTCACGTCGTCGGAACCATGTTCAACGACCAGCCGGCCGGGATCATTCCCCGCAGCTCACGTCGCCGGAACCGTACTCAACGACCAGCCGCCCCGGGGTGATTCCCAAGGCCTTGCAGATACCACCCCACTCGCGGGGCGAGCCTCGCTCGGCCGTTCACCCGGTTACAACGCCACCCACCCGCCCGCGATTCCACCCCCAGAGTGCCACCCACCACCCCCAAACCGGACACCCCCGGCCCACACGGTCACAACACTCCCGCGCCCCGCACCCGCGATGCACCCCCGGAACCTCCCACCAGCACACCCAGCCCGCCGTACCGCCCCCTGCACCCGCCGCACTACCTGCACCGGCCACAACCGCAGGCCCTCTGCCCCGTCGATCATGAAGTTAGCGGCGACAAAACGGACACGGAATGCCGTCAACCTCATGATCGACGCGTCCGGGCCGGGCTGGCCGGGGGCGGGAGCGAAGCGCCGGTGATCACCCGCGCGATCTTGCAGTTCGAGCCCTTCAGGTGCCCTATTTGCGAGGTTTGCGGGGTACGAAAGTGCAAGATCGCGGGCTGCTCGGGAGGGGGTTCGTGCCGCGCGCTGTCCGGAGTCCCCCCGCCCATCACCGTCGATCTTGGAGTTGTGGCGCCTCTAATGCCCGGTAAGCGCATTTCGCGAGGTGCCACAACTCCAAGATCGGCGGGTCATGTCCGGTGCGGACGAGGGCGGCGGGCCCGGGGAGGGACGGGAGGTCGGGTTCTGCCGTTGGCAGATCTGCTGACTGTGAACTTGGTGCCTGCCGGGCCGTGCTGGGCGGCAGGCTGGGACCTATGCGACTCCTGATGCTTGGCGGTACGGGCTTTGTCGGCGGTGCGGTCGTGGCCGAGGCGGTACGCCGCGACTGGCAGGTGACCGTGTTCAACCGGGGTGTGCACGGGCGGGTGCCGGACGGCGTACACCGGTTGCGGGGCGACCGGACCGCGCCGGACGGGCTGGCCGCGCTCACCGGCGGCGAGTGGGATCTGGTGGTGGACACCTGGGACGGCGCGCCCCGCGCGGTACGGGACGCCGCGCTGGCGCTCGCCGACGCGGTGCCGCACTACGTCTACGTGTCCAGCGGATCGGTGTACGCGCCACCCGTCGCGCCCGGCAGCGGCGAGGAGGCGCCCACAGTGCCGGCCGACGCGGACGGAGACGACGGTGACTACCCGGCGAACAAGGCCGGCGGGGAACTCGCCGCGACGCGGGTGTTCGGCGACCGGGCGCTGCTGGCGCGCGCCGGGCTGATCCTGGGGCCGGGGGAGGACATCGGGCGGCTGCCGTGGTGGCTGAACCGGGTCGCCCGGGGCGGGGACGTGCTGGCGCCGGGGCCGCGTGACCTGCCCATCCAGTACGTGGACGTCCGGGACCTGGCGACCTGGGTGCTGGACCGGGGCGCCGAGGGCGTCGGCGGGGCGTACAACGTGGTGGGTCGCACCGGGCACGCGACGATGGGTGACCTGCTCGACGCGGCGGTGGCGGTGACCGGGTCGGACGCGACGCTGCGGTGGACGGCGCCGGAGCCGATCCTGGCCGCCGGGGTGGAGCCGTGGAACGACCTGCCGGTGTGGATTCCGCGCGGGCACGAGTACCGGTGGTTGCAGGAGCGGGACGTGGAACGCGCGTACGCGGCGGGGCTGGTCTGCCGGCCGGTGACCGAGACGGTCGCCGACACCTGGCGGTGGCTGCGCGAGGTGGGGCGCGTGCCGGACCGGGCGGGGCGGCCGGCGCGCGCACCGGTCGGCCTGGCGCCGGAGCGGGAGGCCGCCCTGCTGGCCGCGCTCCCGGCCTGACCCCGAGAGGCAGGGCCGCGCTCCCGGCCTGACCTGCGGAGGGTACGGGTCAGGCCGGCACGACCGGCAGGTCGAGGACCTCCTCGACCGGGCGACGCGGGGTGGCGCGGCCCGGCTGGCCGTACCCGATCCGCATCACCATCTGCGGGGTGCCGAACCGGCCCAGCGACATCCGCAGCGCCTCGCGTGCGGCGGGCACCTCGATCGGCTGGGACAGCATCGACACGCTCAGCCCGGCGTCGGTGGCGGTGAGCAGTACGCGTTGCAGCGCCTGCCCGGCCAGGATCTGGTCGGCCGAGGTGTTGCCGGCCGAGCCGAGCACCGCGACCAGCGGCTCCGGCTCGAAGTCGCGGCCGGGGGCGCGGTTGCGTCCGCCGAAGCCGCGCTGGGGCAGCAGGTCCTGCGGTTCGCTCTGCGGTCCGCCGGCGCCGGAGGGCACGCCGTCCGGGGCCGGCTCGGAGCGGATCCACTCGGCCCGTTCGGCCACGTACGCGGGGTCGCGTTCCAGCACGCGGTGGGCGCTGCGGGCGACCTCGGCGACCGCGTTGACGGCGCTGGTGCCGATCACGAGTTCCAGCCAGCACTGTTCGGCGCGGGCCGCCTCGCCGAGCCGCCAGCGGGCCTCGGCCGGCACCGGGTCGGGCCAGAACGGCGCGCGGTTGCTGAACCGGTGGCCGATCGCCCCGTACAGGCTCTGCTCGACCGGGGTGGGACGGCGCGGCACGTCCGGCACCAGCCGGGCCACGACGTCCGGGTCGGCGGGGTACGGGCGCAGCCGCACAGTGGCCGGGGTGCCCGCGACGGCGAGCGCCAGCCGCAGGTTGAACAGGGCCGCCCCGGCGGCGATCCGTGCGCCCCAGCCGGACGGGTCGGTGGCGGGCAGGCCGCGCAGCGGGTCGACGGACACCTCGATGCCGCCGTCGACGAGCCGGAACCGCCACGGCTGGGTGTTGTGCAGTGACGGGGCCCGGACCGCGTCGGCGACCGCGGCCCGCAGTTGCTCGGCGGTGTATTCGGTCGTCATGGTGGTGCTCCCTCTCGTGCGGCGCCGGCTTCCCCGGCCGGGTACACCACTACGGTGCGTCAGCGGGCGGCGCGGTGAGCAGGGCCGGAGGTCCCCACCTGGGCCCGGCCGTCGGTCCCGGCCGGCGCGGGCAGGACGGGACTTTCGACCCGTGCTACGGGGGCGGGAAAGCGGGTAGAAAGGACTGATGATCCGGGTGTTCCTGCTCGACGACCACGAGGTCGTCCGTCGTGGCCTTGCCGACCTGCTCCAGAGCAGCGGCGACATCGAGGTGGTCGGCGAGTCCGGCCTGGCCCAGGAGGCGGCGCGCCGCATCCCGGCGCTGCGCCCCGACGTGGCGATCCTCGACGCCCGGCTGCCCGACGGCAACGGCATCGACGTGTGCCGGGACGTCCGCGCGGTGGACTCCTCGATCAAGGGGCTGATCCTCACCTCGTACGAGGACGACGAGGCGCTGTTCGCGGCGATCATGGCGGGCGCCGCCGGGTACGTGCTCAAGCAGATCCGCGGCACCGACCTGGTGGACGCGGTCCGCCGGGTGGCGGCCGGGCAGTCCCTGCTCGACCCGGCGATCACCACCCGTGTGCTGGAGCGCATCCGCAGCGGCGTGGAGCAGCCGCGGGAGCTGAAGTCGCTCACCGAGCAGGAACGGCGGATCCTGGAGTACGTGGCGGAGGGGCTCACCAACCGGGAGATCGCCGGGAAGATGTTCCTGGCCGAGAAGACGGTGAAGAACTACGTCTCCAGCGTGCTCGCCAAGCTCGGGCTGGAGCGGCGTACCCAGGCGGCGGTGCTGGCCACCCGCCTGCTCGGCAAGAACACCTGACGGCTGTCAGTCGAGCGGGACGCTCCAGCGCACCTCGGTGCCGCGCGGCTCGGCCCGGCGCAGTGAGAACTCGCCGCCCAGCCGCTCGGCCCGTTCCCGCAGGTTGACCAGGCCGCTGCGGGCCGCCCCCGGGTCGCAGCCGACGCCGTCGTCGGTGACGGTGATCTCGACGCGGCCGGAGTCGACGCGTACGCGCACCGACACCCGGTCGGCCTGCGCGTGGCGTACCGCGTTGGAGAGCGCCTCGCGCAGCACGGCGGTGAGTTCGGGGCGCAGGTCGTCCGGGACGGCGCTGTCGATCGGGCCGATCAGTTCCAGCTCGGGGCGGTAGCCGAGCGACTCGGCGGCCACCTCGATCGCCTCGCGGATCTCGGTGCGCAGCGCCGCGCTCATCGGGGTGCGCAGCTCGAAGATGGTGCGGCGGATGTCGCGGATGGTGGCGTCGAGGTCGTCGACGGCCTGGTTGATCCGCTTGGCGGCCTCGGGGCGGGCGTTCATCGCGCCGCTCTGCAGTTGCAGGCCGGTGGCGAACAGCCGCTGGATCACCACGTCGTGCAGGTCACGCGCGATGCGTTCGCGGTCCTCCAGGACCACCAGCAGTTCCCGCTCCTCCTGGCCGCGGGCGCGTTCCATGGCGAGCGCGGCCTGCCCGGCGAAGCTGGCGAGCAGCGCGAGGTCGTCGTCGGCGGCGGGCCCGTGGTCGGGCCGGTAGCCGATCACCAGGACACCGTGCAGCGTGTCCGCGGCGGCGAGCGGGGACACCACGGCCGGCCCGGCGACCACCGGCCGGGGCCAGGGCGCCGCGGCGGCGAGGTCCTCGACCTGGTCGTGGCGGCTCTGCGTGACGGACGCGGCGAAGCTGGTCTCGGCGGCCGGCAGCACCGCGCCGACCAGTTCCCGGGTGACCGGGTCGGCGCCGTCGACCACCTCGACGGTGAACTGCGCCTCGTCCTCGTCGTAGAGCAGCACCAGCGCCAGTTCGGCTTCGGCGACCTCACGGGCGCGGCGCGCCACGAGCGTCAGCGCGTCGGTACGGCGTACCTCACCGAGCAGCACCGAGGTGATCTCCGCGGCGGCCGCCAGCCAGCGTTCCCGCCGGTGCGCCAGCGCGTAGAGGCGGGCGTTCTCGATCGCCACGCCGGCCGCGGCGGCCAGCGCCACCACGATCTCCTCGTCGTCCTCGGTGAACTCGGCCGCGCCCTGCTTCTCGGCCAGGTAGAGGTTGCCCCAGACGTGGTCGCGGATGCGCACCGGAACGCCGAGGAAGCTGTGCATCGGCGGGTGGTTCGGCGGGAAGCCGTACGAGTTGGGGTGCTTGGTGATGTCCGGCATGCGGACCGGCTTCGGGTCGTCGATGAGCAGGCCGAGCACGCCCCGCCCGTGCGGCAGCTCGCCGATCTTCGCGTGCAGCTCGGGGCTGATGCCGTGGACGATGAAGTCGTGCAGCATCCGGTCGGGCCCGATCACGCCGAGCGCGCCGTAGCGGGCACCGGCCAGCTCGCACGCCGACTGCACGATCCGTTGCAGCGTGCTGCGCAGGTCGAGGTCGGACCCGATGCCGACGACCGCGTCCAGCAGTGCCCGGAGCCGCTCGCGGCTGGTCACCACCTCGCCGACGCGGTCGAGCATCTCCTGGAGCAGTTCGTCCAGGCGGACGCGGGACAGCGGGGTCAGCCCGAGCGACGGTGTGAGGTGCTCGTGCCGGGACTGGGGTGCGGCGGCCACCCGGCGATGGTATCGCCCGGTGGCCGCCGTGATCGAGACCGGTCAGGCGAGACGGTCGCGGACCGCCGAGGTGTCGACTGTCTGCGCGACGTCCAGCCGGGGCGTGTGCGGGGGGCCGGCGTGCGTCGGGTCGGCCAGGCCGAGCCGCATGCTGATGTACGGGAACCCCAGGCCGGAGAGCATCTGCCGCAACACCTCGCGGGTGCTCTCGACCTCCACCACACCGGACAGCGGCACCAGCGACACCCCGTGCCGGGTGGCGGTGAGCCAGGCGGCGGAGAGCGCCTCGCCGGCGCGCAGCCAGCTCATCGTCTCGTCGTCGGAGCCCCACAGGATCCCGTAGACGGCGGCCTTGTCGTGGCCGGGTCCGATCGGCAGCGAGCCGGCGCGGCCGAAGTCGCGGGCCGGAACGGTCGTCTGCGGGGCCTGGTCGGGCAGCACCTCCGGCGGCAGCCCGGTGCCGGTGCCGGCCCGGCTGATCCAGTACGCCAGTTCCTCGCGCAGGTCCGGGCTGTCGGCCTCGACGGCGGCGGCCTGCTGGGCGGCGCTGGCGAGCTGGATCTTCTGGGTGTCGTCGAGCAGTTGCAGGTTCACCCCCTCCAGCGTGGCGGCCCGGTCGATGTCGTTCAGCGCGGCGGTGGGGATCGGCTCGTCGCTGACCGGCCGCCGGTCGGTGTGCCGCACCTGCATGCACTGCACGACGCGCATGGCGTCGGGGTCGGCGCCGGTGTGCTCGAGGCTGGTGAGCCGGGCCAGCAGGTCGGGTTCCTTCGGGTCGGGCAGCCGTTCCACCACCGGGGTCCAGCCCTCGGCGGCCAGCGCCACCCGGGCGTGGTGCAGCGCGGCGCCGCAGCTCACCACCAGCAGGTGCCCTTCCGGGTCCATGGCGCTGAGGTGCCGTTCGCGGACCACCCGCAGCTCCAGCGCGTCGGGCAGGACCGTCCAGTGCCACGGCTGAGTGTTGTGCACCGAGGGGGCGTGGCCGGCCATTCCGGCGGCCTCCGCGAGCGCGGTGGTCAACGGGCGATCGCCGGCCGGCGTCTCGTGGCTCATCGTCACGACCTTTCCTGTTTTCCCCATCGTGCCCCACGCCCGGGACGCCCGGGTGGGGATGCCGCTCCATCCTCGGGCATGCCCGGCCGCCCCCGCAGGGGTCCTTCGCCCCCGGATTACCCGGGTCGCCCCGCCCGCCCCACGTCCGGGCTGAGACGATCCACACGTGGGAACCGAACCACGCGAGTGCGTACCCGAGCAGCCGGCCCGCGCCCGGCGGTGGGCCTGGGCCGAGTGGGCGCCGCTGGTGCTGCTCACAGTGGCCGTGCTGGCCGGCGCGGCGCTGTGGTTCGCCGGCGCGCACGACGCCGCCCGGCTGGTCTGGGCGGCGGTCACGGTGGTGGCCCTGGTGCCGGCGGCCTGGACGACGCTGCGCCAGCTGTGGCTGCGGCAGTTCGGGGTGGACGTCATCGCGGTACTGGCGCTGCTCGGCGCGCTGCTGGTGCGGGAGTTCCTGGCCGGTGCGGTGATCGCGGTGATGGTCGCCACCGGGCGGGCGCTGGAGGAGTACGCCCAGCGCCGCGCCACCCGTGACCTGCGGGCGCTGCTGGAACGCGCGCCCCGGCAGGCGCGCCGGCGTACCCCGGACGGCGGGATCGAGGTGGTGCCGCTGGACCGCGTCGCGGTGGGGGACCGGCTGGTGGTCGGACCGGGCGACGTGGTGCCTGTGGACGGCGTGGTCGAGGAGTCCGCGACGCTGGACGAGTCGGTGGTCACCGGCGAGTCGCAGCTGGTCACCCGCGCGGCCGGGGAGGAGGTGGCCAGCGGCGTCGTCAACGCGGGCGCCGGCTTCGGGCTGCGGGCCCGCCGCAACGCGGCGGAGAGCACCTACGCCGGCATCGTCCGCCTGGCCGGCGAGGCCACCGCCCGCAAGGCCCCGATGGTACGGCTGGCCGACCGGTACGCCGCCGCGTTCGTACCGTTCACGCTGGTGCTGGCCGGGCTGGCGTGGCTGCTGTCCGGCGAGTTCACCAGGGCGGTGGCGGTGCTGGTGGTGGCCACCCCGTGCCCGCTGCTGCTGGCGACCCCGATCGCCGTGGTGTCCGGGCTGTCCCGGGTGGCCCGGCGCGGCGTCCTGGTCCGCGACGGCGGGTCGCTGGAACAGCTCGGCCGCGCCCGTACCCTCCTGCTCGACAAGACCGGCACGCTCACCGCCGGGCGGCCCCGGGCGGCCGAGGTGGTGGTGGCGCCGGGCGGCGACCGCGACGAGGTGCTGCGGCTGGCCGCCTCGGTCGAGCAGCTCTCCCCGCACGTGCTGGCCGCCGCGCTGGTGCGGCAGGCCCGCGAGCGGGGGCTGCCGCTGGCCGAGCCGACGCAGGTCACCGAGGAGCCGGGGCACGGGGTGAGCGGCCGCGTCGACGGGCGGATGGTGCACGTCGGTCAGCTCGCCGGGGAACCGCCGGAGTGGGCGGGCCGGCTCGGTGAACGCGCCGAACGGGCCGGGCGTTCCGCGGTCTGGGTCAGCGACGACCACGGGCCGCTCGGTGCGATCCTGCTGGAGGACCCGGTCCGCCCGGACGCCCGGCGGACCGTGCGGCGGCTGCGCGAGGCGGGCCTGGAGCGCCTGGTCATGGTGACCGGCGACCGCCCGGGCACGGCCCGGCAGGTGGCGCAGATCGTGGGCGTGGACGACGTGATCGCGCGGTGCTCGCCGCAGGAGAAGGCCGATCGGGTACGCCAGGAGTCGGCGCGCGCGGTGACTGTGATGGTCGGCGACGGCGTGAACGACGCGCCCGCGCTGGCCGAGGCGCACGTCGGCGTGGCGATGGGCGCGACCGGGGCGACCGCCTCGGCGGACGTGGCCGACGCGGTGCTCACCGTGGACCGGCTGGACCGGCTCGCCGACGCCGTCGAGATCGCCCGGTACGCCCGCCGCATCGCGGTGCAGAGCGCCACCGTCGGGATGGGGCTGGCGGTGCTGGCGATGCTGGTGGCCGCGGCGGGCCGGCTGCCCCCGGTGGCCGGCGCGTTCCTCCAGGAGGGCATCGACGTCCTGGTGATCCTCAACGCGTTGCGCGCGCTCGGCGGCGGCCTGCGGCGGCGGGACCTGCCGGCGCACACACGCGAGCTGCTCGACCGGTACGCGGGCGAGCACGGCGGCGTGCGCGACGTGCTGGCCCGGCTGCGGGACACCGCCGACATGGTGGCGACCCGCCCGGACGATCCGGCGTGCCTGCCGGCGCTGCGCGAGGTGCACCGGCGCCTGGTCGACGAGGTGCTGCCGCACGAGGCGGCCGAGGACCGGCAGCTCTACCCGGCGCTGGCCGGGCCGCTCGGCAGCGACGAGGCGACCTCCACGATGAGCCGGGCGCACGTGGAGATCGTGCGGCTGGTGGAGCGGATCGGCGGGCACCTCACGGCGCAGCCGGACGGCCGGCTGCGCCGTGACGAGGTGCCCGATCTGCTGGCCGCGCTCTACGGCCTGGACGCGGTGCTGCGCCTGCATCTGGCCCAGGAGGAGGAGGACTACTTCTCGCTCAACCCGGAGGAGGGCTCCACCGCGCCCGGCCGCTGAGTCAGCGCTCGCGTACCACAGCCACGGGGCAGTGCGAGTGCTGGATGAGTTGCTGGCTGACCGAGCCGAGCAGCATGCCGCGCAGGCCGCCCCGGCCCCGGCTGCCGACCACCACGAGTTGCGCCGACCGGCTCGCCTCCACCAGCAGCGCGGACGCGCTGCCGGGGACCGCCTCGATCTCGACCGGCACGTCGGGGAAGCTCTCCTGCCACGGCGCCAGCTCCGCCTCGGCGGCGGCCCGTTCGCTCGCGGCGACCTGCTCCGGGTCGAAGTCCGGCGGCACCCACCGGTCGCCCGGCGGCTCCCAGGCCCGTAGCACCCGCAGCGGCACGTCCCGCTGCGCGGCCCGCTCGACGGCGAAGCCGAGCGCCCGCAGCGCCGACTCCGAGCCGTCCGAGCCGACCACCACCGGCCCGGACGTGGCGGCCTGGCCGTCGCGGACCACCACCACCGGGCAGTGGGCGTGCGCGGCGACCGAGACCGCCGTGGAACCGGCGAGCAGCCCGCCGAAGCCGCCGTGGCCCCGGCTGCCGAGCACCAGCATCCCGGCGTCGGCGGACCGCTCCTGGAGCACCAGCGCGGGCGGGCCGTCGAACACCTCGCCGTGCACGGTCAGGCCCGGCCGCTCGGCGGCGGCGTCCGCCGCCGCCTTGCGGACCAGTTCGTCGACCTGCTGCCGGGCGGCCTCGTCCGGCCACACCCCCGGCGCCACGCCGGGACCGATCCAGCCGGTCACTGTCAGCCACTCGAAGACGTACGCCAGGCGTACCGGCCGACCCGACCGGCCCGCCTCGTCCAGCGCCCAGTTCAGGGCGACCGCCGCGTCGGCGGACCCGTCGTAGCCGACCAGGATCTCCTCGCCGCTCATTCCCCACTCCTCACGGCCGGGTCGTTCTCGCGGATCCAGCGCCACTCGGCGACCCGGGGGTCGTCCTCGCCGTAGCGGCGGGTGTAGTCGCGGCAGGCCTGGCGGGCGTCCACCATGTCCTGGCGCAGGTGCGCGGCGCGCGACCGCAGCCCCGGCACCCGGTCGATCACGTCGATGACCAGGTGGAAGCGGTCCAGGTCGTTGAGCATCACCATGTCGAACGGCGTCGTGGTGGTGCCCTCCTCCTTGTAGCCGCGCACGTGCAGGTTCTCGTGGTTGGTCCGGCGGTAGGTGAGCCGGTGGATCAGCCACGGGTAGCCGTGGTACGCGAAGATCACCGGCTTGTCGCGGGTGAAGATGGTGTCGAACTCGTTGTCCGGCAGGCCGTGCGGGTGCTCCGACGGCGGTTGCAGGCGCATCAGGTCGACCACGTTGACGACCCGTACCTTCAGGTCCGGCAGGTGCCGGCGCAGCAGGTCGACGGCGGCGAGCGTCTCCAGCGTCGGCACGTCGCCGGCGCAGGCGAGCACCACGTCCGGCTCGGTGCCGTCGTCGCTGCTGGCCCAGTCCCAGATGCCCAGGCCGCGGCGGCAGTGCTGGATCGCCTCGTCCATGGTCAGCCAGTTCGGCGCGGGCTGCTTGCCGGCCACCACCACGTTGATGTACTGCCGGCTGCGCAGGCAGTGATCCATCGTGGACAGCAGCGTGTTGCCGTCCGGCGGCAGGTAGACCCGGACCACCTCGGCCTTCTTGTTCACCACGTGGTCGATGAAGCCCGGATCCTGGTGCGAGAAGCCGTTGTGGTCCTGGCGCCACACGTGGCTGGACAGCAGGTAGTTCAGCGACGCCACCGGCTCCCGCCACGGGATGTTCCGGGTCACCTTCAACCACTTGGCGTGCTGGTTGACCATCGAGTCGACGATGTGGATGAACGCCTCGTAGCTGGTGAAGATGCCGTGCCGGCCGGTCAGCAGGTAGCCCTCCAGCCAGCCCTGGCACAGGTGCTCGGAGAGCACCTCCATCACCCGGCCGTCGGGGGAGAGGTGGTCGTCGCCGGGCACCTCGGCGCCCACGAACGCGCGGTCGGTCACCTCGAACGCCGCGCCGAGCCGGTTCGAGGCGACCTCGTCCGGGCCGAACAGGCGGAACGTCTCCGGGTTGCGGGCGATCACGTCGCGGACCCAGGGCCCGAGCACACCCGTCGCGCCGGCCATCGGCTCACCCGGCGTCGGTACGTCGACCGCGTAGTCGCGGAAGTCCGGCAGCTCCAGGTTGCGCAGCAGCCTGCCGCCGTTGGCGACCGGGTTGGCGCTCATCCGGTGGTCACCTGTGGGCGGCAGGTCGGCCACCTCGGCGACCGGGCCGCCGGTGGCGTCGAACAGCTCCTCCGGCCGGTAGCTGCGCAGCCAGCGCTCCAGCTCGGCCAGGTGCTCCGGGTTGTCCCGCACCTCGGAGATCGGCACCTGGTGGGCGCGGAACGTGCCCTCGACCTGCTTGCCGTCGACCCGGGACGGCCCGGTCCAGCCCTTCGGCGTCCGCAGGACGATCATCGGCCAGCGGGGACGCTCGACGTGCTCGCCGGAGCGGGCCCGGCGCTGGATCGCGGTGATCTCGTCGACCGCCCGGTCGAGCGTGGCGGCCAGCAGCTGGTGCACCGTCGCCGGGTCGTCGCCCTCGACCACGTACGGCTCGTAGCCGAAGCCGCGCATCATGTCCCGCAGGTCCTCGCGGGGGATCCGGTCCAGCACCGTCGGGTTGGCGATCTTGTAGCCGTTGAGGTGCAGGATCGGCAGCACCGCGCCGTCGCGGGCCGGGTTGAGGAACACGTTCGACAGCCAGCTTCCGGCCAGCGGGCCGGTCTCCGCCTCGCCGTCGCCGATCACGCAGGCCACGAGCAGGTCCGGGTTGTCGAACGCGGCGCCGTACGCGTGGCTCAGCGCGTACCCCAGCTCGCCGCCCTCGTGGATCGAACCCGGCACCTCCGGCGCCACGTGGCTCGGGATGCCGCCCGGGAAGGAGAACTGCCGGAACAGCCGCTGCATGCCGGTCTCGTCCCGGGGGATGTGGTGGTACAGCTCGCTGTAGGTGCCCTCCAGCCAGGTGTTCGCCACCAGCGCCGGGCCGCCGTGGCCGGGGCCGGTGACGAAGATGGCGGACAGGTCCCGGTTCACGATGACCCGGTTGAGGTGCGTGTAGAGCAGGTTGAGCCCGGGGCTGGTGCCCCAGTGGCCCAGCAGGCGCGGCTTGACGTGCTCGGGCTTGAGCGGTTCGCGCAGCAGCGGATTGTCGAGCAGATAGATCTGGCCGACGGTCAGGTAGTTCGCCGCGCGCCAGTAGGCGTCCAGCCGGCGCAACTCGTCTTCGGTCAGGGGGCTGTGCAGGTTCACCGCGGTGTCCATGCTGCCTTAGCCTCTCGTGGCTCGGGGTCGGCTGCCACTCGGGGACCACATTTTCTTCCCCGGCGCGTCCAGCCTCGTCCCATCGGGGGTCGCCGGTCAGGGCCGTAGGTCCCGCCTCGCGCGGGCGTCATGACCCGTCCCCGGCGTCCGCGGGGATGCCCCGTACGACGATCAGCGGGGCCGGCGAGTGGTAGAGCAGGGACTGGCTGACCGCGCCCAGAGTGGACCCTACCGGCCCGTCTCCCCAGGCGGCCACCACCGCGAGCTGCGCGGCGCGGGACCGGTCGAGCAGGACGGACCTCGGCTCACCGTGGACGGTCTCGCAGTCGGCGGTGACCCGGGGATACCGCCGGGCCTGCCGGGTGACCGCCTCCTCCAGCCGCCCGTCGTCGCGGTCGCCGGACTCCGGCTCGATCACCCGGACGGCGAGCAGACGGGCGCCGCGGTGCTGCGCGCAGTCGAAGGCGTACGCGAGGGCGGCCTGCGAGCTGGGCGATCCGTCGAAGCCGACGAGCAGCGGCCCGGGCGGCGCCGGCTGGGTGCGCCCGACCAGCACCGGGCAACCCGCCCGGGCGGCCACGTCCACTGCCGGCGTGTCGGCCGGCACGCGGTCCGGGTGGGCGGACATGCCCCCGTCACCGAGCGCGATCATGAAGGCGGTGTCGGCGACCCGCAGCAGCGCCTCGACCGGGGAGCCCTCGACGATCCGGCCGCTGACGGGCACCTCCGGCGCGCACTCGGCGACGACCTGTCCGGCGTGCTCCAGCACGTTCTCCGCGTCCGTGCGGGTGCCGCCGGCCGGGGCCGGGCCGGGCGTCGCGGCCCAGTTGAACGCGTGCAGCAGGTGCAGCGGCCGGTCGTGGGCGGCGGCCTCGGCGGCGGCCGTGCGGACCACCGTCAGATCGGCCTCGGACCGGCTGACTCCGACCACCACCGCGCCGTGGCTGGGTGCGGCCACCCCGGCTCACCTCCCGACCCCTGCTTTTCACCCACCGTAGTCGTGGGACCGGGTGCGCCGGAGCGGGTCGGCGGAACTGGCGGTCAGCGCGGGGCGGGCAGTGCCGGGTGGACGCGCAGCACGACGGCTGTGGCGTTGTCCTCGCCGCCCTCGTCCAAACTCGCGGCGAGCAGGGCCTCGGCGGTGCGCGCCGGGTCGCGCCGCGCGGAGAGCAGGTCGCGCAGCCGGTGGTAGCCGAGCTGGTCGCTGATCCCGTCGGTGCACAGCAGCCAGGTGTCGCCCCGGCGCAGCGGCACGGCGAGCAGGTCCGGCTCGGGCCGGTCCGGGTGGCCGACGTAGCGCAGCAGCTGGTAGCGCGCCCGCGCCGCCTCCGGCGAGTCGGCCGGCCACCAGCCGTGCAGCAGGCCGAGCCAGGCCATGGTGTGGTCGACGGTGACCAGCTCCAGCAGACCGTCGCGCAGCCGGTACGCCCGCGAGTCGCCGAGCTGCACCAGCCAGCCCTGCTCGCCGTCCGGCTCGACCACGAGCGCGGTGAGCGTGCACCCGGTCAGGCCGGACTGCGCGGCGCCGGCCTGGCGTACCCGCCGTTGGGTCTCGGCCACGGCGGCCCGCAGCGCGGCGGCGCCGACGGCGGGCCAGCCGGCGCGGACCCGCGCGGTGAACGTCCGGGCCGCTGTCGTGCCCGCCACCCGGCTGCCCTCGCCGTCGCCCATCCCGTCGCAGATCACCGCGAGCGGCAGCTCGGGGTCGACGTGCAGCACGTCGTAGTTCTCCGGGTAGCGGTGCCCGACCACGCTGCCGCCGGCGATCTCCAGGGTGAGGCGGCCGGCGGTGAGCCGGCGCGCGGACTCGACCGGCCGGTCCAGCGGGCGGCGGCGGAACACCAGCGGACCGTAACACCGGGACGGGCCGGACAGCGGCAGGCCGGGTCGCCTGTCAACCAGGGTTGACGCGAGGGGTGTTGTCAACCTACATTGACAGCATGAGTCAAGCGACGGAACTCGCGGCGGCGGCCGGCAGCACCGACCCCAAGGTCGGCCTGCGCGCGGTGCTCGCCCTGCGCCGGCTGCTCGAACGGCTCGAGGTGATCCAGGTCGACAACGCCCGGCGACAGGGCTGGTCGTGGCAGGAGATCGCCGACGCCCTCGAGGTCAGCCGGCAGGCGGTCCACAAGAAGCACGCCGGGCGGCCGGCGGTGCGCGAGAGCTGGGAGGCGTGATGTTCGAACGATTCACCGACCGGGCCCGTGCCGTGGTGCACCACGCGCTCGACGAGGCCCGCGCCGAGGGGCGGCGGCCGGTCGGCACCGAGCACCTGCTGCTGGGCGTGCTCGCCGACCGCGACAGCCTGGCGGTACGGCTGCTCGCGGCCGGCGGCGTCGACGCCGAGGTTCTGCGCGCCGCGGTGGCCCGCCACACCGCCCAGGGCGTGGACGGTCTCGGCGCCGCGGACGCCGCGGCGCTGCGCGAGATCGGCATCGACCTCGCCGCGATAGTGGCCCGGATCGAGGAGTCCTTCGGCCCCGACGCGCTGCGCGAGGCGACCCCGCGCCCGCGCCGATGGTGGCGTCGCGGGTCGCACCACGGCACGTTCTCGCCCCGCGCCAAGAAGGTGCTGGAGCTGTCGCTGCGCGAGGCGCTGCGGCTGCGCCACCGGCACATCGGCACCGAACACATCCTGCTCGGCCTGCTGCGCGAGGGCGGCGGCCCGGCCGCCGTGGTGCTCACCGAGGCCGGGGTGGACATCGACGACCTGCGGCGGCGCGTCGACGCGGCGCTGCGCGAGGCGGCCTGACCCGCATCCGGTTTTCAAACCTGTTTGCGGTTCTCGCAACGTCCCGCTCCGCCGGGTCGCCGTCACGCCCCGTGTCCTGCACACTGACGCCGTGGACGGTGCAGACGACAAGTGCCCGGTGAACGCGGAGAACCGCACCCCGCGCTCGGCAGTGGTGGTCAACCCGGTGAAGGTGGCCGACCTGGACGAGTTCCGCCGCACCGTGGACGGCGCGCTCGCCGCCGCCGGGTGGCCGGCCCCGACCTGGTACGAGACGACGGTCGAGGACCCGGGCCGCGGGCAGGCGGAACAGGCCGTGAAGGCGGGCGCGGAGGTCGTCTTCGCCTGCGGCGGCGACGGCACGGTGATGGCCTGCGTGACCGCGCTGGCCGGCACCGACGTGGCGCTCGCGGTGCTGCCCCAGGGCACCGGCAACCTGCTGGCCGCCAACCTGGGCCTCTCCGGCGACCTGGCCGCCGGGCTGGAGGTCGCCGTCGAGCGCGGGATGCGCCGCCTCGACGTCGGCGTGGTCGGCGACAAGTGCTTCGCGGTGATGGCCGGAATGGGCTTCGACGCCCAGATGCTCGACTCCACCTCGGAGACCACGAAGAAGCGGATCGGCTGGCCCGCGTACGTGGTGGGCGCCGCCCGCCACCTGCGCGACCGGCCGATGCGGGTCTCGGTGCGCATCGACGGCAAGCCGCCGCTGCGCCGCCGGGCCCGCTCGGTCCTGGTCGCCAACGTCGGGCGTCTCCAGGGCGGGGTACGCCTGCTCACCGAGGCCGAACCGGACGACGGCTGGCTCGACGTGGCGGTGCTGACGCCGCGTACGCTGCGCCACTGGCTCGCCATGGGCTGGGCGGTGCTGCGCCGTCGCGACCGGGTGCCGGGGATGGAGGTGTTCCGGGCCCGCTCGGTCGAGATCACCAGCACCCGGGCGCAGCCCCGGCAGCTGGACGGCGACCTGATCGAGCCGGGCCGGTCGCTGAAGGCCACCATCCGCCCCGAGTCGCTCTGGCTCTGCGTACCGCGCCCGCAGGAGCATCCCGACCTGGCGGTGGACGCCGACGCGGTCGGCGAGCGCGGTGAGCACCTGGTCGAGGAGGCCCGCCGTGAGTAGCACGAAGCTGGTCCCCGAGACCCGGCTGATGACCGAGGACCAACTGTCCGCCGACGACGCCTGGCACACGCTGCGCCGGCACGGCGGCTGGTGCCTGCTGCGGGACGCGTTCATCCGGTTCCGCTACGGCGACGGGTTCAGCCACTCCCGGGCGCTGGCGTTGCAGCTCTGCCTGGCCGTGGTGCCGTTCCTGATCGCGCTCACCGGTCTGATCACCGACCTCGGCGTGGACGAGGGCGGCAAGGTCGTCGCCGACACGGTGCTGGCGATCACGCCCGGCCAGAGCGAAGCGATGGTGCAGGACCTGCTCACCGACAGCGAGCGCACCGAGGACGCCGGTGAGCTGGCGCTGACCCTCGGTCTGCTCACCGGGCTGGTCGCGCTGACCACCACGATGGCGCAAATCGAGCGGGGCGCCAACCGGATCTACGGCGTCGAGCGGGACCGCCCGGCGCTGGCGAAGTACCTGCGCGCCGCGGTCCTCGCGGTGGTCGCCGGCGTACCCGCGCTTGCGGGCTTCCTGATCCTGGTCGGCGGCCGGGCGATGGGCGAGTCGGTACGGCGGCACTACGAGTGGGGCGACGTCGCCATGGCCGGGTGGGACGTGATCCGCTGGCCGCTGAGCCTCGGCCTCACCGTGCTGGCCGTCGCGGTGCTGTTCCGGCACGCCCCGCGACGCCGCCAGCCCGGCCTGTCCTGGCTCTTCTTCGGCGCGTCCATCGCCATCGCGATCTGGTGGCTGGCCAGCCTGCTGCTCGCCGCGTACGTGAAGTACAGCGGCGGATTCGGCCAGACCTACGGCGCGCTGACCGGCATGATGGCCCTGTTGCTCTGGGCCAACCTCACCGGGATCGCGCTGTTCGGCGGGCTGGCGTTCGCCGCGCAGCTCGAAGCGATGCGCATCGGGGTGGAGGAGCCCGCCCAGCCGGACCTGTGGGAGCCGGAGGCGCAGCGGGCGGAGCTGTTCGACACCGGTGAGATGACCTCGCTCTGACGCCACGCCGGTCCGGCGTGTACGGAACACGCCGATCGGGTACAGCGCGCCTCGCAGAAGAACGAGGGAGGTGCGGTGTGACCGCGGTCAAGGAAGCCGGGAGCCGGCCGCTCAGCCATTTCGCGGAGCGGAGCCTCGCGGGCCTGCTCGCCGTGGCCGGCGCGGGAGTCGGGTTCGGCGTGCTGCTCATGCTGGTCCGGTTCCGGTGGAGCCCGCTCTACCACGCCGACCACGAGACGGCCGAGTGGTTCAACAACCTCGTGGCCCCGCACGGCCCGCTGGTCACAGTGCTCCAGGCGATCACCGACCTGGGCGGGCGGCCGGTGCTGATCTGGCTGGTCACCATCGCGGTGGTGGGCCTGCTGATCCGCCGCCAGTCCCGGCTGGCGGTCTACCTGATCGTCACCGGCGCCGGCGGGCTGATCCTCGACCCGTCGCTCAAGGCGCTGGTCGGGCGGCTGCGCCCGGTGGTGGACGTGCCGATCGCCAGCGCACCGGGCAACAGCTTCCCCAGTGGTCACGCGCTCGGCTCGTTCGTCGCGTACGGGGCGCTGCTGCTGGTGTTCCTGCCGGCCATGTCGCCGCGCTGGCGCAAGCCCGCCATCGGCATCGCCGCCCTGCTGATCTTCCTGGTCGGACTGACCCGGATCGCGCTGGGCGTGCACTTCGTGTCGGACGTGATCGGCGGCTGGCTGCTCGGCGCGGCCTGGCTGGGCGTCACCGCGTATGCCTTCCGGCTGTGGCGGCGCGAGCGCGGCCGGCCGGTGCCGCCGCTGCGCGAGGGCCTGGAGCCGGAGGCGGGCGAGGACCTGGCGCTCGCGCCGGACGAGGAGAAGGTGCTGGAGCACCCGCGCTCGGCGATCGCCGAGCTGCTGGTCGGCTGGGTGCTCGTCTTCGGGGTGCTCTACGCGTTCGGCATGTTCGTCAGCTACCACGCCAAGGGCACGTTCTTCGACACGCTCGACACCGAGGTGCCGCGCTGGTTCGCCGAGCGGCACACCGACGCGCTCACGGAGCTGAGCTGGTGGTGGAGCAAGTTCGGCGACACCCACGCGATCCTGCTGGTGTCGCTGGTGTTCTGCCCGATCGTGCTGGCCGTGTGGCGGCGGTGGCGGCCGGTGCTGTACGTGGTGCTGGCGATGTTCGGCGAGCTGAGCCTGTTCCTGGCCAGCGCCCGGGTGGTGGACCGCCCCCGTCCGCCGGTGGAGAACCTGGACGGGCAGATGCCCACCTCGTCGTTCCCCTCCGGGCACATCGCGGCGACCATCTGCCTCTGGGTGGCCATGGCGGTCATCGTGTTCCCGCGTACCGACAGGTGGTGGCGGTGGCTGTTCGTGGGCCTGGCGGTGCTGATGCCGGTCGGCGTGGCCACCTCCCGGATGTACCGGGGTATGCACCACCCGACCGACTTCATGGGCGCGATCCTGCTCGGCGCGCTCTGGCTGTCGTTGCTGTACTGGGTGATCCGCCCCAACGCCGACGTGTACGAGGGCAACCGGCCGGCGATCGAGTCCGAACAGGTCGACGAGCTGGACGACGAGCTGGCCAAGGCCGCGCGGCCGGACTGAGCCGATGCTGCGGGTGATGACCTGGAACATCCGGACCGGCGGGCGGGACGGCGACGGCACCGACCGCCGGGACCGGATCGTCTCGGTCGTCACCGCCCAGCGCCCCGACGTGCTGGCCCTGCAGGAACTGCGCGGCATGGACGCCACGCTGGGCGGCCTGGCCGGGCGGCTCGGGATGACGCCGTACCTGGCCCGGTCCTGTTTCGGCCAGCCGGTGGCGGTGCTGGTCCGCCCGCCGCTGCGGGTGCTGCGCGCCGGCCGGGTCCGCCGCCCGTTCCACCACGCCGCCGCCCGGGTGCAGGTCGCCACCGGCGCGGGACCGCTCACCGTGTTCAGCACGCACCTGAACCCCTACTCGGGCGGGCGGCGACGGATGGAGGCGGACTGGCTGGCCGCCGCGCTCCGGCGCACCGGGGGAGAGCTGGCCCTGCTCGCCGGGGACCTGAACACGCTGGAGCCCACAGCCGACCACACCGCCCGGCTGGCCGGGCTGGCCACGCCGTACCGGCGGCGGCACCTGCGCCGCGACGGCCGTACCGTGGACACCCGCGCGGTGGCCCGGCTGCTCGACGCCGGGCTGGTCGATCTGTGGCCGCGGTCCGGCGGCGACGAACCCGGCGGCCTGACCGTGCCGACCCGGCACGGCGGCGCCGAGTTCGCCGGGATGCGGCTGGACTACCTGCTCGCCACCCCGGCGCTGGCCGACCGGGTACGAGCGGTGCGGGTGGTCCGCGACGGTGACGCCGACTCGGCCTCGGACCACTATCCGGTGCTGGCCGAGGTGGACCTCACGGCCGGCTGAACGACCCCGCCAGGTCGGCCACCACGAAGGCCGCGAAGATGAGGATGACCGTCTCGCTGACCAGCCAGGAGTGCCTGTCGGTCCAGGAGCGGAAGGCGGGCAGCAGACGCTCCGCGCGCTCGCCGGACAGCAGCAGCGTGAGCAGCGGCAGGGCCAGCAGCAGCACGGTGAGCGCGACGAACGGCAGCAGATGCCACCACGGGCGGCCGTGCCCGGCCATGCTTCCCGCGACCGACGCCATGACCAGCTCGTCGCTCGGTACGGCGACGGCGAGCACCAGCCCCAGACCGAAGGCGTACGCGGGCCGGGGGTCCTGCAACCGGCGCAGCCACCCGGACGGCCGGTCGCGCCGCCGCCTGCGGAACGTGACCACCATGAGGACCGCCAGCAGGCCCAGCACGATCCAGTCGATGAGCCGCCGGCTGCCGCCTGCCCCGATGCCGTGCACGGCGGTGTGCCGCACCACCCGGAACGCCGCGTACCAGAGCGTCAGCGGCCCGAGGACGCCGACCGCCACACCGCCCAGGAAGGCCGCCGAGCTGCGCCGCGGGTGGCGGCCGGAGGCGAGGACGACGGCGCTGACGAGCTTCGACCCGGCGACCATCTCCAGCGCCAGCGGCAGCGCGGTCAGCAGGGGCATGCCCCATTCTGGTGTCGCCGTCGCGCGCGCCGGGCCGGGTTCTACAGGACCAGGTTGAGCAGCACTGTGAGCACCACCGAGGCGACGATCGAGAAGAGGATCATCAGCAGGCAGCCGAGCCCGCCCCCGGCGGGCCGGATCTCGGTGTTCCCGATACGCATGGCGTCAACTCCTCAGCGGGGGAGGTAGCGGTGCGGCGGTCACAGCTCGCGCAGCCGGGGCAGCAGTTCCTCCTGGGCCCAGTCGAGGAACATCGGCTGGGTGTCGCCGCCCACCTGGACCAGCGCGACGTGGGTGAAGCCGGCATCGACGAACTTCTTGAACGCCTCGACGTGCCGGTCGGTGTCCGGGCCGCAGGAGATGCCCTCGGCCACGTCCTCCTCCCGGACGAACCGGGTGGCCGCCTCGAACGACTCCGGGCCGGGCAGGTCGGCGTTGACCTTCCAGCCCAGACCGAACCAGCGGAACTGGTCGTGCACGATCTTGCGGCACTCGTCCTCGTCCGGGCCGTAGCAGATGGCGACCTGCCCGTAGCGGGGGCGGCCCGCGCCGCCCGCCTCCTCGTACATGTCGATCAGGTGGGACAGCGGGTCGGTGGCGATCATGGCGTCGGCGTACTCGGCGGCCAGCGTGGCCGACTGCCGCCCGGACGCGGCCACCGCCATCGGCACCGGCCGCTCCGGCCGGTCCCAGACGTACGCGTCGGGCACGTCGAAGTGGTTGCCGGAGAACGTCAGCGTCTCGCCGTTGAGCAGCGGCCGGATGATCTGCAGCGCCTCCTCGAACATCTCGTGCCGCTGCTGCACGTGCGGCCACCCGCCCACCACGTGCTCGTTGAGGTTCTCCCCGGCGCCGAGACCGAGCGTGAACCGTCCGTCCGAGAGCACCCCGATGGTGCTGGCCTTCTGCGCCACCACCGCCGGGTGGTACCGCCGGATCGGGCAGGTCACGAACGACATCAGCTCGGCCCGGCTGGTGGCGTGGGCGACCGCGCCGAGCACCGACCAGGCGTACGGGGAGTGGCCCTGGGACTCCAGCCAGGGGTAGTAGTGGTCGGACATGACCAGATGGTCGAAGCCGGCGGCCTCGGCGCGTACGGCGTGGTCGACCAGTTGTTTCGGGCCGGCCTGCTCGCACATGAGGGTGTAACCGACGTTGACCATGGCACGTCTCCTTCCCGGGGCGGATCGTCCCCGGATACCCCGCCCGGCGCGGGTCAACCCTGCTGTCCGCTTCCCCGGTTGACGTGCCCCGGCTTCTTAACCGGTTCAGTCGAATTGCCGCGGTCGCACCTCGCCGCCTCCCGGCTTGCCCCGCTTAACCGGTTGCCTAATGCCTTCCATCGCCCTACGCTGATGCCTGCGTCCGTTCGGGAACCGGGCGGCGGCTACCGGGCTCAGTCGCCACCACCTCGTCACCGTCACCGCACCCCCGCTCGGGCACGGGGGAGACCTTCCCCTGAGGACAGCCATGAAGAAACTGCTCTCCGTCGCGGGCGCCGCCCTGCTGACGGCCCTCGCCGCCGTCTTCGCCCTCGGGCAGCCGGCCCACGCCGCCACCGGGTTCTCCGTCTCCAACGGGCGGCTCTACGACGCCAACGGCGTCGAGTTCGTGATGCGCGGGGTCAACCACGCGCACACCTGGTACCCGCAGCAGACCAGCTCCTTCGCCAACATCAAGGCGCTCGGCGCGAACACCGTCCGGGTCGTCCTGTCCAGCGGCGACCGCTGGACGAAGAACAGCGCCGCCGACGTGGCGAACGTGATCTCGCTGTGCAAGGCCAACCGGATGATCTGCGTGCTGGAGGTGCACGACACCACCGGGTACGGCGAGGACGGCGCCGCCACCACGCTGGCGAAGGCCACCGACTACTGGCTGAGCATCGCCGACGTACTCAAGGGCCAGGAGAAGTACGTCATCGTCAACATCGGCAACGAGCCGTTCGGCAACCAGGGCTACAGCGCCTGGACCACCGACACGTCGAACGCGATCAAGCGGCTGCGCGCCGCCGGCCTGACCCACACGATCATGGTGGACGCGCCGAACTGGGGCCAGGACTGGACGTTCACCATGCGCGACAACGCCGGCACCGTGTTCGCCGCCGACCCGCAGCGCAACACCGTCTTCTCCATCCACATGTACGGCGTGTTCGACACCGCCGCCGAGATCAGCGACTACCTGGGCCGGTTCCGGACCGCCGGGCTGCCCATCGTGGTCGGCGAGTTCGGCTTCAACCACTCCGACGGCAACCCGGACGAGGACGCCATCATGGCGTACGCCCAGGCCAACGGCATCGGCTACCTCGGCTGGTCGTGGAGCGGCAACGGCGGCGGCGTGGAGTACCTGGACATGACCACCGCGTTCAACCCGGCCCAGCTCACCAGCTGGGGTCAGCGGATCTTCAACGGCGCCAACGGCATCGCCGCCACGTCCCGCGAGGCGTCGGTGTACGCCGGCAGCACCCCGACCGCCAGCCCCACCGCCAGCCCCACCGGCAGCCCGACCAGCAGCCCGACGCCGACGAGCAGCCCCAGCCCGACCCCGCCGCCCACCACCACGCCCCCGCCGTCCGGTGGCTGCACCGCCACCTACACCATCGCGAACTCGTGGCAGGGCGGCTTCCAGGGCGAGGTCAAGGTGACCGCCGGAGCCGCCGCGATCACCGGCTGGACGGTCCGCTGGACGTTCGCCAACGGCCAGTCCGTCACCCAGGCGTGGAACGCCAGCGTCAGCAACAGCGGGTCGGCGTACACCGCCCGCAACGTCGACTACAACGGTCGCCTCGGCGCCGGCGCGAGCACCAGCTTCGGCTTCATCGGCAGCTGGCAGGGCACGAACTCCACCCCCGCCCTAACCTGCACCGCGAGCTGATCACCGGTGGCCGGGCCCGCGCGGGCCCGGCCACCGCTCTCCGACATAGTGATCAAGGGGTTTGTGCCGCGTCCGGGCGCGGGTACAGACGCCACGCCCTTGATCGCGGGTCGAGGCGCGAGCGCGAGGGACCGGAGGGGACGCCATGAGCACGGGGACCAGGGGACGACCGTCGGGGCTGGTGATCGGCTCGCTCGTGGCCATCTCGTTCGGCACCGTGTTCGTGCTGGTCAACAGCGGTGGCCTGCCCGCGCCCTGGCCGCTCGTGGTGCGCGTCGCCGGCCTGCTGGTGGCCGCGCTGCTCCTGGTCACGCTGTTCCGGGTGGCCGGCCGGGAGACGCCCGCCCCGCAGCGGGAGGCCGCCGGGTTCATGGACCGCCGCTACTGGCTGGTGGTGGCTCTGGAGGCGGTCGCGCTCCTCGGTGGCCTGTCCGTGATCAACAACGTGCTGGACCGCCCCGCCGTGGCCGTCGCCTGGGTGGCGGTGGTCGTCGGCGTGCACTTCTTCGGCCTCGCCCACGTCTGGCGGATGCCGCTCTACCACTGGCTGGGCGCCGTGATGACAGCGCTCGGCCTGGCCGGGTTCCTCGCCCACGCGCTCGGCGCGGGCGCCGGCACCGTCGGCCTGATCTCCGGTGTGGGGTGCGGCGCAGCCCTGTTCGCCGCAGTGGCCCTGGCCCTGCGGGACACCGTCCGTCGCGCCGCCGCCTGAGGACGGCCGGACCGCTGATCGCCGTCGAGAGGAACGCGGCCGGTAATTGGTGACTCAGGGTGTTGCGCTCTCCGCTTAGCGTGAGGGGGGTCGTACTCCTTGAGCCTTTTTCATCCTGCGTAGCGGTTGGCTTCGACGTGGTGCAGAACGAGGATGGCCTGCACGATCGTGGTCGCCCGCCGTGGGCAGCAGCGC
>NZ_VISU01000023.1:0-107602 GCF_007827625.1 Micromonospora sp. CNZ297 | reverse complement strand
CCGCCGACGACGCCACCAAGCCCAAGCCATGACCAGCCACTACACCCGACAAGCCCTCACCGAGCCGTGATCACAATCCCCGGCTGGAGTACTAGCTGGTCTGATCGCGGTCTTTCCAAGCCGGTCGCAGCTCACCGCTCACCTGCCCGCGGAACGCCTCCTAGATGGCGCACGTCGCGTCCGTGCGATCGGGTTGTCTCTCAACATGCTCTGCCAGGATTACGCGGACCGTCACTGGCAAGCGCTCCTGGCAAGCGGCACCCACGCACGATGCCTGTTTTTGGATCCAGCGGGGACAGCGATCAAGGCGCGCGAGGCGGAGGAGGGATTCCTATCCGGGCAGCTCACGGCGCTGACGAAACTCAACCTGGAGACATTGCTGCGAGTCCGCGAGCGCCTACCCGTTGAACTCCGGACTCGGATGGAGTTGGCGACCTATGACGAGACTCTTCGCTTCAACGTCGTGCTCGCGGATGATCAGTGTGTGGCGCAGCCCTACCTGACCGACAGTCGCGGCGTCGACTCACCCGCCTTCGTGATCCAACGAGACGCGCACCGGACCGGGCTCTACCAGGTGTTCGAGCAGTTCTTCGAGTCGCATTGGCAGCGCGGGAAGGCGCTGTGAGCGCCTATAAGGACCTCCTTCCCGTCGCGACCGAGGCCGTCAGGCGAGCTGTTCTGGCGATGCGGCAGGGCGTTCCTGGCGCACTCACCCTCAAGGGCGACCGCGACGTCGCCTCCGACCTCGACTTCGCTATCGAGCGGGATGTTCGCGCCTTCCTGGCAGCGGAGACGCCCGACATCGGCTTTCTCGGTGAAGAGGAGGGAAACGCCGGTCGAGCCGACCTCCGGTGGGTACTCGACCCCATCGACGGCACCGCGAACTTCCTCCGTCGGTTGCCGATGTGCGCCGTCTCGCTCGCACTCGTGCATCGGAACAATCCGGTGCTCGGCGTGATCGAGCTGCCGTTCCTGGGCTCGCTCTACACCGCCGTGGAAGGCTGCGGCGCGCACGCTAACGGGCAGCGCATAGCGACTAGCGGGGTCAGCGTCTTGAGGGACGCGATCGTCGCCGTCGGCGATTACGCGGTCGGACCCGACGCCGATACCAAGAACGCGATGAGACTCGCCCTGGCCGCCCAGCTCGCTGCACGGGCCCAGCGCGTACGAATGACGGGTAGCGCCGCGCTCGACCTGGCCTGGCTCGCCGAGGGACGACTGGACGCTGCGATAACTCTTTCGAACCACCTGTGGGACATGGCAGCCGGCGTCATCATCGCGCGGGAGGCGGGGGCTCTCGTGGTGGATCGGTACGGCGCCGCGCACGACAGTGCATCTCAGGAGACACTGGCGGCGTCTCCGCTGCTCATGCCGGCGATACTCGACCTGTATTGGGGTGCGGCAGGCTTATGAGCGATTCCTCTCTTCGTACTGAAGGATCTGCGGCCATGCCATCTGACGCCTGGAACCAGGATCGCTGTCGATGATCCGACAGACGCAGGGACAAAGCTTCTGACGCCTACCGCACCGGCTTCCGCCCGGCGTTCATCGCGGCTAGCTTGCCTTCGTGGGGGATCTTGAGCAGGGCATCTACGAACACCTGATCACGGAGAAGCTGGCGACGCAGCTCAGGCATGTCGATAGCGCCCTCGTCCGGGATGCGAAGCTGGATGCCGCCGACGCGCACGACGTCCTGGCCCGGCACATCGCGGGCCTCGCGCGGCGGGCGCTCCTCGGCGTCGGCGGCGGAGGGAACAAGCTGGCCCGGCAGGTTGACCTGGCAAACCGCATCGCCGCGCACATCGCTCAGGCCGAGCCCCGCGCCGTCACCGCCGACGACCAGGTGGCAGACGCCCAACGTCTGTTGCACGCCATCGCCTCACCGCCCACCCCACCGGCCGCACCGGTCTTCCCGATCCGCCCCTCGACGCCGCTTTCCACCGGCGCGCTCCTGGTCAACGGCCGGCACCAGCCGCGCATCGGCCACGAGGTCAGCCACGAGATGGCGTCGGCGGACGAGGTGGACCTGCTCTGCGCCTTCATCAAGTGGCACGGGCTGCGCATCATCGAGCCCGCGATCACCGAGCTGGTCGGCAGAGGCGGTCGGGTACGGGTCATCACGACGACGTACATGGGCGCCACCGATCAGCGGGCGCTCGATCGGCTCGCCGAGCTGGGTGCCGAGATCAAGGTGTCCTACGAGACGCGGACCACCCGCCTGCACGCCAAGGCATGGCTGTTCCGGCGGAACAACGGCACCACCACCGCGTACGTCGGCTCGTCGAACCTCTCCAAGACCGCGCTCGTCGACGGCGTGGAGTGGAACGTGCGCATCTCGAACCTGGAGCAGCCGCACATCATCGACACGTTCGAGGCGACGTTCGCCGACTACTGGAACGACTCGGCGTTCGAGACCTACGACCCGGCAGCCGATGGCGAGCGCCTACGTGTCGCGTTGCGCGGGGAACGCGCCGACGACGCACCGACTGAGATCGCGAACCTGGACGTGCGGCCGTTCCCGTACCAGCAGGAAGTTCTTGACGACCTCGACGCCGAACGCCTGGTGCACGGCCGCTGGCGCAACCTGGTGGTGATGGCGACCGGCACCGGCAAGACGGTGGTGGCGGCGCTCGACTATCGCCGGCTCCGGCGAGCCGGCCGCGTCGACTCGCTGCTCTTCGTCGCACATCAGGAGCAGATCCTGCGGCAGAGCCGGTCGGTGTTCCGCCAGGTCATGGGTGACGGCACGTTTGGCGAGACGCTTGTGGGCGGCGATCGGCCGCAGGGGTGGAAGCACGTCTTCGCGTCGATCCAGTCGTTGCGCCAGCGGGAGATCGACCCCGAGGCGTTCGACATGGTGATCGTCGACGAGTTCCACCACGCCGAGGCGGCCACCTACACGGCGCTGCTGGAACGGCTTCGGCCGCGCGTACTCCTGGGTCTGACCGCGACGCCCGAGCGGAGCGACGGCCGTGACGTGCGCCGGTGGTTCGACGGCCGCGCGTCGGTGGAGTTGCACCTGTGGGAGGCCCTCGAACGGCAGTTGCTGGCGCCGTTTCAGTATTTCGGCCTGCACGACGACGTGGACCTGACGCGGGTGCGGTGGAAGCGCGGACAGGGGTACGACAAGGGCGAGCTCGACGGCGTCTACACCGGCAATCACGCACGGGCGCGGCTCATCCTGCACGCGGTCCGGCGGATCGCTGACGTCGGGCGGATGCGCGCGCTCGGCTTCTGCGTCAGCATCGGGCACGCGGAGTTCATGGCCGACTGGTTCACCCGGCACGGTGTACCGGCGGCGGCAGTGACATCGCAGGTCAACCGGCCGGAGCAGCACACGCTGATCGACCGCTTCCGCAAGCGCGAGGTGAAGGTGCTCTTCACTGTCGACCTGTTCAACGAGGGCGTCGACCTGCCGATGGTCGACACCATCCTCATGTTGCGCCCCACCGAGAGCGCCACGATCTTCCTCCAGCAGCTCGGACGGGGTCTGCGGCTGGACGACGACAAGCCGTGCCTGACGGTGCTCGACTTCATCGGCGGTCAGCACGCGAACTTCCGGTTCGACATGCGCTGGCGGGCGCTCGCCGGGGTCAGCCGGCGGGCGGTCGAAGCGGCCGTCCGGGAGGACTTCCCCTCGCTACCCAGCGGCTGCCACATCGAGCTGGACCGGGTGGCGAAGGAGATCGTCCTCGCCAACCTCAAGTCGGCGCTCCCGACGTCGAAGAACGCGCTTGTGGCCGAGCTGCGGCAGCTCGGTGACGTCAGTCTGTCCGACTTCCTGCGCGAGACCGGCCTGGAAATCGAGGACGTCTACCGATCGGCGAGCATCGGCGGCTGGGCCGGGCTGCGGCGCCTCGCCGGTCTCGACCCGGACGAAGGCGGCCCGGACGACCGTGACCTGAGCCGGGCCATCGGCCGGATGCTCCACACCGATGATGTCGACAGGTTGGATCTGATCGCTCAGGTCGCCGCCGGACAGCGCCCCACCGCCGGGCGGCTGCTCGACATGCTGCACTTCAGCCTGTGGGGGGCGTCGGTGCCGCTGGCCGAACGCGACGCCCGGCTCAGGAGGCTGTGGGCGGAACCGGCGCGCTGTGCCGAGCTGCCGCAGGTAGTCGACGTGCTCCGTGACCGCATCCATCGGGTCACCGAGCCACCTGCCCCGGGCCGGGTGCCGCTGCGGGTACACGCCCGCTACAGCCGCAACGAGGCGTGCGCAGCATTCGGCATGACCAACCCCGGCTCGCTGCGCGAGGGCGTGAAGTGGCTGCCCGACGAGCGCGCGGATCTGTTCTTCGTCACGCTCGTGAAGTCCGAGGAGCACTACTCCCCCACCACCATGTACGCCGACCGCGCTATCACGGACAAGCTGTTCCAGTGGGAGTCGCAGAGCACCACCTCATCAGGCTCGGCCACCGGCCAGCGGTACGTCAACCACGTCGCGCAGGGCTCGACGGTGCACCTGTTCGTCCGCGAGACCAAGATCGCCGATCGCGACCTGGGCGCACCGCCGTACCTGTACGCGGGTCCGATGACATACCGGGAGCACAGCGGCGACCGGCCCATGCGGATCCTCTGGGAGCTGCGGCATCCGCTGCCCGCCGACATGTACGCCGCCGCCCGGGCGATCGCTGCCTGACCTGGGATCTCGCCCGCTCGCCGAGTCAGGCGAGCGGGCGAGAAGCGTCGGCCTGCTCACGACGTCGGGCCGGCGCTGGCAGCACTCGGGACAACAGCACCGCCACCCCACCCGCGACCACCCCGACCATCGTCCCGGTGACCAGGCTCGACATCACCGCCGCACCCCGCAACAACGCCTCCCGCGCCCCCGGCTCCAGCCCGGCCAGCCCTGGCGCATCCATCCCCAGCGACGAGTCCCAGAACACCTGGTGACCGGCCGCCAGGAACACCCCGTACAGCGCCCCGATCACCACGATCGTCAGGAACGGGCGCGGTGGCCGCCGCCACAGCACGGCGGCCACCCAGCACAGCGGCGGCCCGACCGCCAGCAGCGCAGCCACGACCGTGCCCTCCGGCACGACGTCCAGGTCGTGCAGCGCCACGCGCGGGGCGGCCAACGCGGCGAGCGCAACCAACGCCGGCCAGGAGAACCCGAGGGTACGGCGACCCGCGCTCATCGCGTCACCTCCGCCGACCCGGAGCCGGATGCCGAAGCCGGCGCCGAAGCGGGCACCGAAGCCGACGCGGGAGCCGGAACGGACGCGGTCGAGCGCACGAACTTCAGCAGCGCGACGAACGCGAGTACGGCCGTCACCGCGCCCCCGGCGAAGCGCACCCAGTGACCGGCGACGAATTCGGCCGCGACCTGGCGCAGGTACTCCGGCGAGTGCGTTCCCACCGGGTCCACGAACATGATCTCGTTGCGCGGCCAGAAGAAGACAGCGGAGAACACGAACTCGCAGACGACGAACACGGCCGTGGCGCCGGCGACCCACCAGCGCAGCCGGCGGTCGCGCCAGGTGAGCAGCATCGCGGCGACGCTGCTGAGGATCACCGACGCGCCGAGCGGCGGGAAGTAGTCGTGCGGGCCGCCGTGGACGAGGAACTCGCGGGCCCGGTCGAGCGAGGCGGGCGCGTCGCTGAAGATGTTCGGGTAGAGCATGACGGTCTCGGCGGCGACCCCGCCGAACGACATCATTGCCGCCCACACCATGACAATAAGGGCGAGCCAGGTCAGTCTTGTGCGTACCACGAGGGTTCTCCTCACGTTTCGGGGACGCCATCGACGCTAGGTCGGCCGTCCCCGGCCGTCGTCCGCGTGGCCGCGCGACCGGATGTCGCTTCTCGGCGTACGCCTCGGGGTCGTCCCTGACGCCTGCGGACGACAGCGGTGAGGGTCCGCGCGGACCTAGGCTCGAAGGCGTGCCCGACACCTCGCCCACCCGCGCCGATGTGCTGCTCGCGGCGGCCACGCTCGGCCTGGTCGCGGTGGCCGTGGCGGCCGACCGGCCCTCGCCCGGCGGCGCGGTGCTCGCCGTCGTGGTCGGCGCGGTGCTCGGCGGGCTGGTGCTGTGCGCCAGGCGGTGGCCGCTGCCGGCGTTGGTCGCCACGGCGGTCGTGATCCTCGGGTACTACGCGCTGGACCTGCCGCCCGTCGGAGTGGCCGCCCCGGCCGCCGCCGTCCTCTACCGGGTGTCCGAGCGCGGGCGTGTCGTCCCGGCCGCCGTGGTGGCCGGGAGCCTGCTGGCCGTGTCCGTGGTCGCCCGGCTGGCCGAGGGCGACGACATCGCGGTGGTCGTCGGTACGGAACTCGGCTCCGAGGCGGCGTTGCTGCTCGCCGTCATCGCCCTCGGTGACGCGGTACGCAACCGCAGGTCGCTGCGGGCGGCGCTGGTCCGGCAGGCGGTCGCGGCCGACGAGGAGCGCCACCGGGAGGCGGCCCGTCAGGTCGAGGCGGAACGGCTGCGCATCGCCCGGGAGGTGCACGACACGCTCGGGCACACCATGTCGGTGATCACGTTGCAGTCCGCCGTCGCCCGGGAGGCGCTCGCCGACAGCGACCCGGCGCAGGCGGAGAGCGCGCTGGCCGCCATCCGGTCGGTGAGCGGCAGCGCGATGGCGGAGCTGCGGGCGACGCTCGGCACGCTGCGCCGGGAACCCGGTCCACGGGAACCGGCCCCCGGCTTCGACCGGCTCCCGGCGCTCGTGGACGGCGTACGCCGGGGTGGGCTGACTGTCGACCTGCGGATCGAAGGTCCGGTGGACACGCTGCCGGCAGTCGTGGGCAGCACCGTCTACCGGGTCGTGCAGGAGGCGTTGACGAACGTCCTGCGCCACGCCGATGCCACCCGGGTCACCGTCACGGTCCGCGCCACGCCCGGCCGGCTCGCGCTGGAGGTGGTGGACGACGGCCGCGGCGGCCCGCCCGCCGGGCGCAGGGACGGGACGGGCCAGGGCCTGCGCGGCATGGCCGAGCGGATAGCCCTGCTCGGCGGCACCGTAGAAACCGGCACCATCCAAACCGGCAGCACCGGAGCAACCGCCGCAACCGGCACGGGCGGCACCGCCGGCTTCCGGGTGTCGGTCCACCTGCCACTGACGGGAGTCGCCGCGTGAACCCGATCCGCGTCGTGCTCGTCGACGACCAGCACCTCGTACGTACCGGCCTGCGCGCGCTGCTCGACCGGGCGCCGGACATCGAGGTGGTGGGCGAGGCCGGCGACGGCGGCAGCGGCCTCTCGGTGGTACGGGAGCAGCGGCCCGACATCGTGCTGATGGACGTACGGATGCCCGGCGGGGACGGACTGGAGGCGACCCGGCGGATCCTGACCGACTCGATGCTGGACGGCGTGCAGGTCGTCATGCTCACCACGTTCGACGACGACGAGTACCTGTTCGAGGCGATCCGCGCCGGGGCAGCGGGTTTCCTGCTCAAGGACACCCCGCCCGACGCGCTGCGGGACGCGGTCCGGACCGTCGCCGGTGGCGACGCGCTGCTCTCCCCCGCCGTCACCCGGCGGGTGCTCGCCGCGGCGGCCCGTTCACCGGTGGCCGACCCGGGGCGGCTGGCCGGACTGACCGCACGGGAACGGGACGTGCTGGCGCAGGTGGGCGCCGGACGGTCCAACGCGGAGATCGGGCAGGCGTTGTTCCTGAGCCCCGACACCGCCCGCACCTACGTGAGCCGGCTGCTCCAGAAGCTGAACGCCCGCGACCGGGCGCAGCTCGTCGTGATCGCGTACGAGAGCGGGCTGGTCCGCCCCGGCGAGGGCTGAGCCGCGCCGGGGCGGGTCACAGTCAGGTCGACGCCGCGTCCGCAGGTGCCGGTGCCGCGTGCCGGCCGCCGCCGTTGCGCCGTTCGTCGCCGTGCCCCGGCCACCACGCCTTGTGGCCGATCAGCCCGGTCAGCGCCGGCACGAAGAACATCGACATGACGAACGCGGACAGCACGATCCCGATCGCCACCGCGAAGCCCATCTGCTGGAGGAACGAGATCGGCGCGAGCATCAGCACCCCGAACGTGCCGGCCAGGATCAGCCCGGCCGCGGCGACTGTCGGCCCGGCGTGTTCCACCCCGATCGCGGCGGCCTGGTGCGGTTCGTGGCCCTCGCGCGCCTCCTCGCGTAGTCGGGCGATCATCAGGATGTTGTAGTCGGTGCCGATCGCCACCACGAACAGGTAGAGGATGATCGGCAGCTGGAACGTCACGCCCGGGTTGCCCTGGAGCCCCTGGAACACGTAGACGGTGGCGCCGAGCGTGGCGGCGAAGTTGAGTAGCACGGCGATCACCAGGTAGACCGGCGCGACGAGGCTGCGCAGGAGCAGCGCCAGGATGATCGCGATCAGGAGTGCGGCCACCGGCAGGATCACCGACAGGTCCCTGTTGTTCGCCGAGTTGATGTCCGCGAAGATCGCCGTGGTGCCGCCGACGAGTGCCCTGGTGCCCGGCGGAGCCGCCTCGTGCAGGGACTTCCGCAGGTCGTCGCGTACGAGCGTGATCGCCTCGTTGGACATCGGGTTCTCGTTCAGCAGCAGGTTGATCCGGACGACGCTCGGGTCGGTGGCGCTGCGCTCCGGCGGCTGCGCCTGCCCGACGCCGGGTGCGCGCGCCGACGCGGCGGCGAAGTCGTTCACCTGCTGCTCGGTGAGCGGGGTGCCGTTGCCGGTGGTCAGGTAGACCTCGGTGGGCGCGAGCGCCCCGGCGGCGAACCCGCGCTGGAGGTCCTGGGCGGCCCGCGCCGACTCGGTGTCCTGCGGGAAGCCGGCGCCGAAGTCGTAGTCGGCCTTGTAGCCGAGCACACCGGCGGCGAGCGCGACGAGCAGCGCGCCCGAAGCGGCGGCCACCACGGCCGGGCGGCGGCCGACGACGGCGCCGAGCCGCCGGGACAGGGTCGCCTTGGGCGGGCGCTGCCACGCCTTCGACGGCCAGAACACCCACCGGCCGAGCAGCGACACGAGCGCCGGGATCAGGGTCAGCGAGGTGACGAGCATGACGCCGACGGCGATGGCGAGCGCCGGGCCGAGCGACCCGAAGAAGCCGAGTGAGGCGAGCAGCAGCACCAGGAACGCCACGATGACCGCACCGGCGGCGGAGGTGATGACCTCGCCGACCCGCTGCACCGAGACGATCATGGCGGTGCGCTTGTCGTCTCCGGCGCGCAGGCGCTCGCGGTAGCGGAACAGCAGGAACAGGATGTAGTCGGTGCCGATGCCGAACAGCACGATCAGCAGGATGGTCTGGAGGTCCTGGCTGACGTTGAGGTCGAACGCCTTGCCGGCGGCGGCGACCAGCCCGGTGGTGACGGACATGACGACGCTGATGACCACGACCGGCAGCAGCGCGGCGATCGGGCTGCGGAAGATGATCAGGATCAGCCCGATGATGAGGACGATGGTGGCGACGCCGACGACGGCGAACGCGTCGTTGAACGTGTCCTCGTTGTCGACGAAGCTCGCCACGTCGCCCGCCACCCCGGCGGTCAGGCCGCTGCCGGCCAGGTCCGGCCCGAGGGCGGCGCGCAGGTCGCGTACCGCGTCGAGCAGGCCCGGGTCGTCGGGGCTGTCGGCGTCGAGACCGACGGTGACCACCTGCACGGACTTGTCCGGCGCGACGGCCTGCGGGCCGGTGAGGTAGCCGGAGGTCTGCGGGATGTTCCGGGCCTTGAGCGCGGCGGCCAGCTGCCCCACGCGCGCCTCGCCGGCCGCGGTCAGCGGTTTGCCGTCGCTGCGTTTGACGACGACCGTTGCGGTGGCGGTGGCGGCCTGCGGGAACGACTTCGCGCCCAGCTCGGTGGCCTGCACCGACTCGTAGGTGCGCGGCAGGAAGCTTTCCTGGTCCGCGGAGGTGATGTCGCTCAGCGAAGGACTGGCGGCGATGATCGCGATCGCGGCGACGACCCAGCCGCCGATCACCCACCAGGCCTTGCCCACGACGAATCTGCCCAGGCGCTCGAACATCGTTTCCCCCGTGTGTTCGGCTGTGTCGCACGCGATCCTACGCTGCGTGAGCAATCCCTTTCGGACGGCTCGCGGACTTCCGTCGATGATCCGGGTGGTCGAGGATCGACGGATGAGCGCGACGCTGCCCGGTCCCGGAGTGCTGACGGCCTGGTTGGCGGCGACGGTGCCGGCTCCGCTGGTCTTCTTCGAGTGGACCCACAGATGGGAGGAGGACCAGCCGGTCTCGACCGCGCTGTGGTGGCCCGTGCTCGCGTCACCGGTGCTCGCCGCCGTGCTGGCGGCCCGGCAGCCCCGGCGGCCCGGGGTGGCCCTGGGCGTGTCCACGCTGGTCGCGACGGCGCTTCTCGCGTTGTCACTGGCGTTCTTCCGGTGGGTCGTGCCGCTGACCGGCGAGGCCCGCTGGGGGCGGGCTCTGCTCGGCGGCGCGGCGCTCGCGGTGGCCGGAGCGCTGATCGGGTACGCCGCCGGCGGGCGCCTGCCCCACCGGGCCCGCCCGGCGTCGCGGCGCGGCTATCTGATCGGCGGGCTCGCCGTGGTGTTCGGCGCGCTGCTGGCCCAGTCCGCGGTAGGGCTCGGCGCCGAGGACAGCACGATCGGGCAACCCCCGCATGAGTACGGCGGCGTCGGCCCCTACTCGACGTCGGCGGGCCGGTTCACGGCACCGGCCGCCGGGGCGTACGCGATCTTCGCGGTGGGCTTCTCCCCGGCGGACCCGGACTGCCGCGTCACCGGCGGCGGCGCGGAGGTCCGGACGGCCGAGCCGGTCTCCGTCCCGCCGGGCGACTACGGCAGCGACGCCGCCACCTATTCCTGGGTGGCGACCGTGCGGGTGCCGATGCCGGGTACGTGGACGCTCGACTGCCGCACGACCGACCCGGAGGCGTCCTACGTGGTCGGTGACGTGCCGGAGATCCGGGGCGCGGTCGGCGAGGTGATCCACTGGCCGGTGGGCGTGATCTGGCTGCTCGGCGCGGTTCCCGGCCTGCTGATCGTCGCGGACACCGCCAGGCGACGGCGAGCCGGTCCGATGGTCGCGGTGTCCGGCAGGATGACCGCGTGAACGACGACGAATGGTACGAGCGGCACGGACTGCGTCCGGCAGACGTCGAGCCGGTGCGGTCGATGCTGCGCGAGCAGATCCGTCTCGGTGCCGATAACGACAGCGCCCTCATCCACCTGGGCTGCGAGCAGTTGTTCCTGCACGGTGACCTGGCCGACGTACTGCTGATCTGGCAGGCCAAGCACTCCAGCTTCGACGCCGCGTGCTCCGTGGAATGGCAGTTGCTGTGCGGGGCGGGGCGGGAGCAGACGCTCGCTCACCTGCGGACGCTCGGCACGGCGGAGGCGGCCGAGGTTCTCGCCTACCTGTCGGCTGTCGATCCCGAGGACGTAGCAGCGTTCGACGTGGCCGAGCAGTCTCGCTGGTACGTCGAATACCACGGCGGATTGTCGTAGGGGTCTCGTAGCCTGGCGCGGTCATCGACGATCGCAGGGAGGCGACGTGCTCGACCACTTCTCCGTAGCGGTACGCGACCTGAAGGCCAGCGGCGCCTTCTACGACGCGGTCCTCGCCCCGCTGGGCGGGCGGCGGCTGATGGAGCCCGGCCCGATCGGCTACGGCGTCGACGCGCCCGACTTCTGGGTGGAGCCCGCGCCGTCCGGCGCCACGCCGGTGCCGGTGCACATCGCGTTCACCGCCGCCGACCGCGCGACGGTGCGCGCGTTCCACGACGCGGCGGTGGCGGCCGGGGCGGAGGTGCTGCACGCGCCGAAGGAGTGGCCGGAATACCACGCCGCCTACTACGGCGCGTTCGTCCGCGACCCGGACGGCAACAACGTCGAGGCGGTCTGCCACCGCCCGGAGTGACTCCCGGCGCGTCCGGGAGGCAGGATGGACCGGTGGAGATCGAGCCGGTCGAGCACGCTCCCGTACGCGCCATCCGCCGGGCCTGGCTGGCGCAGCGCTGGCACGATCTCGCCTTCCTGCACTGGGCGGTCCCGCCGGAACGGGTGGCGCCGCTGCTGCCCGCCGGCACCCGGCCGGACACGCTCGACGGGCTCACCTACGTGGGGCTGATCGGGTTCCGGATGGTCGGGCTGGGTCTCGGCCGTGGCCCGGGCGTGCCGTACCTCGGCACATTCTGGGAGACGAACGTCCGGCTCTACTCGGTCGAGGGTTCGGGGCGGCGCGCTGTCGTGTTCCGCTCGCTCGACGCGTCCCGCCTGGTGCCGGTGCTGGTGGCCCAGGTGAGCCTGCGTCTGCCGTACAAGTGGTCGGCGATGCGGCTGGACCGGTCCGGTGACACGCTCACCTACCGCTGCCGCCGCCGCTGGCCCGGTCCGGCCGGCGCGACCAGCCGGATGGCGGTACGCGTCGGCGCGCCCATCCCCGAGCCGACGCCGCTGGAACACTTCCTGACCGCCCGCTGGGGCCTGCACACCCGGGCGTACGGCCGCACCCGCCACCTGCCGAACTGGCATCCACAGTGGCCGCTGCACCGCGCCGAACTGCTGCACCTCGACGACGAGCTGGTCACCGCCGCGGGCCTGCCCGCACCGGACGGGCCGCCGGTGAGCGTGCTCTACTCCTCCGGCGTACCTGTCGTCTTCGGCGGCCCCACGTCGGTCGGGTGACCGCCACGTTGATCGACGCCAGGTCGCCGCAGTGGCGGCATCCGGCACACCGGAACACCGCCACTTCCCCGAGGTGGCGCCGGCACGTCCGCGCGGCGCGGAGGCGAGCGGGGTCAGTGCAGCGGGTCGTGGGTGCCGTGCGGGACGTCGGGACGGCATCGGCGTACCCGGTCCGCGGCCATCCGGCCACCCACCGCCAGCCCGTACCGCTCCACCGCGGCGAGCCCGTACGCGCTGCACGTCGGCGTGTAGCGGCAGGTCGCCGGCCAGCGGTGCGACAGCCAGCGCCGGTAACCGAGGATGGCGGCCCGGCCGGCTCGGTCCACGGCGGGCCGCCGGACGACGCCCGCGGTCACCGAGCCGAGGGTGAGCAGCATCGAGAAGAGGCCCAGGTCGCAGCAGCCCGGCCCGTCGCAGGTGGGCACGTCGCAGTTGCACCAGTCCCGGCTCTTCTTTTTCTTGTGGTGCCGCTTCCGGAAGATCACCACGCCATGATGCGACACGCCCGCCAGTGTCGATGAGGCGACCGGACCGGGTCCGGTGTGATCGGGTCGGTGGGCGGCCGGGAACCTAGCGTCGAAGGCGTCACCAGGAGGGAAGACCGGGTGCTGGATCGGCTCAACGCCGCGCTGGACCACCTCGAACAGCGGCTCGACCAGCCGCTCGACGTGGCCGCGCTGGCCCGGATCGCGGGCGTGTCGGAGCACCACTTCGGCCGGCTGTTCTCGGCGCTGGCCGGGCTGCCGCTGTCGGAGTACGTGCGCCGACGCCGGATGACGCTTGCGGGCGCCGACGTGCTCGCCGGCCGGGAGTCGCTGCTCGACGTGGCGGTCCGCTGGGGGTACGGCTCGAACGAGGCGTTCGCCCGCGCGTTCCGGGCCGTGCACGGCGTCGGGCCGACGCAGGCCCGGCAGGCCGGTGCGGTGCTGCGGTCCCAGCCCCGGATGTCCTTCCGGCTCGTCGTCGAAGGGAACACCAGCATGGACTACCGGATCGTGACCAAGGACGCCTTCCGGCTCGCCGGGCTGACGGCCCGGGTGCCGCTCGTGCACGAGGGGATGAACCCGCACATCGTGGCGTTCGTCAGGGGCATCGACCCGGCTACCGTCCGCCGCATCGAGGCGCTGTCCGACCAGGAGCCGCACGGGATCGTCAACGTCAGCGCCGAGCTGGCCGGTTCCCGGGACGAGGGCACCGAGCTGGACTACTGGTACGCGGCGGTCACCGGCGCGGACGTGCCGGACGACCTGCGCAGTCTGCCGGTCGAGGCCGGCGAGTGGGCGGTGTTCTCCAGTTCCGGGGCGTTCCCGGTGGCGGTGCAGCACCTGTGGCGGGCCGTGTTCACGTCGTGGTTCCCGTCCAACCCGTACGAGACCCGGCCGGGGCCGGAGATCTCGCGGGTGCGGGTCGCGGAGGACGGCGGCACCGCCGACGCGGAGCTGTGGATCCCGGTTCGCCGCATCTAGGGTCGCGCCACCGCCGCCGCTCGCGCCAGCGCGGCCGGCACGTCGTGCACGTGGTACGGATGCTCGCCCGGCTCGATCGCGGCGAGGAACATCGCGTACACGGCGGCCAGCCGCAGCGGCGCGACCGGCCGGAGCAGGTCGACGACCCGGTGCGGGTCGCTGCCGGGCACGTCGGCCCGCCACCGTCGCGCCCATGCGTCGACCAGCCGGGCGGCGACGCCGGCGTCGACGTCCTCGGTGAGGCGCAGGATGTCGAAGGCGGGGTGGCCGACGAACGAGTCCGCCCAGTCGATCACGGTCCGGCGCCGGTCGTCGCCGCGCACGTTGCCGGGGTGCAGGTCGCCGTGCACGAGCGTGTCCGGCAGGCCGCAGCCGGCGACCTGCCGGAGCCGCCGGTCGAGCCCGTCGAGCAGGCCGGCTGCGGCCGACACGTCGTGCCCGGCGAGCCGTTCCCGGATCCAGCCCGCCAGCCGCGCCCCGCGCAGGTCCGGCACCCCCGCCGCGACCAACTCGCCGACGATCCCGCACGCCCGCCGCTGCACCGCATGATGCTCAGCCGCGACGGCGGCCCGCTCGCCTTCCCCGGCCCCGTACCGGTCCGCACCCGGCACGTCCGCCAGCAGCATCCGCCCCTCCCTGTCGGCGGCGAGCACGACCGGCCCGTTGATCAAGGAGTTCGTGTCGTCTGGGAGATCGTCACCGACACCAACTCCTTGATCACCGGGGAAGCCCAGGACTGTGGGTTCGTGCCGGGCGAACGGGGGGAACTGCTTCAGCCACGCCGGGCCCTGGTCGGTGTCCAGGCGCCAGATGGCGGAGAGGTTCCAGGTGCGCTGCTGCGCCACCGCCGTCACCCGGCGGCCGAGCCGGCTCAGCTCGCCGGTCGCCCACGCGACGCTGCAAGCCGGACCGCCGGCCTCCGCCCACGGCTGGCGCAGCGGGTGCGGCGCGAGGTCCACGGTCGCCGGTTCCAGGGGTACGGCCGGTGCGTCGACTACCTGCGCCAGGTAGCGGACATGGCCGCCGGGAGGCGCGGAACGGTCGGCGTCGAGCAGCCGCAGCACCGTCACCTCCAGACCGTGGCGCTGCCGGACGGTGTCGACGATCGAGTGGACCTCCTGCCACCACGGCTCCGGCACGTCGAACGGCGGCAGCGCGCCGAGCGGACGGCCGGTGGCGTCGAGCAGGACCAGCGAGACGGTGCGGGACACGGCCGGACGGTATCCGGGCACCCCTACGGGAGGCGAGCGGATTGATCCGGGTCAGGTTCGGGACCGCTCCCCGATGTCCCGGGCACGGGCGCCCGGAACGCTGAGGCGATGAGCCTCCTCGATTCCCGCACACGTCCCACGCACCAGTGGCTACGCCCGGTCGCCGTGGCGTCTGCGGTGCTGCTGCTCGGCTACGGCCTGCTGCGCCTGCTCGACCGCCTGGACGGGCACAGCGACAAGGGCGCCTGGGCCTGGAACACCGGGCACACGCTGTTCCTGCTCGGCGTCCTCGGCTTCGCCGCGCTGATCGTCGGGCTGCACGGCCTGCTGCGTACCCGGTCGTCGCGACTGCGGACGCTCGACGACGTGGCCGCACCGGCCGGTCTGGTCGGCGCCGCCGCCTTCGTCTGGGTGATCCTCGGTGACCTGTTTCCGCGCTTCGCCGACGCGGTGCCCACGCCCGGCCTGGTGCTGTACGGCGGACCGCTGCTGTTCGAGCTGGGCCTGCTGGTGCTGCTGTACCGGGCGGCGGCGGCCCGGCTGCTGCCGGTGTGGGCGCCGGTGCTGGTGCTGGCCGGGTTCCTGGCGATCGCGGTGAACCTGAACCTGCTGCCCGTGGGCGCCGCGCTGGTGCTGGCCGGGCTGCTGCCGCTGCGCGTCACGCCCCGCCCGGTGGCCTGACCGGCGTCACCGCCAGACGGTCCGGCGGAGCCCCTTGTGACCGGCGCACACGTCGCGCTGGCCGCCGGTGCGGCTGATCGAGCCGTCGCGGCACTGCACCAGCCAGCCGCGGTCGGACCAGAACCCGGGTACGCACTCGAACCAGTCGCACACCCCGGCAGCCGGCCGGCGGATGCGCTGGCCGTCGCAGAAGTCGTACCCGAAGGGGTTCGCCGGTGCGCCGCAGCGGCGCTCGACCGGCGGCTGCGGCGTGCCGCGCGGCGGTGCGGGACGGACGCGGGACGGCTCAGGGCTCGTGCTGGGCCGGACCTGGACGGCGGGCGCGACGTGCGGCGGCGCGGGCGTGCCGGTGGCCCCCGGGGTCGCGGCGGCGGCGCGCTCCGAGCCGGCCCGGGTGGGCGGGTTGGACTCGATGAGCATCGCCGGCACGATCAGCGCGAGCGCCGCGCCGACCGCCACCGTCCGCCGGCCGCCGGGCACCAGCGCGGTGACGCGGGCCTGGGCGGGGCTGAGCACTGCGGGGCGTTCCGGCCGCGCCGCGGTGTGCTCCGCGATCAGCTCGTCCAGCTCGGCCACGACTGCGGCGCGCTGCTCGATCGCGTCGGCGAACGCCAGCGTGAGCGTGAACCGGAAGTCGGCCGCCGCGCCGGTGGGCAGCAGCAACCCGGAGGTACGCCGCCGGTCCAGCACCTGGATCAGGGTGACCGGCGCGCCGGGGTCGTGGGACAGGCCGGTCATCCGGCCGTACGCCCAGTCGCGCCGGCCGCGTCCGCCGAGCAGGACCAGGCGCCGGTTGGTGAGCACGGCGAGCCCGGCGTCGACCACCTTGACGCCCTCGGGGCGGCGGGGGCGCAGCGCGGGCGGGTCGGGGTCGACTGTCAGTTCGGGGGCGGGCAGCACGGCTGTGTGCCGGACCTCGACCAGTTGCGCGGCCGGGAGTGTCCAGAAGACCACCTCGCCGGGAGCCAGCTCCATCGGCAGGCCGACGCCCGCCTGAGCCGAGCCGTGGAAGGACACCGCGAGGGTACGCAGGCGGCGCAGCTCGTCGTCGCGGCGTCGCCACGCCTCGTCCGCGGCGCGGAAGGCCCGCTGTCGCCGCTCGTTCTGCCGGTGCGCCCACCGGTACCGCCATGTGGAACCCGTCGAATCAGTCTTCGTCACGCCGACTCCTCCGCCGCGCGAGCCCACCAATCGGGGTGTCATTCATGTCAACTGTGCGGCAGGGGTACGAAGACACGCGAAAGTCGCCAATTAGACCGATCGGCTGATTGACCTACACAATCGGCGGAAACTCCCGCGTCGATTCACGTTCCGTGCCACCGGCTCCCGGCGGTCCCGCTTCGTCATGCGCGCGCGTGGACACGTCGGTAACGTCAGCCGCAACGGCGGGGCGGAGCGCGGCCCCCGGGCGGCGAGGAGGTGCACCGGTGGGCGACCCGGCCGTGGTGGTGGGAGTGGACATCGGCACCACCAGTTCCAAGGCCGTCGCGTTCGACACCACCGGCCGGCAACTGGCCAGCCACTCGATCGGCTACCCGCTGGAGGAGCCGAACCCGGGCTGGGCCGAGCAGGACCCGGACCTCATCCACGAAGCCGTGATCGGCGTGATCCGCACGGTCGTGGACGAGCTGCGCGTACCGGTTGCGGGCCTGTCGTTCAGCACCGCCATGCACAGCCTGATCGGGCTGGACGCCGACGGCACCCCGCTGACCCCGTCGATCACCTGGGCCGACTCCCGCGCGAGCGCGCAGGCCGAACGCCTGCGGGCCGCGCCCTCCGGGCTCGCCCTGCACCGGCGCACCGGCACCCCGGTCCACCCGATGGCGCCGCTGCCCAAGCTGGTCTGGTTCGCCGAGCAGGAACCGAAGCTGCACGAGCGGGTCGCGCACTGGGTCGGCATCAAGGATCTCGTGCTGCGGCGGCTCGCCGACGCGCTCGTCACCGACCACTCGGTGGCGTCCGCCACCGGCCTGATGGACATCCACCGGCTGGCCTGGGACACCGAGGCGCTCCGCCTCGCCGGAATCACCGAGGAGCAGCTCCCCCAGCTCGTACCCACCACCCACGTGCTGCCCGGGCTCACCCCCGAGGCGGCCCGCGCCACCGGGCTGCCCGTGGACACCCCGCTGGTGGTGGGCGCCGGCGACGGGCCACTGGCGAACCTCGGGCTCGGCGCGGTACGCCCCGGCGTGGTGGCCTGCTCGATCGGCACCAGCGGCGCGATGCGGGTGATGGTGGAACGCCCCGGCGTGGACCCGCTCGGCGGTGTGTTCTGCTACGCGCTCACCGAGGACCGCTGGGTGGTCGGCGGCGCCATCAACAACGGCGGCATCGTCCTCCAGTGGGCGAACGACGCGCTCGCCCCCGAGCTGGGCGAGCACGCCGAGGAGGAGCTGCTCGACCTGGCCGCCACGGCGCCGGTCGGCTCCGGCGGGCTGATCATGCTGCCGTACCTGCTCAGCGAGCGGGCGCCGCACTGGAGCGCGCTGCCCCGCGGCGCGTACGTCGGGCTGACCCACGGCCACGGCCGGGCGCACCTGGTCCGGGCCGCGCTGGAGGGCGTCTGCCAGCAGCTCGCCCTGGTCCTCGCCTCGGTCCGGGCCGCCGGGAACGAGGTACGCGAGGTCCGCGCCAGCGGCGGGTTCGCCCGCAGCGCGCTGTGGCGGCAGATCCTCGCCGACGCGCTCGGCATGCCGGTGCGGTTCCCCGCCGGGCACGAGGGGTCCGGCTTCGGCGCGGCGCTGCTCGGCATGCAGGCGCTCGGCCTGATCTCCTCGATCGAGGTCGCCGCCGATCTGGTCCGGATCGAGGAGACGGTCCGCCCGGATCCCGCCTCCGCCGCCACGTACGCCGCACTGCTCCCCCTCTTCTCCGAGCTGTACGACGCCCTCGTACCCACGTTCGCGTCCCTGCGGCGGATGGCACCGAGCCTTCCGCCGGAACCACCACCCACCGCACCACCCCGCTGACCGACCGAAGGGCGTGATAGCCGTGGTCACACTGCTCGCCGCACCCGCGGAGCCGCTCACGAACGCCGGTGACACCCAGCTCGTCCTCGCGGCCCTGCTGGGCATCGCCGCGGTGGTGCTGCTCATCGCGTGGGGCAAGGTGCATCCGTTCCTGGCGCTGATCCTCGGCGCCGCGGTGCTCGGCGTGGTCGCCGCCGTACCCGTCGACAAGATCGTCACCTCGTTCAGCGGCGGCGTCGGCTCCACTGTGGGCGGCGTGGGCCTGCTGATCGCGCTCGGCGCGATGATCGGCGGCCTGCTGGCCGAGTCCGGCGGGGCGGACGGCATCGTGGAGCGGGTGGTCGGCCGGGTCTCCGGGACCGCGCTGCCCTGGGCGATGGCCGGTGTGGCCGCGCTTATCGGCCTGCCGCTGTTCTTCGAGGTCGGCGTGGTGCTGCTGGTGCCGATCGTGCTGCTGGTCTCGCTGCGGGTGAACGTGCCGCTGATGAAGATCGGCATTCCCGCGCTCGCCGGCCTGTCGGTGCTGCACGGCCTGGTGCCGCCGCACCCCGGCCCGCTGGTGGCGATCGACGCGCTCGGCGCCAACCTCGGTCAGACGCTCGCGCTGGGCCTGCTGGTGGCGATCCCCACGGTGATCATCGCCGGCCCGGTCTTCGGCAACTTCATCGCCCGGTACGTGCCGGCCACCGCACCGGCCGAGCTGCTGCCGACCCGGCGCGACGCGGCCGTCGACCGCAGCCCGACCCGGCCCGGTGACGGCCGGCTCGACGCCGACGGCGACCTGGTCACCGCGGACGACCTGGTCAACCCGGGCACCGGACGGCCCGGCGGCGCGATCGACGAGCCGGTCGGGCGGCGCTCGCGCCGGTCCCCGGCGCTCTGGGCGGCTGTGGTGACGGTGCTGCTGCCGGTGGTGCTGATGCTGCTGCGGGCGATCGGCGAGCTGACGCTCGGCGAGGACACCGCAGGCCGCAAGGCGCTGGACATCGCCGGCACCCCGATCATCGCCCTGCTGGCAGGCGTCATCTTCGCCATGATCTTCCTGGGCTACCGGTCCGGCTTCAGCCGTACCCAGGTCTCGGGTTTCCTCGGCGGCTCGCTGCCGCCGATCGCCGGCATCCTGCTGATCGTCGCCGCCGGTGGCGGCTTCAAGCAGGTGCTCGTCGACGCCGGCGTGGGCAACCTGGTCGCGAACGCCGCCGACGGTGCGAACCTCTCGCCGCTGCTGCTCGGCTGGCTGGTAGCGGTCGGCATCCGGGTCGCCACCGGCTCGGCCACCGTCGCCACCATCACCGCCGCCGGTATCGTCGCACCGCTGGCCGCCACGCTCCAGGGCCCCGAGGTGGCGCTGCTGGCGCTGGCCATCGGCTGCGGGTCGCTGTTCTTCTCCCACGTCAACGACGCCGGCTTCTGGCTGGTGAAGGAGTACTTCGGGTTGACAGTCGGGCAGACCATCAAGAGCTGGTCGGTGATGGAGACCATCATCTCGGTGGTCGGCTTCCTCGGCGTCCTGCTGCTCGACGTCTTCATCTAGCGACGGTCAGGGAGCCTCGACGCCGGAGATGCGGAACTTGTGCACCTCGGCGCCGAGGATCTCCGTCACCTGCTCGGCCTCCGGGCCGGAGCCCCGGAACGCCAGCAACTGCTCGTCGGACTCCCACCGCTCGTAGACGTTGATCCGGCCCGGCTCGACCAGGTCGGCGCTGACCGCGAAGTCGACGCAGCCGGGCGCGTCCCGGGCCGCGCGGACGGCGGCCTCGCAGGACGCCAGGTAGGCGTCCCGCCGGGCCGGATCGACGTAGAGGGTGCCGGCGACGATGAGCATGCCGGCCATCCTGCCACCCGCTCCCGGTCAGGACCGGGTGATCGCGTTGGCGTGGATCGCCTCGTTCAGGTACGCGGCCATCCCGGGCCGCAGCGTCTCGAAGTACGCGGTGAACCGCGGATCCGCCACGTACATGTCGGCCAGGCCGGTGTGGATCTCGTACGAGCAGTCGTACCACCACTTGGTGATGAGCTGCCGGTGCTCCTCGGCCAGCGCCATCGCCTCCGGGCCGTCAGCCGGCGCGCCCGAGTCCATCAGCGCGACGAACCGCCGCCCCCAGTCCTCGTTCTCCGCCTTGTTGCGCAGCCAATCCTCCTTCGAGTAGCGGCCCGCGCGCTCCTGCGACTGCCGGTACGCCTCGGTGCCGCCCCAGCGCTGCTCCGCCTCCTCGGCGTGCTCGTCCGGGTCGAAGTCACCGAACACCTCGAACCGCTCCTCCGGCGTCAACTGGATCCCCAACGTCCTCGCCTCCATCGCGTGTTCGATCGCCGCGACCATCTCCTGGAGCTTCCCGATCCGCCCGGACAGCAGCTCGTGCTGCCGACGCAGGTGCGCCACCGGGTCGGCGTCCGGATCGTCCAGGATCTCGGCGATCTCCTCCAGCGGGAACCCCAGCTCGCGGTAGTACCGGATGAGCTGCAACCGGTCCAGGTCGGCCTCGTCGTAGCGGCGGTAGCCCGCAGGCGTGCGCCCGCTGGGCCGCAGCAGCCCGATCTCGTCGTAGTGGTGCAGCGTCCGGACCGTCACCCGGGCCGCCCGCGCCACCTGTCCCACCGTGTACGGCATGGTTCCCTCCCTTCCGCGACCAAGACTCCCGCCTCCCGCTGCGTGAGGGTCAAGCCGGACAGCACGACGCCCCGACCAGGATCGGCCGGGGGCGTCGTCGGTACGGTCAGTTGGTGACCTTCTCCTTCTCGGGAGCGGCGAAGGTCGCGTTGGCCGGGGTGCGGAAGGCGTGCACCAGACCGGCGATCGAGAGCAGCAGGAGCAGACCCGCGCCGAGGTACAGGGCCAGGGCGCCCTGCTCGGCCTTGCGGCCGAACTCGCTGAAGCCGTACGAGGTGAGCAGCAGGCCGCGCAGCGTCTCGCCCTTGAACACGGTCTCCCGCTGGGCGCTCACCTCGGCGAGCTGCTTCTGAAGGTCGGCCAGGTTGGCGGCGTTGCTCTGCTCGGCCTGGGCCACCTGCGCCCGCAGCGCGCTCTGCGGCTCGCCCAGGTCGGCGTAGGTCTTGCCACCGGCCATGTTCTTCAGGTGCAGGCCGATGTACTCGTTGGCGTAGCACTCGGCCTGCTTGCCGGTGGTCATCTTCTGGCCGGCGTACTCGCGCAGGCAGTCCGACTTCTTCTCCTCGTCGGACAGCTTGTCCGCCGGGGTGAAGGTGATGTGCTGCGCGCCGAGCTGGTCGCGTACGTAGTCGTTGGCGAAGTTGGCGTTCGTCGTCAGGACGACGCCGACGACGAGCAGCAGGACCGCCAGGCCCAGCCCACCGATGCTGAACAGCAGATCGAGCGTCCGTCGCTTCATATCAAACTCCCGTGTGGAGGGTGTGTTCGTCTTGTTGACGAGAACCATCATGGCGGTGCCGGACCGCCGGTGAGCAGGGTCGAATCCCCTGTCCCGTCCGGGACCTTCGGCCCCCGTGGACCCGGGCCGGTCAGCGCTCGGCGCCGGCCCCGGACAACGCGGGGAGCAGGTCCGGCAGGGCGGCCGGACGGCCGTACCGCCAGCCCTGGCCCTGCCGGCAGCCGATCGCGGTGACCGCCGCGTGCTGCGCGACAGTCTCCACACCCTCGGCCACCACGGCCAGGTCGAACGCGCCGGCCAGCCGGTTCACCATCTCGACGGTGGCGTACGCGCGGGCGTCGCCGGCGTCCAGCCGGGACACGAACGACCTGTCGATCTTCAGCTCGGTGGCCGGGATACGGTGCAGGTAGCTCAGCGAGGAGTACCCGGTGCCGAAGTCGTCGATGGCGATGCGGATGCCGAGGTCGCGCAGCTGGGACAGCCGGTCGAGCACCGACTCGCTGCCCTCGATCAGCGCCGACTCGGTCAGCTCCAGGGTGAGCGCGCGGGGCGGCAGGCCGGCCGCGCCGACCGCGCCGGTGACAGTCGCGATCAGGTCCGGCCGGCACAGGTGGGCGGCGGCGATGTTCACCGCCACAGTCACGTCCGGCGCGTGCTCGCGCCAGGTGGCCGCGGCCCGGCACGCCTCGTGGATGACCCACCTGTCGATGGCCACGATCAGCCCGGTCTCCTCGGCCAGCGGCAGGAACCGCGCCGGGGTCAGCACACCCAGCCGGGGATGCCGCCAGCGCACCAGCGCCTCGGCGCTGCGTACCGTGCCGGTGTCCAGGTCGACGATGGGCTGGAACTCCATCAGCAACTGGCCCTCGTCCACCGCGCGGCGCAGGTCGGCGATCAGTTCGGCCCGGCTGACCGCCGACTCGCGCAGCTCCGGCGTGCACGTCCGGTACGCGGCCTTGCCTGCCGCCTTCGCCGCGTACATGGCGATGTCGGCGTCCCGGAGCAGGTCGGTGTGCGAGGTGTGCTGCGGCCCGTACTCGGCGATGCCGATGCTCGCCGACGGGTGGACGCCCAGATCCTCCTCGCCGGGCAGCGGTTCCAGGGCTGCCAGCAGCCGGACCGCGAGCCCTTCGGGTGACACCGGGCGCTCCCCTGCGACGAGCACTGCGAACTCGTCGCCGCCGAGACGGGCGATCATCCCGTCCGGGCCGACCGCGTCCCGCATCCGCTCCGCGGTGGTGGTCAACAGCCGGTCCCCGGCGGCGTGCCCGAACCTGTCGTTCACCTGCTTGAAGCCGTCCAGGTCGAGCAGCACCACGGCGACCGGCCCACCCCCGCGCAACGCCCGCCGCAGCCGCCGTACGAACGTCAGCCGGTTGGGCAGGCCGGTGAGCTGGTCGGAGTACGCGAGCCGGCGCAGCCGCCCGACCAGCCGCAGGTTCTCGTTCGCGGCCAGCCCCTGGCGCAGCGCCAGCACCCCGAGCAGGCCCATCATGCCGACGAAGACGACCTGCGGGGTCTGCCCGCTGGGTTGCCGCGACAGCAGGACCGCGACGATCGCACCGCCCACCGGCAGGTACGGCAGCGCGACCCGCCACCACGGCGGCAGCGGCGAGTCGACCACGTCGTCCTCGCCCTCCCCGTCGTTCGGCGGCGGATAGCGGGTGGCCAGGCCGACCAGCAGGTAGCTCAGCGGCCAGCAGACGTCGACCGGGTGCCCCGGCGTGTAGTCGCCGCGCGCGACCAGGGAGACGTAGACGGCGTCCGCGCCGGACCGGATCGCCAGGCCCGCACCGATCACCGTGAGCGCCCGCCACATCGGCCGGCCCGGACCGGCGACCGCCACGAGGATGGTGAGCTGCATCAGGTCGAACATCGGGTAGAGCAGCCCGAACGTCCGCATCGGGTCGGCCAGCTCGGCGTCGGTGATCCGGTGGAACACCACCACCCAGCCGATCGGGATGAGGGCCAGCCCGACGATGACCCCGTCGAGCAGGGTGCGGGCCCGGCCGATCACGCTGCGCGGGCCGGTGCGGGAGCAGAGCAGCGCGGCGGTGCCGGTGACGATGCCGGCGGCGAACAGGCCCCCCACCAGCGGCGTGTGGGGCAGGCCGAGCCCGCCGAGCCGTTCCACCGTCCACACCGCACGGCCGAGCGCGGCGAGGGCCATGGTGGCGGCGAGCAGTTCCCAGAACCGGCGCAACACGGCCGGCTGACGTCGCGCCGCGCCGGCGCAGAGCACTGCCGCCCAGCTCGACACCGCCATCGCGCCGAGGTCGCTCACCAGCGCCGCGCCCGGCAGACGGGCGGCCAGCCAGGCCATCTCCCCGAGTACGACGACAGCGGCCGCGACAAGTCCGACACGGCCGACGAGCGGATGACGGGCCGGCGCCGCGACGGCGAGGCTCACGTCGTGCTGGGATACAACGATGCGCTCCGGCTCTCTTCCAGACGTGCACCCTCGACGACGAGGACCGGACGACGGACGGCGCAAGCCTAGCCAGCGCCGGGGACTGCCGCCAGAGTCGACGACTGTCGGTCAGCGGACCGCAGGCGGGTGCCGGTAGAGGGAGACCAGCACGCCGTAGCGCGGCTGCCCCGGCGGCGCCTCCTCGGCCTCGCCGACCAGTTCGTCCAGCGTGGACCGCAGGCGCCGGGCCTGGGCCGGCGTGAGCCGCAGGTGTCGCAGGTGCACGAGCGGGTCGGGGTCACCGGCGAGTTCCTCGGCGTACGCCCCGAGCAGCGCGGCGGTGGCGCCCGCGTCGGTGTCAGCGCCGACGAGCCGGCGGAACGTGCGTTCGTGGTAGCGCTCGGTGCCGCCCCGGACCTGGCGGCTGTGCGCCGGGCGGACCATGCCGGCCTCGGTCAGCACCGCGAGGTGGTGGGCCACCGTGCCCTTCGCCGCGCCGAGACGGGCGGCGAGCTGGCTGAGCGTGGCGGGACCGGCTCCGAGCGCGAACAGCAGCCGGTGCCGGAACGGGTGGGCCAGCGCCTTGAACTGGGCCGGGTCGCGGATCTCCAGCGGATCGTCGGTCACCGCGAAAGCGTCTAGTTCTCTTGACGCTTTGTCAACCGGCTGCTCTACTTCTCCCCCACCGCGAGAACGGGGACTCGATGGATCCGGACCAGATCACCGCCATCGTCGAACGGGCCGCCGCGCTGGTGGCCGACGAGTACGTCCTGCCCGACGTCGCCGACCGGGTCGCCGGCCACCTGCGCGAGCGCCTGCGCGCCGGGGCGTACGCCGGTGCGGGCGACCCCGCCACGCTCGGCGCGCTCGTCACCGCCGACCTCCAGTCGGCGAACCGCGACCTGCACCTGCGGCTCAAGCACCACGACCAGCCGCTGTCCGACAGGGCCGACGACCCGACCGGGGAACACTTCGCGCGCCTCGCCGCGCTCGGCATGGGCGGCGCGACCCGGGTGCAACGGCTGCCGGGAAACGTCGGGCTGCTGGAGATCCAGCCGTACGTGTTCCCGCCCGACCTGGCCGGCGACGCGCTGACCGCCGCGCTGCGGCTGCTCGCCGGCACCGACGCGCTCCTGCTCGACCTGCGCGGCACCGAGGGCGGCAGCCCGGACGGGGTGGCGCTGCTCTGCGGCTGGTTCTTCGCCGAGCCGACGCACCTGCACACCATGCACGAGCGCTCCGGCGCCACCCGCCAGTTCTGGAGTGCCGCCTGGCTGCCGGTCCCCCGCTACGCGCCGGAGAAGCCGGTCCACGTGCTCACCGGTCCGGCGACGTTCTCCGGCGGCGAGGAACTGGCGTACGACCTTCAGCAGTTCGGCCGGGCCACAGTGGTCGGTGAGCCCACCCGGGGCGGCGCGCATCCCCGCGTCGGGCACCGGCTGCACCCGCACCTGGAACTGACGGTGCCGGTGGCCCGGCCCGTGCACGCGGCGAGCGGCACCAACTGGGAGGGCTGCGGCGTCACCCCGGACCTGGCGAGCCCGGCCGACGGGGCGCGCGACGTCGCGTACCGCCGGAGCCTGGAGGCGCTGCTCGCGGCGGACCCGGACCGGCCGACGGCGGCCGAGGCGCGGACGGCTCTCGCCGCCCTGGGCTGAGCCGCGCGGGTCAGGACCAGTCCTCCGCCGGGGCCGGGTCCTGCGGCGCGACGGCCGTGCCGGGCGGCCCGCCGTGCGTCCACGGCGTCTCCTCCGGCGCCGGGAACGCGCCGCCCGGCAGGAAGCCGTCGGACAAGCTGGTCAGGCAGATCCGCTCGCCCACCTCGGGCACGCTGCCGGGAGGCGCGGTCAGCCCCCGGCCCATCCCGCCGGACAGTTCCAGCACCACCTCGGTCTTGCCGTCGGCGCCGGGCGTCACGAACACGACCTTCGCCTTCTGCGCCGGGCGGGCCGGGGAGTACAGCGTCGCGCCCACCGGCATCGGCACCGGCTCGGTGGTGACCACCTGGATGCGCGGGCGCAGCACCGGCCGCTTGCCGGAGTCGTCCACCCGCGCCGGGTCGGCGAGCGTCACCTCGCCGACGAACGCCTCACCGGACAGCCGGTGCTCGGCCATCACCAGCGGATCGTCGTAGGCGCGCTGCACCGCCCACGCGGTCGACGCCCGTTCCAGCCGCTGCAACCGCAGCGCCGCCGCCACCGCGCCGTCGCGCCGCGGCTGCGGGCCGCCCCCGGCGTCGACGTGCTCGGCGTGCGCGGTGAACGCGTCCCGGTCACCGGCCCACCGGCCCGCCACCCGCGCGCCGGCCGGCAGCGCCCGCAACAGCCCGACGCCGCGCCACATCAGCTCCCAGGTGGGCGCGAGCTGGTCGCGCAGCAGGCCGGCGAGCTCGTCGTACGCGGCCGCGCGGGCCGCCGGGTCGTCCTCGGCCCGGGTGTACGCCTCGATCGCCGGGGCGAGCCGGCGGTTGTCGAAGTCCGGGTCGGTGGCCGGACCGGCCGGCGGGCAGTGTGCCGGGTCCTCGGCACGGGCCGCCGCCTCGGCGCCGGTCAGCCCGGCCGGCGGGTCGAGCCAGCCCAGCACCGCCGGCAGGTGCAGGTCCTCCACCACGCTCTGCCCGGTCGCCCAGTGCAACGTCAGCGCCTCGGTGAGCGCCAGCAACGCCGACGAGCCGGGCTGCTCGGCGCGCTCGGCGAAGAACGTCAGCCAGCGGCCGAGCAGCGGCACCGACTGGTGCACCGGATAGTCGCCGTCGGTACGGCGGAACCGGGTGGAACGGCCGAACAGCCGCAGGAACGTGATCCCGGCCGGGTTCGGCACCAGCAGTTGCGGCGCGTCGACGTACCGGTGGCGGACGTCGCGGCCCCGGTCCACCGGCACCGCCTCGGTCAGGTCGCGGAACTCGTCCAGGTACGGCAGCACGATCGCGGCCAGCTCGGCGGCGAACGCGAACCGCTGGTCCCGGTTGCGTGGCTGCGGTACCACGAGCAGCCGGGCCTCGTCGGGCGCGGCGCCGACCATCGCTGCGAGCGGGGCGTTCGCCTCACCGGCCAGCGCGAGCGGCACCAGCACCAGCGGCCGGTCGGACAGGTGCAGGTGGCGGACCGTGGCGACCGGCTGGGCCCGCCCGGTGGCGACCGCCTGGGCCCGGGCGAGTGCGCGGAGCGTACTCACGCGGGGTGTCCGGCGAGGGCGTCGGCGCGCAGGCGCGCGGCGGCCCGCAGCAGCGCGGCGGCCTCCGCCTGCTCCGGCTCGGGCGCGGTTACGCCCTCGGCGAGCGCCAGCACGTCGGCGACGTCCTCGACGCCGCCCAGCGCCTCACGGACCGGCCGGCCCAGCGCGCCGGTCTGCCCGCGCGCCTCGTGCCGGCAGAAGTACGCCAGCTCGCAGGCGGCCAGGCAGTCGGGTGCGTAGCGCGCGGGCACCTGGTGCAGCGCGGCGGCGAGCGTGGCCGGATCGGCCGCCGGGTCGACCGTGAACCCGGCCGGTACGGCGGCGAGCAGCTCCTCGACCCGGGCCATCCGGGCCAGCTGGCGGCGCAGCACCAGCAGTTGCCGGCGCACGTCGAGCAGGCTGGCCACCGGCTGGTTGGCGAAGTCGCGCGGGCAGACCAGCACCACCTCGTGCGACACCAGCTCCGGGTCGCGTCCCTCGGCGGCGAGCAGCTCGCGCAGCGCCAGCACGTAGACGGCGGACTGGATCGCGGCGGCGGCGACCTTGCCCGGGTCGGCCTGCCCGTCGATCACCGGGAACGACTTGATCTCCACGACGTGGAACCGGCCGGCCAGCCGCGCGGCGACCAGGTCCGGTTCCAGGTGCACCCGGGTGCCGGCCACGTCCAGGCCGAGCAGCGGGTGGTCGAACAGCGCCGGGCCGTCGCCGCTCGCGGTCAGCGCCGCCCGGGACCGTTCCGGCCGGTCGTCGTCGGCGCCGAGGTCGGTCCAGGTCGCGGCCTCCGGCACCGGTACGCCGAGCCGCTCCGCGACCAGGCGCAGCAGTTCCGCCCCGCCGTCGGCCTTGACCTGGGCCTCGAACGCGTTGCCCCGGGTGATCGCGAAACGGGACTGCCCGAACCGGGCCGGGAAGCCGAGCCGCTCGGCGAGCGCCGGCTTGTCCGCGCCAGCGCTGTCCAGCACGGCGCGGCGGGTGCAGCCGGGGTTGCCGGTCAGCGCGGCGATGGTACGGGCGTTGTGCCGCCGGGGCGGCCCACCACCCCGGATCTGCGCCAGCCGCTCCTCCATCCGATGAAGTGTAAGGAAGGGCCCCTTGTTAACGCCTCCGGTAGAGGAAGGGCCCCTTCTTAACACGGCGGTCAGATCTCCCTCAGGCGTCGCCACCACCAGCCCCTGCCCCGCTCCCAGTCGTTGACCGGCCAGGGCACCGGCACGGTACGGCGATGGAATTCCCGGCCGAGGGGCTCGACGACGCACAGCAGGTCGGCTCGGGCCGTCGGCGGCCGGTGCAGCACTGAGCGAGCAGTTCGCGATGGTTCTCCGGTTCGATACCGGGGTCGGGCCACCCCGTCAGCGGTCGGCGGAGCGGTTCCAGGGCGAGCGCGGGGACTGCGCTCCCGCCACCGGACGACGCCGGCGGCGGTGCCGGCGCCCGGGCGTGCAGGGTGGACGGGCAGCGGTGTGCACCGGCGGGGCGATCGGAGTGGCGGGCTGCCGGCCGATCAGCCAGCAGAGGAAGCGGGTCACCGGTCAGCCGACCGGGAGGCGCTCGGCCTCAGCGCGGGAGATGTCGTACTGGGCGCCGCAGAACGTGCACTGCTGCCCGTACCGGGTGCGCAGCGGGATCAGCGGGATGAAGAAGAGGCTGAACTTGGTGACCCGGCGGGTGATCACCTGGGCGGCCTGGTTGCCGCAGTTGCGGCAGACAGCGGTGACGACGCCGGACCGGACAACCTTGGTCCGCAGCCCGAAGATGAAGAACATCGCCCGGCATTACCCAACCGGCGCCCGTGTTAAAAGGGGCCCCCTCCTCTACCGGAGGCGTTAAGAGGGGGCCCTTCCTTACAGCCAGATGGGCTTCCAGTCCGGCACCTCGTGGAAGCGTCGCAGCTCGGCGAACCCGGAGACGATGCCGGTCCAGGCGCCGTACGGCGGGTTGCCCTCGTCGAAGCCGGACTGCACGAACGTCAGCTTCGTCCGGCCCTCGGACTCGTCCAGCTCCCAGGAGGTCACGCCGGTCGGTCCCCAGTCGATGGACAGCGCCCGCCCCGGCGTCACGTCGAACACCTTCGCGGCCTCACCGGCGTCGAAGCCGCCCATCGCGTACCGGCCGCCCTCCCAGGGCTCGATGCCGATCGGGTAGCCGAACCAGGCGCCGGCCTGCTCGGAGTCGGTGAGCGACGTCCACACCTTGTCCATCGGGGCGTCGATCAGCAGTTCGCCGCGCAGGTCGGCGGAGGTGAAGTCGGTACGCGGCAGCAGCGGCCGGCCGTCGAGGTGGTCGTTGAGGTTGGCGATCGCCAGGTACCAGAACGTCTGGAGCACGCCCCGGATGCTGCTGCCGCTCATCGCCTCCTCGAAGCTGAAGTGGCTCTGCCGCAGCGTGAGTACGGTGGCGTCGCCGTCGGGCTCCAGCTCGAACTCGGTGGTGGTCTCCACCCCGTCGAGCGTCCACGCGAAGCGCAGCGTCCGGTCGTCGGCGTGCAGCAGCCGCTGGTGTGGCGCGTCGCCCTCGGGCGTGTAGCGGCCCCAGAACTCGTACCGCCGGGGCAGCTCGACCTCGGCGTGCTCGGCCAGCCAGACGCGCAGCTCGGCGGCGTCGGTCAGGGCCCGGCGGACGGTCGCCACCGGGGCGGCGAGGCGGGCGCGGATGATCATCGGCTCAGTCATGCGTGTCGCCTTTCGGGTAGCAGGCCACGGCGAGCTTGAAGGCGTCTCCCTCGGCGCCGCCGTAGCGCGTGAACAGGTCCTGCAGCGTCGTCTGCAGGTCGTGCAGGAACTCCTGCCGCCGCTCGGCGGGCACCCGGATCTCGCCGGAGACGCCGATGGACGGCAGTTCGGGGGCGGTGCGGTCGAGCGCCGCGATGTCGGCCTGGACCTCCTCCATGAGGTCGAGCAGGTAGCCCAGGCTCAGCTCCTCGCGGGCCCGGCGGGTGCCGCCGATGCGGCCGACCAGGCGGGGCGAGAGCCAGTACGACCGGGCGACGGCCTGGTAGATGCCCTCGGTGATGCCGCGCACCTGCCGCTGCGCCACCTGCTCGGCCAGCCCGGCCGCGACGAGCTGCTTGACGTGGTAGTAGACGCGCTGCGGCGTCTGCTCCAGCCGGGCCGCGACCTCGGTGCAGGTGCGGGGCTCGGCGAGTTGCCGCAGCACCTCGATGCGCTGCGGCTTGAGCAGGACTTCGGCCTGCTCGCGCTGTTCCAGGTACAGGACGTCTCTCATGGCAAAATCAGTTTGTACGTACAAAACTTCTTTGTCAATGGCTTCGACGAAAGGCCGCGCGGTCCGCGCGGCCTTTCGTCGCTACGTCGAGTCAGGGCGTCCAGTCCGGACGCAGCGGGTACCCGTTCACCCCTTCCGGGCCGTTGTGCGTGGCGAGCACGTGGTGCAACTGGATGCCGTTGCGCTCGAACGCCAGCCGGGAGCCGGCCATGTAGAGCCCCCACACCTTCGCGGTGCCCGGCCCGACCTCGCCGACGCAGAAGTCCCAGTGCTCGACCAGGTTGCGGCACCAGCCGGCGAGCGTCAGCGCGTAGTGCTGGCGCAGGTTCTCCTCGTGGTGCACCTCGAACCCGGCGTCGTGGATCTCGCTGATCAGCCGGCCCGGACCGGCCAGCTCACCGTCCGGGAAGACGTACCTGTCGATGAACGCGCCGGAGCGGTGCGGCGCCCGGTTGTCGGCCCGGGTGATGCAGTGGTTCAGCAGCCGCCCGCCCGGCTTGAGCCGGGAGCGCAGCGCGCCGAAGTAGGCCGGGTAGTTGCGCACCCCGATGTGCTCGGTCAGGCCGATCGAGGAGATCGCGTCGAACTGCTCGCGCGGCGCGTCCCGGTAGTCCAGGTGACGCACCTCGGCCAGCTCGCTCAGCCCCTCCCGCTCGATCGCGGCGCGCGCCCAGTCGGCCTGCGCCTTCGACAGCGTCACACCGAGCGCCTTGACGCCGTACTCGCGGGCCGCGTGCCGGACCATGCCGCCCCAGCCGCAGCCGACGTCCAGCAGCCGCATCCCCGGCTTGAGCGCCAGCTTGCCGGCGACCAGGTCGTACTTGTTGCGCTGCGCCTCCTCCAGGGTGTCGCCGGGGCTGCGGAAGACCGCGCAGGTGTACGTCATGGACGGCCCGAGCACCTTCTCGTAGAAGGCGTTCGACACGTCGTAGTGGTGCGAGATCGCGGTGCTGTCCCGGATGCGCGAGTGCCGCAGGCCGGTCATCAGCCGCCGCCAGCGCGGCGCCGCCTCCTGCGGCGGGGGCGGCGGCGGGCGCAGCCGTTCCCAGCCCAGCCCTCGGACCAGCGCGAGCGCCTCGCTCATCGCCGGGATCCGCAGCGGCACCTCGTCCTTGATCACCCGCAGCGCCTCGTACGGGTCGCCCGGGTGCACCCCCTCCAGCCCCAGGTCGCCGCTGACGTAGGCCCGGGCCATGCCCAGGTCGCCCGGCGCGGTGAGCAGGTAGGACAGGCCCCGCTCGGTGCGGATCGCCAGGGTGATCCCGGCGTCGGCCGGGCCCAGCGTGCTGCCGTCGTAGCCGGTGACCCGGACGGGCAGGTCGCCGGTGGTGACCGCGCGGACCACGTCCGCGACTGTGGGTCCGGTACGCCGCCCGCCCGCCGGCGGGCCGGCCGGGGTGCTCGCCGCCCCCGGTGTTCGGTCGGTCAGACTCATGCTCGGGATACCGCCTTCTCGTACAGTCCGGTGAGTCGGTGGTCCGGGTCGTAGCGGTCCTTCACGGCACGCCAGGTGTCCCCGCCGTAGAGGCGGTCGAACTCCCCCCGGTCGTAGTACGCGTCGGAGTAGAGCGACTTGTGACCGCCCACCTCCGACACCATGCGCTCGATCTGGCGGTTGACGTCGCCGTCGGCGGCGCCCGCCGCGATGGCGACGCTTCCCCAGAAGCCGATGTTCACATACGTTTCGCCCGGTCGGAGCGGATATAGCGGCCACGCCTTCGCCGACCCGGGACCGGACGGCTCGCGCAGCCGCAGCGGGCACAGCCACACCGGCGTCATGCCCACGTTCGCGGCGAACCAGCGCAGGAACTCGGGCGTGCGGTCCAGCGGGACCTCCACGTCCTGCACCACCCGCTCCCGGGCCGGGCGGCCCCGCCACCTGTCGACCCGGGCGGCCACCTGGTGCCGGTGCTCCAGCCGCACGATCCGGTGGTAGACGTCGCTGCGCCGGTAGCGCCGCGGCCACAGCCGCCGCACCACCGGGTGCTGCACCCCGAACGCCGCCGAACACCAGAACCAGTCGGTGTCCCAGCGCCAGAGATAGTCGTACGCGGTGAGCGTGTCCCGGGTGCGCCGGCGCAGCGAGCGGTAGTAGATCTCCTGGCCGGTGTAGTCGGACGGGCCGTCGTCGGCCTCGTCGGTGAACGTGCCGAGCACGAGGTACGCCTCGCCGGGGCTGAACACCACCCCGTCCATGGCGTCGACCGGCTCACCGCCCCAGGCGCCCTTGGCGACCACCTCGCCGATCGCGTCGACCAGCTCCTCCAGCCGGGTGAACCGGATGTTGCGCAGTGACACGTACCGGCGGACCGGTTGCAGCTCGATGCGCAGCCGGGTCGCGTAGCCGAGGCTGCCCAGCGAGTTGGGGAAGGCGCGGTGCAGGTCGGCGTGCTCGCCCCGGGGCCGGGTCGTGACGATCTCCCCCGCGCCGGTGAGGACGTCCATCTCCAGCACCGACTCGTGCGGCAGGCCGTTGCGGAAGGAGGTGGACTCGATGCCCAGCCCGGTCACCGCCCCGCCCAGCGTGATGGTGCGCAACTGCGGCACGACCAGCGGCATCAGGCCGTGCGGCAGCGTCGCGTCGACCAGATCCTCGTAGGTGCACATGCCCTGCACGTCGGCGGTGCGGGCCGCCGGGTCCACGGCGAGCACCCCGGTCAGGCCGCTCACGTCCAGGCCGGGCGTACGCGGCGCGGAGCGGGGCCGGAACAGGTTCGAGGTCTGCTTGGCCAGCCGTACGGGTTCCCCGGCGGGCACCGCGGCGTAGGAGCGCCGCAGCGTGTCCACCGCCCGTTCATGATCACGGACAGCGTGCATGAGATCACCTTACGCTCGGGTACGACAATTCGTGGGATGTCCACGGTGGCCATTCCGCGACCGGCCGACGACGCGCGCGTTACCGTGACCGCCATGCCGAATCCCGCGCTCACCGCACTCGACGACGCCGGCCTGCCGTACCGGGTGATCCGCCACGGCCCGGTCGCGAGCCTCGCCGAGGCGGCTGCGGCGCGCGGCGTCGAGGTGCCCGACGTGGTCAAGACGATCGTGGTCCGCCGCGGCGAGGGCGACCTGCTGTTCGTGCTGACGCCCGGCGGCCGGGTGATCTCCTGGCCGAAGCTGCGCGCCCTGCTCGGGGTGAGCCGGCTGTCGATGCCCGACGCCGAGGCGGCGAAGGCCGCCACCGGGTACGCGCGCGGCACCATCACGCCGTTCGGCGCCACCACCGCCTGGCCGGTGGTCGCCGACGAGCGGCTGCGCGGCCGGGAGATCACGCTCGGCGCGGGCGAGCACGGCCTCGCCGTCGCGGTCGACGCGGACACCGCGCTGGCCGCGCTCGGCGCGACGGTGGCCGACGTGACGGACGAGGAGCCGACGCGCTGAGCGGTGGCCGGCACGCGCCCACCGGCATAGCGTGGAGGACATGCCGAAAGCCGTCTGGAACGACCTCGTCGTCGCCGAGAGCGACGACACAGTGGTGGTCGAGGGCAACCACTACTTCCCCCGTGCCGCGCTGCGCGACGACCTGATCCGGGAGTCCGACACCCACACGGTCTGCCCGTGGAAGGGCACGGCCTCCTACTACACGCTCGAACACGGCGGCGCCACCAGCCCGGACGCCGTCTGGTACTACCCCGATCCCAAGCCGGACGCGGAGATGGTCCGCGACCGGGTGGCGTTCTGGAAGGACGTCCGGGTCGTCGACTGAGTCACCGTGCCGCCGGGGCGACTGGCACCCGGCGGCCCCGGTGGGTCACTATGCCCCCATGGCCGACCCGCACTCCGACCCGTCCGGCACCGTCTACGGCGCCCGCCGCGCCCGTGGCGCCCGTGGTTTCCGGCTGCCCCAGGACCCGCTGATGCGGATCGCGCTGGGCGTCGGCGTGGCGGGCGTACTCCTCGGGGTCTTCTTCGCCACCGGCGTGCTCGGCGGCGGTGACGACCGGCCGGTGGTGCCGGCGGCGGCAGTGCCCACAGCGGAGCCGAGCGAGCCGAGCGCGGAACCGACGGCGGAGCCCACGCCGTCGTCGTCGCCCTCGCCGAGCGCGGCGCCGAGCACACCCGCCGCGCCGGTGGCCACGCCGAAGGTGATCCGGGGCGTGCCGTCCGGACGCTGCCTCGGCGTGACGGGCGACGAGGCCGAGGGCGCGCAGGCGGCGCTGGCCGACTGCACCGGCGGGCCGGAGCAGCAGTGGGTGGTCACGCCGGTCACGAACGACACCTACCTGCTCGTCAACGCGGCGAGCGGCAAGTGCCTGGACGTCAACGAGGCGAAGACCGACGACGGCGTCGACGTGCAGCAGTGGTCGTGCAACGGGCAGGCCAACCAGCAGTGGCGGTTCCAGCAGGCCGGTGACGGTGCGGCGCTGCTTGTGGCAGTGCACAGCGGCAAGTGCGCGCAGGTCGACGACGCGGGCACCGAGCCCGGCCGCGAGCTGGAGCAGGCGCCGTGCAGCGGCGCTCCCGAGCAGCAGTGGGCGGCCGGCTGACCGGTCGGCCCCGGTGGCGCCGACCCGTCAGCCGCGGTAGCTCCAGGCCCGTCAGCCGCGGTAGCTCCAGGCCCGCCGGCCCGCCGCCACGGGCAGCGCGAACGCGGGCTCGCCGGCGGGACGGCGCCGCAGCAGCAGCGACAGCCCGGCCGCGCCGACCGACAGCGCGCCCGCCACGTACCAGGCCAGCGCGTAGTCGCCGAGCCGGTCCCGGACCAGACCGGCGCCGGTGGCCGCCAGCGCGGCGCCGAACTGGTGCGCGGCGAACACCCAGCCGAACACCACGGCGCCGGACGCGCCGAACCACTCCCGGCACAACGCCACAGTCGGCGGGACCGTCGCCACCCAGTCCAGCCCGTAGAAGACGATGAAGACCAGCATGCTCGGCTCGGCCGTACCGGCGAACAGGCTCGGCAGCACCAGCAGCGACGCCCCGCGCAACGCGTAGTAGGCACCGAGCAGCAGCCGGGCGTCGACCCGGTCGGTGAGCCACCCGGAGGCGATCGAGCCGGCGATGTCGAAGAGCCCGACCACGGCGAGCAGACCCGCGGCTGTGGTCTCCGGCATGCCGTGGTCGTGGGCGGCCGGCACGAAGTGCGTACCGACCAGGCCGTTCGTGGTCGCGCCGCAGATCGCGAAACCGCCGGCGAGCAGCCAGAACGGCCGCGTCCGCGCGGCGGCGGCGAGCGCGCCGACCGCCCGCGCCGCGGCGCCGCCCTCCGGCCGGGCCGGCGGCACGACCTCGGTCGCGCCGTAGGCGGGCCGCCCCAGGTCCGCCGGATGCTCCCGCAACAACCACACCACAAGGGGTACGACCGCCAGCGCGGCCCCGGCGACGACGAGTGCCGCCGTGCGCCAGCCGTGGTCGCGCACCAGCACCGCGAGCAGCGGAAGGAAGACGAGCTGCCCGGCCGCGCCCCCGGCGGTGAGCACACCCGTCACCAGGCCCCGCCGCTTGACGAACCAGCGCCCGGTCACCGTCGCCACGAACGCCAGCGCCATCGAGCCGGTGCCCAGCCCGACGAGGACGCCCCAGCACAGCAGGAGCTGCCAGCTCTCGGTCATCCCCACGGTCAGGCCGCTGCCGGCGGCCACCAGCACCAACGCACCGGCCACCACCCGCCGGATGCCGAACCGGTCCATCAGCGCGGCGGCGAACGGCGCGGTGAGGCCGTACAGCAGCAGGTTGACCGACACGGCGGCGGAGATGGTCGCCAGCGGCCAGCCGAACTCGGCGTGCAGCGGGTGCAGCAGCACGCCCGGGGTGGCGCGGAAACCTGCGGCACCGACGAGCGCGACGAAGGCCACGGCGGCGACGAGCCAGGCCGGGTGCAGGCGGGATCGTGTCACCAATCGAGTCTCGGACCGGGCGGTTCCTGCGACGAGTGGCCGGAAAGCCATCGTGCGCAATAATCGGGCCATGTCCGTACCGCACCGGGTCGCCGTCCTCGCCCTCGACGGCGTGGTGGCGCTCGACCTCGGCACCCCCGCCCAGGTCCTCGGCGCCGCCCGCGCCGACGACAGAACCCCGCTGTACGCGGTGGCGACCTGCACCCCCGGCGGCCTGCCGATACGCAGCAGTGCCGGCTTCCAGGTCCTCCCCGACCACGGGCTGGAACTGCTGGAGCGCGCCGACACCGTGATCGTCCCCGGCATCCACTCCGGCTCGCCGCTGCACGACGGCACGGTGGCCGCCGAGGTGGCCCAGGCGCTGCGGGCCGCGTACGACCGGGGCGCCCGCGTCATGTCCATCTGCACCGGCGCGTTCGTGCTCGCCGCCGCCGGCCTGCTCGACGGCCGCCCGGCCACCACGCACTGGGCGTACGCGTCGCGCTTCCGCCGCCTGCACCCCGGCGTACGGCTCGACCCCGACGTGCTCTTCGTCGACGACGGCCGCGTGCTCACCTCGGCCGGGGTGGCCGCCGGAATCGACCTGTGCCTGCACGTCGTCCGCACGGACCACGGCAGCGCGGTGGCCAACCGGGCCGCCCGGCGCTGCGTGGTGCCGCCGTGGCGCGACGGTGGGCAGGCCCAGTACATCGAGCGGCCGGTACCCCGCGGCGCTGACAACGGCACAGCGGCCACCCGCGAGTGGGCGCGGCAGCGGCTGCACGAGCCGGTGGCGCTGCGCGAGATGGCGGCGCACGCGCGGATGAGCGTCCGAACGTTCACCAGGCACTTCCGGTCCGAGACCGGGCTCAGCCCGGCGCAGTGGCTGCTCCAGCAGCGCACCGAGCACGCCCGGGTGCTGCTGGAGACGACGGATCTGAGCGTCGACCGGATCGCCCGGGACGCGGGTTTCGGCACCACTGCCGCGCTGCGACAGCACTTCCACGCGCGGGTAGGCGTATCCCCCACCGCCTACCGCCGCACGTTCCGCCACCCGTCCCCTGCGACGTCCCCCGCCCCGCCCGCGCCCGCTTCCGTCGATCTTGGAGTTGTGGCGCCTGGAAGGCCAGGCATGTCGGAGTTGTCCACTGCCACAACTCCATGATCGATTGTCTGCCGGTCAGGCGAGGTGGGGCTGGCGGCGCAGGGCGCGGAGCTGGGCCAGGTGCAGCGGCAGGTGCACGCGGATGTGCAGGTCCAGCGCCCTGCCCCAGGGCAGCGAGTCGTCCACGTCCAGGTCGAAGCCCTCGCGCAGCACGGTGTCCACCGGCGTCTCCGCCGCCGGGCCGAGCCGCTCCGCCAACGCGCACAACTTCTGGCTGGTGGCCCGGAACAGCGCGGCCAGACCGTCCAGCCCGCCGCACTCGGAGACGAGCGCGTCCAGTTGCGGCCGGTGGATGGTGTCCAGGTCGTAGTACGCGAACGGCGAGCCGGCCAGCACCGCCTCGGTCGCCTCGCTCATCAGCTCGTCGTTGGCGGCGAGGTGCGCGACGATCTGCTCGGCGCTCAGCTGACCATCGGGCGGCGGCCCGAACCCGCCCGCGTCGATCTCCGCGAACAACTCCTCGTACGCCTGCCGCAGTGCCGGGGCGTCCACCTCGTCCATGCCCCGCATCCAACCCTCGCAGCCGCTGCGGGCACCCCGGCTACCGTGCCCGGTTCACCCAGACGCGTGAAGGCCGGCACCCCGTTGGTTCGGGGTGCCGGCCTTCAGCTTGGTCTCACTTGTTCTCTTAGCTGTTCCAGTGCTGGGCGACGAGGTCGGCGGCCTGCTGCTCCCACTGGGCGTAGTGGTCCGGGTAGGCCGACACCTGCACGGTCTGGGCGGCCTTGGTCAGCGGCATGTCCTGCCAGCCGTCGACCTGCTTCAGACCCTTCAGGAACGCCGTCGTGGAGTACTCCGGGTCGGTGATCTGCTCGACCGTGCCCCAACCGCTCGACGGGCGCTGCTGGAACAGGCCCTGCGAGTCATGGTCGTTACGGTCACCGAGGTGGCCGAGGTTCTCCAGCTTCGACTCCTGCAACGCCGTAGCGATCGACACGACAGCGGCACGCTCGTCCATGCCGGCCTTCTTCGTCGCCGCAATGATCGCCTTCACGTTCTTGGTCTGCTCGTCGTTCAGGTCGATACGCGACTGATTGCCCTGCACACCGTGCGGGATCAGCTTGTCACCCTGCACCGTCACCGCAACCGGCTTGGTGTGGGTGGTGTCCGCCGCGTGAGCAGCCACCGGACCGGCGAACACGCCACCGGTGAAAGCCAGACCAGCAACACCCAGAATGCTCTTACGCAGAATCGTGTTCATGGAGGGCTCCATTCGGGGGATCGACGCCCACACCGACAGGGGGGCCGGCGCGGGTGCGAGCACCGCCAGGCGCTCAAGAAAGTCTTCGGGGGATCCGGCTGCTCGCGAGGGCAGGGGGGTGCCTCGTCGCGGCGCCGGAAGCATGTTCAACGACCCGCCACCCGCCACCATTCCCGGAGGCTCAACACGCCACCGGAGAGCAGGCGCGGGGGTTCACGTCGTCGGAACCGTGTTCAACGACCAGCCGGCCAGGATGATTCCCAGGCTTGCGGACACCACCCCGCTCGCGGGGCGCGCCGCCGACGCTCGGTCGTTCACCCGGTTACAACGCCACCCACCCGCCCGCGATTCCACCCCCAGAGTGCCACCCACCACCCCCGAACCGGACACCCCCGCCCACGTCAGCACGGATCGCACCACACGCACCCGCGCCGTCGATCATGAAGTTGACGCCGACAAACCCGACACCAAACACCGCCAACTTCATGATCGCCCCCGAGCCAGGCGGGGCTGACCCGGGCGAGAGGACGGCACCCCGGATCACCTGCGCGATCTTGCAGTTCGAGCCCTTCAGGTGCCCCATTCGCGCGGTTTGCGGGGTACGAAAGTGCAAGATCGCGGATGCCCCAGGGGATCCCGGGCGGCTCTTGTGCCCGAGCTGACGAGGACTCGCCAAGGCTCTAGGAGAGGCCGCCGATCTTGGAGTTGTGGCACCTCGCGAAAGCCGCAAATCGGGCATCATGGGCACCACAACTCCAAGATCGACGAGAGCGCGAGAGCGCACGGGCGAGAGCGCGGGCGCACGGGCGAGAGCGCGGGCGCACGGGCGAGAGCGCGGGCGAGAGGACGCGCGAGCGCAGGTGGGCGGGCGCAAGCTCAGCGACGGCCGTGGCGGGCGCGTAGGTAGTCGGAGACGACGTACTCGCCCAGGTCGTCCAGGTCCGGGGTGAACATCCGGCCACCCGAACGCCGCGCCACCGCATCCACGAACCGGCGCAGCCCTGGATCGTCGCCCAGCATGAACAGGTTGAGCGTCGCGCCGTACCGGGTCAGCCGGTCCACCTCCCGGATCGTCGCCGAGATCGTCTCCGGCAGCGGCGGCCAGTGGAAGTACGCCTCACCGTCCTCCGGGTCCAGGTGCGCTGTCGGCTCGCCGTCGGTGACCACCAGCACCACCGGCTCGGCACCCGGGTGGCGGCGCAGGTGCCGGCCGGCGATCCGCAGCGCGTGCTGGAGGTTGGTGCCCTGCTGCATGTCCGGCTCCACCGCCGCCAGCTCCTGCTGGGTCAGCGGCATCGCCTCCCGGCCGAAGCCGACGATCTGCAGCGCGTCCTGCGGGAACCGGGTCGCCATCAGGTGTGACAGGGCCAGCGCGGTCTGCTTCATCGGACCCCAGCGGCCCTGCGAGATCATCGAGTACGACAGGTCGACGCACAGCACCACCGCCGCCGACGCCCGCCGTTCGGTCTCCACCACCTCGAAGTCCTCGACCGCGAGCGGCACCGGCACCCCGGGACCGGCCCGTCGTACCGCCCGGGTGAGCGTGCGCACCACGTCCAGCGGCTGTTCGTCGCCGTACTCCCAGGGGCGTGACGCCCCGCTCACCTCGCCTGCGGCGCCCGCCGTGCGCAGGTCGTGCCGGCCGCGCGGGCCGGCGGTCAGGTCGGAGAAGACGCGCCGCAGCGCAGTGCTCGCGAGCCGGCGCAGCGCCTTGGGGCTGAGCGTCAGCCCGTCCGCGTCGCGGGTGACCCAGCCCTGGCGGCGCAGTTCGCGCTCCAGCTCCTGCAACCGGCGTACGTCGTCGGCGGCGTCCCGGCCCAGCGTACGGGCGACCGCCTCCACGTCGACGTCGTCGAGTGTGGCGCCGGGCTGGTCCTGGTCGAGGGAGTCCAGCAGCTCGTCGAGTTCGGCGATCTCGTCCAGCGCGCCGGTGGCCTCGCCGTAGCCGAGCGGCTGGTCGCCGCGTACCCGCTCGCCGCGCTGCCAGTTCAGGTCCGGCCGCAGCGACCGCAGGTGCGCGTCGAGCTGGGACAGTTCACCGGAGAGCCGGTCGCCGAGCGACTGACGCATCAGCCCGGCGAGTTCCTCACGTTGCCGGTCCGACAGCGACCGCATGAGCCGCTCACCTGCGGCGGCCCGCCGGGCCAGTACGTCGATCAGCTCGTCGACGTCCCTGGGGCGTTCCGGGAAGAACTCGCCGTGGCGGCGCATGAACTCGGCGAACGCGTCGGTGGTGTCCTCGGAGCGGGCGTGCCGGGCGAGCAGGTCGTTGAGGTCGCGCATCATCTCGGCGAGCTGCCGCTGGACGGCCGGGTCGGCGGTGGCCCGGGCCGCGTCGCGCAGCCCGGCGAATCGCTGCTCCAGCACGTCGCCGCGCAGCCCGTCGAGGATCCGCTGGTACGTCTGCCGCGCCTCCGCGCTGGCCCAGTCGTACTCGGAAAGCTCCGACACCGCGCGGGCGGTGGAGCGGGGCAGGTTGTCGAGCACGGCCTCGGCGAACCGGGCGTCGTCGCCGTCGCGGCCGCGCAGCTCGTCGCGTTCGGCGGCGAGCGCCTGGTCGAGCAGTGCCCGGGCCCGGGTGACGGCGCCGTCGAGGTCGCCCCGGCGCAGTGCCTCCCGGCGCAGGCGGCGGGCGCGGGCGGCCAGGTCGTCGAGCCCGCCGCGCCCTTGCGGGCCGCGTCGCAGCAGCTCGCGCAGCGATTCGCGCAGGCTGCCGCCGGCGAGCACGTCCGAGCCGACCGCGTCCACAGCGGCGCGTACGTCGTACGGCGGGGCGAGCGGGTCGGGTCCGCCGCGCCACTGCCCGTACCGGAAGCGGTTGCCGCCGGCCACTGTCAGTCCCGGTCCCCGTAGACGGTGCGCCCGGAGTCGGTGACGTCCTTGCCGAGCCGGCGGGTCAGGTGCAGCCCTTCCAGCACGAACTCGATGCCGGCGGCCGCCTCCTCCGGGCTGGGCGCGTCGCCGAGCCCGAGCCGGTCGAGCACCTTGGCCAGCCCTGGCACGGTGCCGACCTGGCGTAGCAGCTCGGACGAGGAGACCAGTTCGCCGGTCTCGACGGCGCCGCCCTCGGCGACGATCGCGGTGAAGCCGGACAGGTCGAGCCCGGCGAGCCGGGCGCGGAACGTCTCGGCGGTGGCGGTACGCAGCAGGTGCGCGAGCACCTCGATCTCGCGTCCCTCCTCGCCGCTCTCGAACTCGACCTTGCCGCGCAGGGTGGAGGTCACCGACACGGTGTCCCCGATCCGGGCCACAGGCGCCTCCGGCCGGGACGCCGACCCGGCCGCCCCACCCGAGACACCAGCGCCGGCAGAAGCACCGGCCAGCAGACCCGAACGACGCAACGCGGCGGCGGCCACCGTCTCCGCGGCGGCGATGGCGAACCGGGCGGACACACCGGAGCGCGGGTCGACCGACGGCGACTCCCGCACGTCGCGGGCGAACCGGGCCAGCACCTCCAGCACGTGCTCCGGCACGACGGCGACCAGGTCGGCCTCCTGCCGGATCAGCGCCAGCTCCAGGTCCAGGTCGAGCGGATAGTGGGTCCGGATCTCCGCGCCGAACCGGTCCTTCAGCGGCGTGATGATCCGGCCCCGGTTGGTGTAGTCCTCCGGGTTGGCACTGGCCACGAGCAGCAGGTCCAGCGGCAGCCGTAGCTGGTAGCCGCGGACCTGGATGTCGCGTTCCTCCAGCACGTTGAGCAGCGCCACCTGGATGCGTTCGGCCAGGTCGGGCAGCTCGTTGACGGCGAAGACGCCCCGGTTGGTACGCGGTACGAGCCCGAAGTGGATGGTCTCCGGGTCGCCGAGCGTGCGCCCCTGGGCGAGGCGGATCGGGTCGACGTCGCCGATCAGGTCACCGACGCTGGTGTCCGGCGTGGCGAGCTTCTCGCCGTACCGCATCGAGCGGTGCAGCCACCCGATCGCCAGGTCGTCGCCGGCCGAGTCGACGAGCGCCTGGGACGCCGGGGTGAGCGGGTGCATCGGGTGCTCGTTGAGTACCGAGCCGGGGATCACCGGGGTCCACTCGTCCAGCAGCGCGCCGAGCGAACGGATCAGCCGGGTCTTGCCCTGCCCGCGCTCGCCGAGCAGCACCATGTCGTGCCCGGCGAGCAGCGCGCGCTCGACCTCGGGCAGCACCGTGTCCTCGTAGCCCACGATGCCGGGGAAGCGGTCCTCGCCGGAGCCCATCCGGGCGAGGAGGTTGTCTCGGAGTTCCTGTTTGACCGTGCGGTAGCGGTGGCCGGTAGCGCGCAGCTCGCCGAGTGTGCTCGGCAGGTCGGCGGGCGGGACCGGGGAAACCTGGTTGGGAGCGGTCACCCGATCCACGCTAGCTCAGAATTCGCGTACCGCCCGGGGGTCGGTCCCGCCCCGTGCCGGGACCGACCCTCCGGGCGGCGTCTCAGGCGCGGCGTCGCAGGTGGTACGCGTACGCGGCACCGGCCAGCGTGACCGCCCAGACCGGCCACAGCACCATCGGCAGGGCGGCGGCGTTGCCCTCCCTGATCAGCTCGGCGAACTGCGGCGCGGCGAGCAGGTCGAGGCTGGCCGCCAGCACGGCGAGCGCGACCAGCCCGGCCGGGATCACCGCGAGGAGCACCGGCACCCGCCGGCCCGCCAGCCCGGGCATCCAGCGCGGGAACCGCTCTCCCCAGCGGGCCACCAGTCCGAGCGTGAGCACCGCGCCGACCACGGCGAACGCGCCCAGCCCCGCGCCGGCCCAGATCGCACCGTCGGCCCGCATCTCGGCGAGCGTCTCCCGGGACATTCCCAGCGGGACACCGGCCAGCCAGGCGAACCGGGTGAACGCGTAGAGCACCGGGACGACGGCCGCCGTCCACGTCGCCCACCGGCCCCACCGGGCGGCCGCGGCGGGCGCGGTCCAGCCCGGAGCGGACCCGTCGGCGATCCGGCGACGCCAGCGCAGCAGCGCGCCGGCCAGCAGCATCCCCCCGGCCATGGCAGCCAGCCGGGCGAACAGCGGCCAGGTGAAGACGTCGGCGTAGTCCACCGAGGGCCAGCCGAACGGCGCCCCGATGATCAGCATCGGCGCGTAGCCGAGCAGGGCGAGCACCCGCATCCCGGGCACCACCACCGCCAACGCGAGGGCGACGGTCGAGGCGTACCCGGTGATCAGCAGGCGCACCGGGCGGGACTGCAGCCGGGCCGGGCCGGTCATGGCCAGGGCGGCGACGGCGCCGGTCAGCAGGACCACCGCGAACAGCGGCGGGCCGACGGCGTCCGGCAGCAACTGGAGCAGGCCGGCGGCGTCCCCGCCGTGCGGGTCGTTCGTGCCGAACGGGTAGCCGGCGCCGGTGAGCGCCGACAGCAGGGCGAGCACGCCCCAGCCGCCGAGCCAGGCGGCGGCGAGCGGGGCGGCCGGGTCCAGCCGGGTGCGGGTGTCCCGGGGAGGTGCGGAGGTGATGGTCGTCGTCATGCCCTCAGCCTGGACCGGCCAGGCGCGCGTTCCATCCCGCCACGGGGTGGACCCGCTCCCCCACGGGAGGGACCGGTCAGCCGGCCGGGATCACGAAGCCCGACTCGTAGGCGGCGACCACCGCCTGGGTCCGGTCCCGGACCCCGAGCTTGGCCAGCACGTTCCCGACGTGCGTCTTCACCGTCTCGACGCCGACGACCAGCCGGGCGGCGATCTCCGGATTGGACAGGCCGGCGGCCATCAGCCGCAGCACCTCGGCCTCGCGCTCGGTCAGGCGCGCGGCGCGAAGCCGGTCGCCGTCGCGCCGCCCGTACGTGTCGACGAGCTGCCGGATGGCGGCCGGGAACAGCAGCGAATCCCCGGCCGCCACCACCCGGATCGACTGCACCACCTCGGCCGGGCGGGCCCGTTTGAGGAGGAAACCGGCTGCCCCGGCGCGCAGCGCCTCGTAGACGTACTCGTCGTTGGCGAACGTGGTGACCACCAGGACCCGGGGCGGGTCGGCGGAGGCGGCGAGCAACCGGCGGGTGGCCTGGATGCCGTCGATGGCCGGCATCCGCACGTCCATCAGCACCACCCGCGGTCGCAGCTTCGCGACCAGCGGCGGCACCTGGGCCCCGTCCGCCGCCTCGCCGACGACACGCAGGTCCGGCTGGGCGTCCACGATCGCCCGCAGGCCGACCCGGATCAGTTCGTCGTCGTCGACGATCAGCACGTCGATGGTCACCGGACCTCCCCTCTCGGCACCGGCAGGGTGGCCCGGACGCGCCAGCGATCCCCGTCGGGGCCGGCGTCCAGCCGGCCGCCGAGCAGCAGCACCCGCTCCCGCATGCCGTCGAGGCCGCGCCCGCCGCGGGCCGGCCCGGCGGCGCCACGCACGCTGTTGACGAGCTCGATCGCCAGCCCTTCCGGGGGTACGGCGACTCGCAGCGCGACCGGTCCACGGCCGTGCCGGGCGGCGTTCGTCAGCCCTTCCTGGACGATGCGGTAGCCCTCGCGGGACACCACGGCGGGCAGCGCGTCGAGCGCCCCGTCGACGCGGGACTCGACGTCCAGCCCGGCGGCGCGGGCCGCGGCGACCAGCCGGTCGAGTCCGGCGAGCGTGGACTGCGGCGCGGGTGCCGTCGCGGCGCCGGCCTCGCGGAGCAACCCGAGGACGTGGTCCAGGTCGTCCATGGCACGGCGGCTGGTCTCCTCGATGGCCGTCAGGGCCCGCCGGCTGAACTCGGGGTCGGTGTCGAGCAGTTCCCGCGCGGCGCCGGCCTGGAGGGTCGCCACGGTCAGGGCGTGGCCGACCGAGTCGTGCAGTTCCCGGGCCAGCCGGTTGCGTTCGGCCAGCCGTACCGCGTGGGCCTCCAGCGCGGCGATCCGCTCGGCCTGGGCCGGGCCGAGCAGCACCGGCGCCATCGAGGCGGCGAGCGCACCCAGACCGGCCACGGCGTAGCCGAGCCCGGCCAGCACGGCCAGGCCGGCCAGCCCGGCCTGGACCGGGTGCGCCGGATCGACGGGGCCGAACCGCTGGTCCGCCACGGCGCCGGTGTCCATCCCGGCCAGGCCGGCGACGAAGACCAGCGCCATCGGGAACGCGCTGATCGCGGCGAACCACACCACCGCGCCGGTGCCCAGGTGCAGGGCGATCCAGAGCGCGGCGCGCAGCCGGGTCTCCCGGTCGATCCGGTGCCCGGGCGCGGGCTCCGGCAGGTCGACGGCGAGCAGCGCCCGGGCGGCGGCGATCTCCAGCGCCCGGCTGCCGGCCAGGAACACCGGCACCACGGCGAGCCCGGCGGCCACCAGCAGCAGGCCGAGCACGAGCGGGCGGGGCGCTGTCGCGTTCCCCAGCATCTGCGCGAAGACCACCGCCAGCAAGGCGTACGGCAGGGCGAGCACGCCACCGAGGAGCAGGAACACGGCGCGGCGCCAGGTGCTGGCGCGCACCAGCGGCGCGAACACCCCCCGGACCGTCACCCGGTCATTGTCCGCCCCGTCGTACCGGTCCGGCTCCCCCGTGCCGGGGAGATTCCGGCCGGCTCACCCGCCCAGGCGGGCGCGGACCATCCGGGGTACGGCGGCCAGCCCGGTGACCGGGCGGAACGCGTGTGCGGCGGCGACCAGTGCGGCGTACTCGTCGTCGGCGAGGTCGATCTCGGCGGCGGCGGCGTTGCGTTCCATCTGCTCGACCCCGGAGGCACCCGGGATGGCCACCACGTTCGGGTGCCGCAGCACGTACGCGAGCGCGATCTGGCTCGGCGTCGCGTCGTGCGCGTCGGCGACCTCGCGCAGCGTGGCGATCAGCGCGGTGCCGCGTTCCAGGTTCTCCGGCAGGAAGTACGGGTTGGCCCGGCGTACCGCCCCGGCGGGCGGGTTCGTGGCGTCGTAGCGGCCGGAGAGGAAACCCTGCGCCAGCGGCGAGTATGCGATGACGATGCGGCCGGCCTGCTCCGCGTACGGGATGAGGTCTTCTTCGGGGCCGCGGTCGATCATGCTGTAGCGGACCTGGTTGCTCAGCACCCGGCGGCCCAGCGCGGCCTCGGCGAACCGCCACCGGCGCAGGCCGTAGTTGCTGACGCCGACCTCGCCGACCAGCCCGACGTCCTGCAGGGAGCGCATGCCGCGCATGGTGGTGGTGTCGGCTACCACCGGGTTGGCCTGGTGCACCTGGTAGAGGTCGATGCCGTCGACGCCGAGCCGGGCGGCGGAGGCGACAGCGCGCTGCTGCACCACCGGGGCGACCGGCAGCAACGGGAAGATCTTGGTGGCGACCACGACCTTGGCCCGGTCGTCGCCCAGGGCCGCGCCGAGGATGCGTTCGCTGCGGCCGAAGCCGTACAGCTCGGCGGTGTCGAACAGGGTGACGCCAAGGTCGAGCGCCCGCCGGACGATCTCGGCGGCGCGGCGCTCGTACTCGGGGCCGTAGCCCCACTCCTTGGAGCCGAACTGCCAGGTGCCGAGGCCGATCTTGGAGATGGGCTTGGGGGTGTCGAGCCGCACGTAACGCATGAGGCCGAACGTACCCGGGCTGCTGCGTGCGCACTCCGGTCCGGACAGAATGGCCTGGTGACCTACCTCGCCAGCGACGACCGTTACCACGAGATGATCTACCGGCGCACCGGCCGGAGCGGGCTGAAGCTGCCTGTCATCTCCCTCGGCCTGTGGCACAACTTCGGACCGGACCGCCCCTTCGAGCGGCAGCGCGACATCGTCCGCCGCGCCTTCGACCTCGGCATCACCCACTTCGACCTGGCGAACAACTACGGCCCGCCGCCCGGTTCGGCGGAGGAGAACTTCGGCCGGCTGCTCGCCACCGACCTGAAGCCGTACCGGGACGAGCTGGTGATCTCCAGCAAGGCCGGGTACCTGATGTGGCCCGGCCCGTACGGCGAGTGGGGTTCGCGCAAGTACCTGATCTCGTCGCTGGACCAGTCGCTGCGCCGCCTCGGGCTGGACTACGTCGACGTCTTCTACTCGCACCGGTTCGACCCGGAGACTCCGCTGGAGGAAACGATGGGCGCGCTCGACGCGATCGTCCGCTCCGGCAAGGCACTCTACGTGGGCATCTCCAACTACGACTCGGAGCAGACCGAGCGGGCCGCGGCGATCCTCCGCGACCTGGGCACGCCGCTGCTGATCAACCAGCCGTCGTACTCGATGATGAACCGCTGGACGGAGAGCGACGGCCTGCTGGACACGCTGGAGAGCGTCGGCGCCGGCTGCATCGCGTACAGCCCGCTCGCCCAGGGCCTGCTCACCGACCGTTACCTGAAGGGCATCCCGGCCGACTCCCGGGTGCGCACGAGCGTCTTCCTGAACGAGAGCGACCTCGACGAGGAGACGATGGCGACGGTCCGGGGGCTCGCCGCGGTGGCGCAGCGGCGCGGGCAGACCCTGGCCCAGCTCGCCCTGGCATGGGCGCTGCGCGACCCGCGCATGACCAGCCTCATCATCGGCGCGAGCAGCGTCGGGCAGCTGGAGGGCAACGTGGCCGCGTTGAACAACCTCGACCTCGCCGGGGACGACCTGGCCGAGATCGAGCGCCTGCTCGGCTGAGTCACCAGATGCGGCGCCGCCCGGCGCGGTGGTTGCGGACACCGCACGGCCTCCCGGGCGGCGGCCCGCCGGTCCGTCGCAGTCCGACCACCGCCGCCGCGAGCAGCGCGACGACGAGCGCCGCCGCGCCGACCAGGAGCGGCCGGGACAGCGGTCCGCCGTCGGTCACCGTCGCGACCGGCACCGCCGGCTCGTCGTCGGCCGCCGGCACGGCGAGGGTACGCGGAGGCGACGCGCTCGCCTTCGGCGCTGCCGACGGCGGGTCCGACGCACCGCGTGCCGCCCGGAAGATCACGTCCGAGCACGAGTAGTACGTGTCCTGGGTGTCCGAGTTCTGCCAGATCACATAGACGATGTGCCGGCCGGTACGGTCGGCTGGCAGCCGCCCCCGCATCTCGTACGCGCCCGCGCGGATCGGCGGGTCGGTGACCTGAAGGAACGGCTTCTCCTCCAGATCCGCCCAGGTCAGCACGCGCCGAGGCGAGTACGAGCCGGTGGTGACGTAGTACCGGAACGTGCCCCGGTGCGGAATGGTGGTGCGGTAGCGGAACGTGTGCCGGGCCCCGGCCGTGAGCGTGGTGGCTGGCCAGTCGGCGCGCGCCAGGTCCAGTCCCCGGTACGCGGACAGCCCGCCGCTGCACAGCTCCCCGTCCGGGATGCGTTCCCGGTCCCGCCCGTCGATCCGCGCCACCCGGATGTTGTCCCACTCGCGTACCGCCGCTCCGGCGGCGACCGCGGCCCGGCAGGCGGGCGTCTGCGCCCGGCCACCCTCGGGCCCGCACGCGGCGGCCCGGCTCAGCGGGCTGGTCGGCGCACCGTGCGCCGCGGCCGGCGCGGCGGTCAGCGGCACCGTCGCGGCGACGGCGGCGAGCGCGGCGAGCGCGCGACGTGCGGCCATGTGATCGACCTCCCGCGCACTGGTACGGCCGCGAGCCGCCAAAGGTTCGATCCGCGCCGATCGGCCGGGGCGGCATGACCGAACGGACAACCGGGGCGGCGACGGACACCTGATGGGCCCTACAGTGACGAAACCCTGTGATCGAGGAGCGTCCCTTGTCCGAGCCGGCCCCGTCCCCCGAGCCGTCCCGCGCCGCCCCCGCGGCCGGGCCCGCGCCGGGCGACGTCCCCGCCCCCGCACAGCCGTACCTGCTGGTCCTGCCCACGATGGAGCGCGCTCCCGCGCCGGTGCCCTGGCCGGGCGCCGAGGGGCAGCCCGGCTGGGCGATTCCGGTCACCGTGCCACCCGGCACCCAGGGGTACGCGTTGTTCGTCCCGCTGGTCCCGGCGACCGGCCAGCAGACGGCGACCGGCCAGCCTGCGGCGGCGGTGCCCGCCCAGGCCACAGCGCCCGCCGCCGAGCACTCCCCCGTGGAGGGCGCCGCCCCCGCCGCCGCACCGGCCGACCGGCCGGCGAGCGGAGAGGCTGTCGCTGCCTCACCGGACGCGGCTTCGGCCACTACCCAGGCGGCCGGCTCGAAGCCGTCCGTCGCGAGCGCCGACGCAGCGGGGGCGGCCACGGCCGGCTCCGGTGAGGCCGGCGCGCGTCCCGGCGACGGCGCTCCGCAGACGGCCACTTCCGCGACCTCAGACCCGGCGGGGGCCTCGCAGACGCCTGCCGCTCCCGCGGGCACGCAGCCGGCCTCCGGGTCATGGGCAGCGCCGGGCACGCAGCCGGCCTCCGGGCCGCCGCCCGCGCCGGGTGCGCAACGTGCTCCGGGCACGCCGCCTCCGCACGGCGGTGGGCCGGTGCCCGCGCCGCCGTACCCCGGAATGGGGTGGAGCGGGCACCCCCAGGCGCCGACGTGGGCGCCGCGACCACAGGTGCCGCGGACCTCGTTCCTCGGCGCGCGGTGGCCCGGCCCGAAGGCGGCGACCGGGCGGGCCGTGCCGCTCGCGGTGCTGGCCGCCGCGGTCGGCAGCGCGGTCTTCGTGCCGCTGGGCCGCGTCGGCGTCGGCTGGTTCCTGGGGTGGCTCACGCTCACGCTCGCGGTGGTGCTGGCGGTCCGGTCGAGGACCGCGGAGCTGCCGCGCGCCGACAAGCTCATCCGGGCCGGGTGGGCGGCGGCCGCGCTGGCCCTGATCGCCGTGCCGGCGTTCCGCAACGCCTGGTGGCTCGTGACGTTCTGCGTGCTCGGCGCGCTCGGCTGCGCCACCCTCGCGATCATCGGCGGGCGGCTGGTGCGCTCGGTCCTGTTCGGCCTGGTGGCGACGCCGTTCGCGGCGTTGCGCGGCCTGCCGTGGGTACGCCGGCACATCACCGCCTCGCCGCAGGAGGCGACGGTACGCAAGGTGACCGTCTCGGTGGTCGCCACGGTCGTGGTGCTCGTGGTCTTCGGCAGCCTGCTCGCGTCGGCCGACGCGGCGTTCTCCGAGGCGCTCGGCTCGCTCGTCCCCGAGATCAACCTCGGTACGGTGTTCGGCTGGGTGTTCCTCGCAGTGGTGGGCGGGCTGATCGCTGTCGCCGCGCTCTACACGCTCGCCGCGCCGCCCGACCTGTCCACAGTGGATCGCGAGGGTGAGCGCCGTCTCGGCCTGCTGGAGTGGGCCCCGGCCATCGGCGCGCTCACGCTGCTGTTCGCCGGGTTCGTGGTGGTGCAGTTCACCACGCTCTTCGGCGGGCAGCAGCACGTGCAGCGGGTCGCCGGGCTCAGCTACGCCGAGTACGCGCGCAGCGGCTTCTGGCAACTGCTCTTCGTCACGCTGCTGACCGTGGCGGTGCTCGGCGGGGTGAGCCGCTGGGCACGCCGGGAGCGGCCGGTCGAGCGGATCATGCTGCGCGTGCTGCTCGGGCTGATCAGCGCGCTGAGCGTGGTGATCGTGGCGTCGGCGCTGTCCCGGATGTGGACGTACCAGAAGGTCTACAGCTTCACCGGCGAGCGGATCTTCGTGATGGCGTTCGAGATGCTGCTCGGCACGGTCTTCCTGATGATCATCGCGGCCGGCGTCAAATGGCGGGGCCGGTGGATTCCCGGCACCACGCTCGCGCTGGCCGTGGCGATGCTGCTCGGCCTGGCCGTGCTCAACCCGGAGGACTACGTCGCCCGCCGCAACACGCTGCGGTACGAGCAGACCGGCAAGATCGACGCCTGGTACCTGCGGGCGTTGTCCGCCGACGCCACGCCGGCGCTCGCCAAGCTCCCCGACCCGGTACGCCGGTGCACGCTGAGCTGGATCGCCGACGACCTCGCCGAGCCCGACCCCTGGTACGCCTGGAACCTGGGCCGCCAGCGCGCCCGTAAGGCCCTCGACGAGGTCGGCCCGAAGGCGATCGGCGGCCCGAAGGACTGCCGCCGGGCCGACCAGTTCGACCTGCCGAAGACACGGCGTCCCCGCTGACGTCGTGGGCCGGGCCGCGGACCACCGCGGCCCGGCCCACCGGCAGCCGTCCGGCGACCGTTCATCCGCTCCTCACCTCGACGCCACGGCGGGCACCGACTCCGCACCTAGCTTCGGCTGCGCGAACGACAACCGAGGTAGCGGAGGTTTCTCCATGTCCACCCGTCAGCTCGTGACGGCACTCGTCGCCGGCGCGGTGCTCGCCGTGCCGGGCGTCGCCCACGCAGGTCCGGCCGACCGTCCCGGCGTACCGCCGCAGCGGACCCACTTCGACCTTCAGGCCCACCGCGGCGGCATCGGGATGACCACCGAGGAGACGCTCGCCGGGTTCGCCAAGGCGATGCGCCTCGGCGTCACCACGTTGGAGCTGGACACCCAGGTCACCCGGGACGAGAAGGTGGTAGTCACGCACGACCGGCAGGTCAGCGCGCAGAAGTGCCGCGACACCGCCCCGGTGCGGCCCGGCGACCCGGCCTACCCGTACGTCGGGAAGTACATCAAGGACCTCACGCTCGCGCAGATCAGGACCATGGACTGCGGCTACCAGCAGTTGCCCGGCTTCCCCGAGCAGGAGCAGATCGCCGGTGTCCGGATGGCCGAGCTGCGCGACGTGCTCGACCTGGTGAAGCGCTACCGCGCGCACGGGATCACGCTCAACATCGAGACCAAGGTGGAGGCGGGCGCGCCCGAGCAGACCGCGCCGCGTGAGCTGTTCGTCCGGCGGGTCTTCGAGGAGATCCGGCGCTCGGGCATCGAGCGGCAGGTCACCATCCAGTCCTTCGACTGGGGCGCGCTGCGGGAGATGCACCGGCTCGCGCCGCGCTGGCCGCTCGTGGCGCTGACGAACTACGACTTCCTCCAGGTCGGCAAGCCGGGCGCGTCGCCGTGGCTGGGCGGGCTGGACGTGGACGACTTCGGTGGCGACTTCGTCCGGGCCGCCGCCGCGACCCCTGGCGTGACCGCGCTGTCGCCGAACTACGGGTTCCCGCAGAACGGCACGATCGCCGACCCGAACTTCCGCTTCTACCCGGACCGCCGGATGATCGCCGACGCGCACGCACGAGGGCTCAAGGTCATCCCCTGGACCTGCGACGACATGCCCACAGTGGCGGCGCTCATGGACATGGGCGTCGACGGGATCATCACCGACTACCCGAACCGGGTGCGGCAGCTCATGGCCGAACGCGGGATGCGGTTGCCGAAGGCGTACCGGGCGCGCTGAGGTCCGGCGGCGGCCCGGTCAGGCCGGGCCGCCGCCGAAGCCGATCTCGTTGCCGTCCGGGTCGTGGAAGATCACCTTCCGGACCCCGTTGTCGTAGGTCTCCTGCGCGGTCGGCGTCAGACCCCGGGCGGCGATCGCCGCGACGCGGGAGTCGAGGTCGTCGACGAAGACCGTCTGCATGGCGTGACCGGCGTGCTCGGGCCGTACGTCGACGTAGAGGTAACGGTGCTCGGCCAGCTCCCACACCGCCTCGCTGTCGTCGGGCCGGAACTGCGGCGGTGCGCCGAACAGCCGCTCGTACCAGTCCGTCGCCACCGCGAGATCGCGCACCGGGACGCCGGCGAACAGGTCGACAGTCATCCGGCCAATCTATCCGGGTCGACGTGCCGGCGCGGGCTCACGCCGTACCGGCGTTTGAACGCCGCACTCAGGGCGAAGGAACTGCCGTAGCCGACCCGCCGGGCCACCGCGCCCACCGTGGCGCCGGGCTCGCGGAGCAGATCGGCCGCGAGCGCCAGCCGCCAGCCCGTCAGGTACGCCATGGGCGGCTCGCCGGCCAGCGCGGTGAACCGCCGGGCCAGCGCCGCCCGGGACATCCCCACCTCCGCGGCGAGCGACGCCACCGTCCACGGCCGGGCCGGGTCGTCGTGCAGCATGCGCAGCGCGCGGCCGACCACCGGATCGGCGTACGCCCGGTACCAGGCGGGCGCGGCGGCGCCGGGCCGGGCGAACCACTCCCGCAGCGCGGCGATGAGCAGCAGGTCGAGCAGGCGATCGAGCACCGCCTCCTGGCCGGGATCGTCCTTGACGATCTCGGCGGCCAGCAGCGGCACCAGCGGCGTGTCCCACGACTCGCGCCGCACCACCGCGAGCGGCGGCAGCGCGTCCAGCAGCCGCCGCCCCACAGTGCCCCGCACCGGGTACGTGCCGGTGAGCAGCACGGTCCGGCCGTCCGGCCCGTTGCCCCAGGTGCGTACGCCCCACCGCGTCATCGCGAACAGCTCGCGCCCGTCGGGAGTGGTGCAGTGCTGGCCCGGGTGCACGACCACGTGCGGCGCCGTGGCCGGGTCGTCCGCCACCGTGTACGGGGCCGGACCGCGCACGATCGCCACGTCACCCTCGGTCAGCCGCGCGGCCTCGCCCTCCTCCGGCACGATCCAGCCGTCGCCCCGCACCACGGCGACGAGCGTGAGCGGCGCCTCGTCCCGGATCAGCATCGACCAGGGCGGGGTGAGGATCGAACGCAGCAGGAAGGCGCCCCGCGCACGGGGACCGTCGAGCAGACCGGAGACGGCGTCCACGAGACGATTGAACACAGGATCGCGCGTCCTGACCATGGGCCGTCTCACCGCGCGGCGGTTCGATGAGGACATGCGACTCGTACAACAACTGACGCTGGTCGGCGCCACAGTCGGCGCCGGGCTGATGGCGGGCCTGTTCGCCGCATTCGCGTACGCGGTGATGCCGGCGCTGCGCGGCGCTGACGACCGCACGTTCGTCGACGCGATGCAGCGCATCAACATCACCATCGTCAACGGCTGGTTCCTGCTGGCGTTCCTGGGTACGCCGGTGCTGGCCGCGCTCGCGGCGGTGCTGGCGTGGCGCGGAGCGGCCCGGCCTACGCTGCCGTGGATCGTCGCCGGGCTCGCCCTGTACGTGGTGATGTTCGTCGTCACCGTGGCGGTGAACGTGCCGTTGAACGATGCGCTCGCGGCGGCTGGTTCCGCCGATCTCGCTGCGGCTCGGGAGCGCTTCGAGTCCGCCTGGGTCACCTGGAACGTGGTCCGGACGCTGGTGAGCACGGCCGGGTTCGGCGCGCTGTGCTGGGCGTTGGTGCTCGCGGGCCGCGCCGCTTGAGCGCCGTTTGCCTGCGAGATGCTAGGAGATGAACCTGTCCGCGTACTCCTCCGCAGGTTCCACGTTGGTGATGACGTCGATCAGGACACCGTCCGGGCCGGCGAGGATGAAGTGCCGCTGTCCGAACTCTTCGGTCCGGACGGGAAGCACGACCTCCAGGTGCCGCAGGCGCTCCCACTCGGCGTCGACATCGTCCACCTCCAGGTTGAGCAGCATCCCACTGGCGACCGGCCCGCGGTAGGCCGCCGGGATGGTCTCGTGGCTGCTGTCCAGCACCGCCAGTTCCCAGTTGTCGCGGCGCAGGCTCACGTACCACTCCGTCTCGAAGGTCGGCTGGAACCCGAAGTGCTCGCGGTAGAAGGCCGCAGCCGAGGTCACGTCGGTCGTCATGAGGACCGGATACGAGCTGGCGAGTGTCATGGCGAACTCCTTTACATACACTGTGCAGGTAAAGGAATATACATACACGGAGCATGTAAAGGAAGAGTGCGGCATGGCGCGAGCCACCAAGGAGCAGAGCGAGATCACCGGCCGGCGCATCCGGGACGTCGCGACTGCCCTGTTCGCCGAACGCGGCTACACGGCCGTTCGCCTGGAGGAGGTGGCCGCCGCAGCCCAGGTCACCAGGGGTGCGGTCTACCATCACTACCGCAACAAGCAGCACCTGTTCGAAGCCGTCGCAGCCGCCGCGCAACAGCGGGTCGCCGCTGCGGTCGCCGGCGCTGCCGAAGCGGTCGCCGATCCATGGGACGGCCTGGTCGCCGGCTGCCGGGCGTTCCTCACCGCCAGTGTCGACGACACACACCGGCGGATCCTGCTGGTCGACGCGCCCGCGGTGATGGGTTGGCGCACGTGGCGCAGCCAGGACGCGGCCGCTTCCGGGCACCACCTGGCCGAGGCGGTGGCCACGCTGGCAGCAGCCGGGCACCTTGAGGTCAACTCGCCCGAGGCAACTGCCACCTTGCTCTCCGGCGCGATGAACGAGGCAGTGCTACGGATCGCCGAAGCCCCGGACCGGGACGCCGCATTGGTCGAGACGTGGCCCGATCTGCTGCGCCTGCTTCAGGGTCTCCGCGGGCCGCGCACCGCACCCGTCCGGCACGGTTAGCTGGTGGTGCGGCCTTCGAAGGTGACACCGGCAGCACATGGTCAGCACAGAGCGGCGCGACGCTCAAAGAACTGATGGCGCGCATCGGCCATTCGAGCACCCGGGCATCGATGATCTACCAGCACGCGACCCGTGACCGCGATCACGCCATCGCCGCCGCGTTGGACGCCCTGATCGAAGAGGCGCGAGGCAAGCTCAGCGCCTGATCTGGCACGGGTCTGGCACATTGCGACCCGAGAGATCGACGAATGACAAAAGCCCTGGTGGGAGGCGTTGTCTCTCACCAGGGCCTTTCGCTTGGGTGGAGCCGAGGGGACTCGAACCCCTGACCCCCACACTGCCAGTGTGGTGCGCTACCAGCTGCGCCACGGCCCCTTGCGGTCGTCCCCGGTCGCCCGGGCACGGAGAGAACTATACACACGCCGCCCGGCATGGTCATCTCGCGGGGTCACCCGCACCCGGCTCAGTTCAGCGCCACGTCCGGCGGGAAGTGGGCCACCGCGGCCAGCATGCCGCCCTGCCGGCGCAGCACCATCGGCCAGAGATCATCCGGCCGGTCGACGAAGGCGTCGCCGGGCAGCGCGTCGAACACGAACCAGGAGCCCTCCTCGATCTCGCGCTCCACCTGCCCGGCACCCCAGCCGGAGTAGCCGGCGAACACCCGGATGCCGCCGATGGCCTCGCGCAGCTTCTCCGGGTCGACCGAGAGGTCGATGGTGCCGACCGCGCCGGAGACGCGGTGGAAGCCTTTGACCGGCCGGACGGGGTGCCGCATCCGGGCCAGGCAGATGGCGGAGTCGGGCTGCACCGGGCCGCCCTCGAACAGCACCGCCGGGTCGCGGGCGAGGTCGCTCCAGTCGCCGAGCACGTCGGCCACGGAGACCTCGGTGGCCCGGTTCAGCACCACCCCGAGGGCGCCGCCGGGTTCGTGGGCGACGAGCAGCACGACCGTACGGTCGAAGTTCGGATCCTTGAGCCCCGGTGTCGCGACCAGCAGTCGTCCGGTCATCGACTCCATGGCTCGGCCACCGATCGCCTGCCCCTCACTCTGCATGTCCGACACCCGTCAGCCGTGCGCCCGTACGGGCCCGAGGCCGTCGACCGTCCACCCTGTCAACGCCATGTCACGCACCATAGCCTGCGTCCGGCCCGCTGGTTAAGGTCTGACGGGCGGGTGATCACGACGGATCGAGGGAGGGCCGGATGGCGGCGCAGGCCGAACTGGCGGTGATCGGCGGGTCGGGGCTCTACGCCCTGCTCGACGGGGTGGAACACGTGGTGGACACCCCGTACGGCGAGCCGTCGGGCCCGATCACGGTCGCCGAGGTGGGCGGTCGCCGGGTGGCGTTCCTGCCCCGGCACGGGCGCGATCACCGGTACCCGCCGCACCTGATCCCGTACCGGGCCAACCTGTGGGCGCTGCGGTCGCTGGGCGTACGCCAGGTGCTGGCGCCCTGCGCGGTCGGCGGCCTGCGGCCGGAGCTGGGCCCGGGGACGTTCGTGATGCCGGATCAGTTGATCGACCGCACCAGCGGGCGCGCGCAGACGTACTACGACCGGGGCGCGGTGCACGTGTCGTTCGCCGACCCGTACTGCCCGGCGGGGCGGCGCACGCTGCTGGACACGGCGGCCGGGCGCGGCGTGCCGGCGGTGGACGGCGGGACCGTTGTCGTGGTCGAGGGTCCGCGCTTCTCGACCCGGGCGGAGTCGCGCTGGTTCGCCTCGATGGGCGGCACGATCGTCAACATGACCGGTCACCCGGAGGCGGTGCTGGCCCGCGAGCTGGCCCTCTGTTACACGTCCATCGCGCTGGTCACGGACCTGGACGCGGGCGTGGAGGCGGGCGAGTCGGTCACCCACGAGGAGGTGTTCCGGGTCTTCGCGGAGAACACGGACCGGCTGCGCGGGCTGCTGCTGGACGCCGTCGCCGCGCTGCCTGCCGAGCGGGAGTGCGAGTGCGGGAGCGCGCTGGACGGGATCAAGCTGCCGTTTCCGCTGCCCTGAGCGCGGGAAGCGCCCGAAAAGTCGCCTTCGGCCCGATAGATTCGGCTGGTCGGGAGACTGCGCACCAGGCCGGCTCCGGCATCCGCGTGCGGAACGGAGGCAGCCGGCGATGGCGACGGTGCGGGAGGCGACCTACGACCTGCTGCGCGCGCTCGGCCTGACCACTGTCTTCGGCAACCCGGGCTCGACCGAGGAGCCGTTCCTCCAGGAGTTCCCGGCCGACTTCCACTACGTGCACGCGCTCCAGGAGGCGTCGGCGGTCGCCATGGCCGACGGCTACGCGCAGGGCACCGGCCGGCCCGCGCACGTCAACCTGCACACCGCGCCGGGCACCGGCAACGGCATGGGCAACCTGGTCACCGCCTGGCACAACCGGACGCCGCTGATCGTCAGCGCGGGCCAGCAGACCCGCGAGATGCTGCTGATCGAGCCGCGCCTGGCCAGCCCGCGGGCGGTCGAGCTGGCCCAGCCGTACGTCAAGTGGGCCCACGAGCCGGCCCGCGCGCAGGACATCCCGGCGGCCTTCATGCGGGCGTACGCCTCGGCGGTGCAACCACCCGCCGGGCCGGTGTTCCTCTCCCTGCCGATGGACGACTGGGACCGTCCGGCCGACCCGCCGCCGCAGGTGCGTACCGTCGCCACCCGGATCGCGCCGGACCCGGACCGGCTGCGGCGCTTCGCCGGCGCGCTGGCCGCCGCCCGCACCCCGGCGCTGGTGCTCGGCGCGGCGGTGGACCGGTCGGACGCCTGGCCGGAAGCGGTAGCGCTGGCCGAACACCTGGCCGCCCCGGTCTGGGCCGCCCCGGCGCCGGAGCGCGCCGTGTTCCCGGAGCGCCACCCGCACTTCCGGGGCGTGCTGCCGTACGCGATCGGGCCGCTGTCGGAGGCGCTGCGCGGCCACGACGTGGTGCTGGTGGTGGGCGCGCCGGTGTTCCGCTACTACCCGCACGTGCCGGGCGACTACCTGCCCGGTGACGCGCGGCTGCTGCACGTCACCGACGACCCGGACGAGGCGGCCCGCGCTCCGGTCGGGGAGAGCCTGCTCGGCGACGCCGGGCTGACCATGGCCGCGCTGCGCGAGCTGCTGCCGCCGACCGACCGGGCGGCGCCGTCACCGCGCCCGCAGCCGGCCCCGCCCGAGCCGGCCGACCCGCCGAGCGCCGACACGCTGTTCGCCGCGCTCGCCGCCGCGTGGCCTGCGGACGGGGTGCTGGTGCAGGAGTCGCCGTCCAACCTGGCCGCGCTGCGCCGCCGGCTGCCGATCGAGCGGCCCCGCTCGTACCTGACGATGGCCAGCGGCGGTCTCGGCTTCGGGCTGCCGGCGGCGGTCGGCATGGCGCTCGCCGAACGCGACACCGGGCGTGGCCGCCCGGTCGTCGCGGTGGTCGGCGACGGCTCGTTCCACTACTCGGTCCAGGCGTTGTGGACGGCGGCGCGGCTGCGCCTGCCGCTCGCCGTCGTGGTCCCGGTGAATCAGCAGTACGCGATCCTCAAGGCGTTCGCCGAGCTGAAGCACACGCCTGGTGTGCCGGCGCTGGACCTGCCCGGGCTGGATGTGACGGCGGTGGCGCACGGCTACGGCTGCGCCGGTGAGGTGACCACGCCGGACGGGCTCGGTGCGGCGCTCGCCGCCGCGCTCGGCGCGGACCGGCCGACGGTGCTGCCGGTGCCGATCAGCACCGACGTGCCGCGGATCCTGTGAGTCTCAGCCGGGCCGGACGGTCAGCGGCGCGCCGCTGGCGGCGTCCAGCACGGCCCGGCCGCCGAGCGGCGCGCCGAGCGTGACGCTCACCGGCTTCATCACGAGCTGGGCGGTGCAGGGGCCGGTGGGCGTAACCACGGCGCCGCCGATCACCACCACGTCCGGCCGTTCCAGCACCAGCGGGGTGGGCGGGCCGTCGCAGGCGCCGACGCCGAGCAGGTAGTCGATGCGGTCGCCGTCGACCGCCCGCAGCTGCTGCGCGGACACCAGGCCCGCCGGGAGCGGCCGGGCAGGCACCGCGCCGCCGGGGGCCCGGCCGGTCACGCGCGGTGCGACAGCGATCCGCGCCACGGGTACGGCCAGCTCGTCCACTGTGAACAGCCAGGCGGGCACCTCGGCACGCCCTCGGCTGGTCCAGACCGGTGCGGTGCCCAGCCGTACCCCGGTCACGGTGAGCGCCACGCACGCGCCCGGCGCCGAGGTCGACACCGGGTCGTTCGGGCCGGGCCGCCCGGTCGGTGCCGGGTCCGGTGCGGCCGGGCGCCCGTCGCACGGCGGCGGGTCGCCCTGGTGGAGTTCGGCGTACGCGTCGGCGGCGCTCACCAGCGGCACCCGCAGCGTGCCGTCGGGGAACCGGATCGTGCCGTCCTTCGGCACGTCGGCCGGCATCGGGATCTGGTCCCGGTACCAGCCGGCGCCGAACGCCGTCTTCGTCTCCTCGGTGAAGCCCGGGTCGCCGGTGAGCACTGTGGCGTCCTGGAGCGGCACGTACCCGTCGCGCCAGCCCGGCCCGGGCCGCCAGCCCGCCGCCACCTCCTCGGCCCGCTCGGTGAACGCGGGCCGCTGGTCCGGGCCGGCGGGCGGGGCCGTCCCCGGATCGGCGCCGGGCGTGGCGCAGGCGGAGAGGGCCAGCAACGGGATCCCGAGCAGGGCGAGCACGCGACGCATACGGGTTGGACGCCTGCCCGTCCCGGCCGGTTCCCCTCGGCTCAGTCCTCGCCGCCGAGGTCGGCCTGGTACGCCTCCCAGAGCAGGTCGGCGCCGTGCCGCCGGTGCCGGTCGAGCGCGCGCACCAGGTCGCGGGTGCGGGCCCGCACCTCCGCGGCGGACACCCCGGGCAGGCGTACGGCGTGCTGGAGCGCGGCCAGCGCCGCACTGATCGCGGCGTGCTCGCCGACCAGCAGGCGTACGCCCCGGTCCAGCCGTGGCGCGGCGCGCACCAGGTCGGCGTAGTGCCCACCAACTCCCTCGGTGACGCGGACGTGTTCGGTGAAGCCCCGCCGGACGGGGTCCAGATCGGTGAGAAGTCGCTCCCGCCAGCGCGGCCCGGTGGCCGGTGCCCGCCCGAGGGCGCGCAGGTCACCGACGGCGCTCGGGAGCACGGCGGTCGGCTGCTGGATCGGACTGGTGACCATGGGACACCTCCCGCTGCTGGGTGCGAACCCGTATGGCGATGGTGGACCTGGTTCGAGGGCCTGTCCAGCGGTCCGCGCCGCCTCATCTGCCTCTCGGGCATCACCGGCCCCAGCCGCCCCGCAGGCCCCAGAGACGGCGGCCCCAGAGACGACTGTGCGCCCCGGTCCGGGTGGACCGGGGCGCACAGGCCGTGTGGTGGAGGTGCCGGGAATCGAACCCGGGTCCTTCGCCGGTTTGTCAGGGCTTCTCCGAGCGCAGCTCGCTATGCCTCTACTCGGCCCCACCGCTCACGCGAGCAAGTTGGTGTGACGGGCCCAGTCGCTGATTGATCTCGCCGCACGGACCCCGCGACCGGGTCCGATTGGCCAGCCTTCTAGCTGATGCCGGCTAACTGGGTCGAAGGCGCTCCCAGGCCGACAGACTTGCTACTCGCCTCAGGCGGCGAGAGCGAAGTCAGCGCGATTGTTCTTGGCGCTTATTGGTTTCCGACGACCGATTCTCGAGACGACGTCGGCTTCCTCGGCTCGCTTCCCCTGTCGCTGCGTACGAAGTCGAAACCAGTCACCCCCTCGAAGCGCTGCCCCTGTCGGCAGCACACCAAGCCTAACGCCTGGCGCAACCGGTTTCATCCCGAGGCCCGCTCGACGCGGGCCACCGGACGAACCGGACGTATCACTCAGCCATGCCCTTGCCGCGCCGGCCCACCGCCCGGGCGATCTCCCGGTCGGCGTCCCGCTTGGCGAGGTCCTGGCGCTTGTCGTACGACTTCTTACCCCGGGCCAGGCCGATCTCCACCTTGGCCCAGCCGTCGGAGAAGTAGACCTGCAACGGCACCAGCGTCAGGCCGCTCTCCTTGAGCTTGCCCAGCAGCCGGTCGATCTCCAGCCGGTTGAGCAGCAGCTTGCGGGTACGCCGGGGCTCGTGGTTGGTCCAGGTGCCCTGCGCGTACTCCGGGATGTGCATGGCGTGCAGGTAGATCTCGCCGTCGCGCTCCTGGGCGAACGCGTCCACGAGCGACGCCCGCCCGGCCCGCAGCGACTTGACCTCGGTGCCGGTCAGCGCCATGCCCGCCTCGTACGTGTCGAGGATGGCGTAGTCGTGGCGTGCCTTCTTGTTGGAGGCGACCACCTTGCGACCCTTTTCCCGTGGCATCGGCGCCACCCCCTTCCTGATCGACTCACCGGCCACCGGCCGGCGAGCGGAGATCATGCTACCGGAACCACAAGGGCCCTCCCGCGCCGTTTATTCCGGCGCGGGAGGGCCCTTGGCAGAGCCGTACGGGCGACTAGACCCGCAGGTAGAAGCGGAGCGTGACCCAGGCGGTGACCGCGCTGACCACGCCACCGACGGCGGCCATCAGCGGGAAGGTCAGGAAGATCTCGGACCAGGAGATCGGGGTGATCAGGCCCTCCAGGGCGGCCATCGAGCTGCCGGCCGCCACCACCTTCACCCCGATCAACGCGAGCAGGCCGAGGATGGAGCCGAACAGACCGGCCACCACCGCCTCCAGCACGAACGGCGCCTGAATGAACCAGTTCGACGCGCCGACCAGCTTCATGACCGCCACCTCACGCCGCTTGCTGTACGCGGCGACCTGGATGGTGTTCGCGACGAGCAGCAGGGCGGCGATGGCCATCACGGTGGCGATCGCGAGCGCTCCGTTCTGGAAGCCGCTCAGCACGCCGAAGACCTTGTCGAGCAGCTTGCTCTGGTCGACGATCGTGTCGATGCCCTCGGTGGCCTTGTACTTGTCGTAGATCGCCTTGTACTGCTCCGGGTCGTTCAGCTTGACCCGGTACGACTCGGGAAGCTGGTCCGGCTTGACGGCGCTGACCAGGTCCGGGGCGTCGGCGTACATCTGCTGGAAGCGCTCGTACGCCTGCTCCTTGTTGACGTACGTCGAGTCCTTGACCAGCGGGTCCTGGCCGAGCTGCTGACCCAGCGCGTCGACCTGTTCCTTGGTGGCATCGGTCTTCAGGAAGATCGAGACCTCGACGTTCTCGTAGTAGAGGTCCTTCATGTCGCCGACCTTCTGGTAGAGAAGGCCGCTGCCGCCCAGCATGAACAGCGACACCGCCATTGTGATGATCATGGCGATGGTCATGGTGACGTTGCGCCACAGCCCGACCAGTACTTCGGACAGGACGTACTTCATCCGCATCGGGATATTCCTCCGGCTCTCCGGCGTGAGGTTTCGTCGTCAGGGTCTACGGAACGTCGTCCGGCTCAGCCGTAGACGCCGCGGGCCTGGTCGCGCACGATGCGGCCGCTCTCGATCTCGATGACCCGGCGCCGCATCTGGTTCACGATGTTGGAGTCGTGCGTGACCATCACGACGGTCGTACCGGTGCGGTTGATCCGGTCCAGCAGGCGCATGATCTCGATCGAGGTGTCCGGGTCCAGGTTTCCGGTCGGCTCGTCGGCCAGCAGGATCAGCGGCCGGTTGACGAACGCCCGGGCCACCGCGACACGCTGCTGCTCACCACCGGACAGCTCGTGCGGGTAGCGGTGCTCCTTGCCGCCGAGACCGACCAGCTCCAGCACCTCCGGCACGACCCGGCGGGCGACCGCCTTCGTCTTACCGATCACCTCCAGCGCGAACGCCACGTTCTCGTACGCGGTGCGGTTCGGCAGCAACCGGAAGTCCTGGAAGACGCAGCCGATGGAACGCCGGAAGTGGGGTCGCTTCCAGGAACGCATCGACGTGACGTCCTTGCCGTTGACGACGACCCGGCCCTTGTTGGGCGTGACCTCGTGCAGCAGCAACTTGATGATGGTGGACTTGCCGGAGCCGGATGGACCGATGAAGAAGACGAACTCGCCCTTCTCGATCGAGACGGACACGTTGTCGAGCGAAGGCCGGGACGCCTTCGGGTACGTCTTCGTCACTTGCTCAAGCTGAATCACGGGTCGGTAGTCTACGCGGTGTAACCGCAGAGCCAAGCCCCACGCCCCGTCGAAGCGGTGCGCGTCATCGATTTACCCGGTCAGACCGAGATCGATGACGCGCTGCGTCCAACCGTGATCACGCACTGTCAGCACTGAGCTGCTGCTGCTTCCGCCAGCGGATTCCCGCCTCGATGAAGCTGTCCAGGTCACCGTCGAAGACCGAGGACGGATTGCCCGTCTCCTGCTCGGTACGCAGATCCTTCACCATCTGATACGGGTGCAGGACGTACGAGCGCATCTGGTCGCCCCAGGAGCTGGTGCTGCCGGTCTTCAGGCCGGCCAGCTTCTCCTCCTCCTCCTGCCGCTTGCGCTCCAGCAGCCGGGCCTGGAGCACCCGCATCGCGGACGCCTTGTTCTGGAGCTGGGACTTCTCGTTCTGGCAGGTCACCACGATGCCGGTGGGGATGTGGGTCAGCCGCACCGCCGAGTCGGTGGTGTTGACGCTCTGCCCACCCGGCCCGGACGACCGGTAGACGTCCACCCGGACCTCGTTCTCCGGGATGTCGATGTGGTCGGTCTGCTCGGTGACCGGCAGCACCTCGACCCCGGCGAAGCTGGTCTGCCGGCGGCCCTGGTTGTCGAACGGGCTGATCCGCACCAGCCGGTGCGTGCCGGACTCCACGCTGAGCGTGCCGTAGGCGTAGGGCACCTTCACCGTGAAGGTGGCCGACTTCAGGCCCGCCTCCTCGGCGTACGAGGTCTCGTAGACCTCGGTCGGGTAGCCGTGCCGCTCGGCCCAGCGCAGGTACATCCGCAGCAGCATCTCGGCGAAGTCGGCGGCGTCCACGCCACCGGCGCCGGCCCGGATCGCGACGAGCGCCTCCCGCGAGTCGTACTCGCCGGAGAGCAGCGTCCGGACCTCCATCTCCTGGATGGCCTTGGTCAGCCCGGTGATCTCCGACTCGACCTCGGTCAGCGCGCCCGGGTCGTCCTCGGCCTGGGCGAGTTCCAGCAGCACCCCGGCGTCGTCGAGCCGGGAGCGCAGGTCACCGAGCTTGGTGATCTCGCCGTTGACGTACGACAGCTGCGACGTCACCTGCTGCGCCTTGGCCTGGTCGTCCCAGAGGTCGGGGGCGGAGGCCTCCTGCTCCAGCCGGGCCTTCTGCTCGCGCAGCTTGTCGAGATCGAGCACAGCCTCGATGTTGCGCAGCGTGGCGTCGAGGTCCTTGAGCTGTTCGGCGTAATCGGCAGCGGTCACGACAGACAAGACTACTGCCTGGTCGACGCAGGTGGTCAGCCGACGGGCGCGGTCTTCAGCCAGGACAGCGCCGCCTTGTGGTAGGCGACGGCGAACTCCAGCGCGCTGGCGTCGTAGCTGTCGCCTTCCTTCTTGGCGTTCTTGACCTGCTCCCGCACCGCCGCCAGCGCCTCGGTGTGATACTCGTTCGCCGTCGCGTACAGGTTCTTGAGCTGGCTCGACGAGTGCAGGTCACCGAACGCGATCCGTAGCGCTATCGGGTTACGGATGGTGTCCTTGCCGGGATTCTCCGCCAGCCAGCGGGAGAATGTCCGTTTCCCGGCCGCCGTCAGCGCGTACGGCTGGCTCATCCGCGGCCCGGGCTTGCCGAGACGCACCAGACCCTTCTCGGCCAGGACCGGCAGCTCCCGGTAGACCTGACTGCGGGTCATCGACCAGTACGGCGCCAGCCGGCGCTCAGCGGCGGCCATCAACTGGCCGCCAGTCATCGGGCCGTCGTGCAGCAGACCGAGCAGAGCTGCTGCCGTCGGGTTGACTCCGGATTCCGCCATGCCCTCTAAGCTGCCACTTTGTCGGCTCTGGCGTCCAGGATTTGCTCATTTCGGCACCCGATGACGGGTCCGATGTGCACTGTCGGATGAGGAAGAGGGCCCGTCCCGGCCGGGACGGGCCCTCTCGGAGCGCCTCAGCCCATGTGCGGGTAGACGTGATCGGTCGGCGGGACGAACGTCTCCTTGATCGTCCGCGGCGACATCCAGCGGACCAGGTTGTGCCAGGAGCCCGCCTTGTCGTTGGTGCCGCTGGCCCGGGCGCCGCCGAACGGCTGCTGCCCGACCACCGCGCCGGTCGGCTTGTCGTTGATGTAGAAGTTGCCGGCGGCGTACCGCATCTTCTCCGCCACCTGGTCGACCACCCGGCGGTCGGTCGCGAAGATCGATCCGGTCAGCGCGTACGGCGCGATCGACTCGGCCTGGGTGACCACGTCGTCGAAGCGGGCGTCGTCGAAGACGTGCACGCCGAGGATCGGCCCGAAGTACTCGGTGGTGAACGTCTCGTGCGCGGCGTCGGAGCACTCGAACAGCGTCGGCCGGACGAAGTAGCCGACCGAGTCGTCGGCGGTGCCGCCGGCCAGGATGCGGCACGAGTCGTCGCCCTTGATCAGCTCCAGCGCGGCGGTGTGCCGGCCGAACGCCTTGTCGTCGATCACCGCGCCGCCGAAGTTGCTGAAGTCGGTCACGTCGCCGTAGGTCAGCGAGTCGGCGGTGGCGGCGAGCCGGTCGCGCAGCCCGCCCTCCCAGATCGACCGCGGGACGTACGCCCGCGAGGCGGCCGAGCACTTCTGGCCCTGGTACTCGTAGGCGCCCCGGATCAGCGCGGTGTGCAGCGCGTCCACGTCGGCGCTGGGGTGCGCGACGACGAAGTCCTTGCCGCCGGTCTCGCCGACCAGCCGGGGGTAGCCCCGGTAGCGGGCGATGTTGTCGCCGACGGTCTTCCACAGGTGCTGGAACACCTTGGTCGAGCCGGTGAAGTGGATACCTGCGAGGTCCGGGTCGGCCAGCGCCACCTCGGAGACCTCCTCGCCGCGCCCGGTGACCATGTTGATCACACCGGGCGGCAGGCCGGCGGCCTCGAACAGGCGCATGGTGAAGTGCGCCGCGAACTGCTGCGTCGGGGACGGCTTCCAGACCACAGTGTTGCCGAGCATGGCCGGCGCGGACGGCAGGTTGCCGGCGATCGCGGTGAAGTTGAACGGGGTGATCGCGTAGACGAACCCCTCCAGCGGCCGGTGGTCGAGGCGGTTCCAGACCCCGGGCGAGGACAGCGGCTGCTCGGCCAGGAGTCGCCGGGCGAAGTGCACGTTGAACCGGAGGAAGTCGATCAGCTCGCACGCCGCGTCGATCTCGGCCTGGACGGCGGTCTTGGACTGGCCGAGCATGGTGGCCGCGTTGAGCGTGTCCCGCCAGGGGCCGGCGAGCAGGTCGGCGGCGCGCAGGAAGATCGCGGCCCGCTCCTCGAACGGCAGCGCCCGCCACATCGGAGCGGCGTCCTTGGCGGCCCGGACCGCGGCGCGGGCGTCGTCGTGGGTGGCGTGCCCGGTGATGCCGAGGACGTGCGCGTGCTTGTGCGGCTGCACCACGTCGATCGAGGCGCCGCCGGCCATCCGGCGCTCGCCCGCGATCGTCATCGGCAGCTCGATCCGCTCGGCGGCCAGTTCGGCCAGCCGCCGCTGGAGCCGTTCCCGGTCGGCACTGCCGGGCTCGTAGGTGTGCACCGGCTCGTTGAGCGGCTCGGGTACGGAGAACACGGCGTCCATCACAGGCTCCTGGCGATCTCGACGGCGACGGCGAAACCGGACCCGCTGGCGCCGGCCGGCGGCCGGACGCCGGACACCGCGGGGTCAGCGGCGGCGGGACCTGGCCCGATTCTGTCACGAGACGCCCCCGCGGGCCGCGCCTCCCCGCCACACCGGACAGCCGGATCATCTCGGGACCGTCGGCTCAACCCACCCACACCCGACGAAACATCGGATCGCAACCCCCGTTCATCGACGATTCGTCGGCACCCGCGCGGACCGATTGATCGACTCCACTCGGGGGGACGGCGGCATCCGAGCCCTCGGGATACCACCAGATCGGCGTACTGCAGTCGATCAAGGCGCGGACGGCACACGGCCCGCCCGGGGAGCGGCGGCACGCCGCGTACGCTGGATGACCGGTGACCTGCCCCGCCCGACGCGGGAAGATCCGGCGACCGTCGAAGGGAAGACGATGAGCAACCAGCCCGGCAGCTCCACGGCCGCGGAGACGGATCAGCCCGAGGCCGTCGAGCCCACCACGGGCGACGGGACCGCCGTCGAGACGCCCTCCGGCGAGGAAGCAGCCGGGCACGCGGACGAGGGCACTGTCACCGGTGGGCGGCCGGAGTTCGCGCCGGGCGCGATCGTGCTCGCCCTGATCTCGGTCGGGTGGCTGGCCGCCATGCTCTGGTCCACCCGCGAGGCGATCCACTCCACGGCGGCAGGCGTCACCGCGATCAGCCTCTCCGCGTACGCGCTGCCCGGCGTCATCACCGCGGCGCTGGTCACCGGCGCCACGGTGGCCCTGCTCGCGACCAACCGGCTGGGCCGCGCCACGCTGCGCTTCCTGGCCGCCGTCGGCACCGGCCTCCTGGTCGGGCTCGTCACCGCGGTGGCGATCAACCTGACGTACGCGGACAACGCCACCACGAACACGATCGCCGGTACCGCGGCGGCGGCAGCGATCATCGGCGGGGCGATGGCCGGTGCGCGCCAGGCCCGGGTGGTGGGGGCGATCACCCTGGCCACGCTCACCGCGCAGATCTTCGTGGTGCTGTTCAGCCGCGTCCGCGACCCGCTCTCCGACCTGTTCGGCGCCGGGGAGACCCAGCAGTCGGTGCTCGACGCCGCGAAGTGGGTCTCGCGTACCGAGTCGCTGCTCGCCGGGCTGCTCGCCGGCCTGGCCGCGTACCTCTATCTCACCTGGTCCCGGCGCCGGGCGGAGCGCCGCGACGGCGCCGCGTCGCCGCTGCGCTGGCCGGCCTACCTGGTCGCCGGGGCGGGCGCGGGCCTGCTCCTGCTGCTCACCGAGGTGATCATCCGGATCGGCGGCCGTGGGCTGCTCGACCTGGCCGCGGCGCTCAGCGAGGCCGACGAGGTGGCGCAGACCGCGCTGGGCACCTCGCGGGTGGACAACGGGATCTGGGTGCTCTTCGTGGGCGCGCTGACCACGCTCATCGTCTTCGGGCGCACGCTCGGGCCGCGCCCGGTGGACGACGACGAGGACGAGCCCGCGGCCTGAACCGCGCGCCGTCAGCCCGCCTCGCGCAGGAGCAGGTCCAGCTCGGTCACGTCGTACCACTCCAGTTCGTGGTCCTCGGCGCCGTCGACTGTGAACTGGGCGTCCGGGTCGCCGGCCTGGGCCTCCACCACCACGTCGACGGCGGCGGCCACATCCTCGACCGCGTCCGCGCCGTCCACGTGCAGCGCGGCGACCGACTTCACGGGTACCGGTCCGACCGGCCGGACCACGCTCGACCCCAGCTCGCCGCCGACCCGCTCGACCGCACGGGCCGGCAGGTCGGCCGAGACCACCACCCGTCGCCGGGGCGCGGCGGGGTCGTGCCGGAGCAGGAGCAACGCGTCCTGGGCGGCCCGGGTGAAGGCCACGTACTCCAGCTCCTCCTCGTCGCCCTCGGCGTACCACTCGCGCAGCTCCGGGGTCACGGCGTGCGCCGCCTCGGCGCTCAGCCCCTCCTCGCGCAGCCGGGCGAGCATGGGAACGGTCGCCGGCAGGTACACCCGGACAAGCTCGTCGGTCACCGGTCACTCCCACACTCAGGCCGATCGTCGGCGGACGCCGACTCCGGGCGCCGATCATGCCGTACGCCGAGACCGTCATACACCCGGCACCCGCGCGGGTGAAGTCTCCCGCCGGTGTGTCTCCCGAACGGGCGCGCGGCGATGTCACCTGGTGATGGCAAACTGAAGCAAACGCAACCAACCCCGGGAGTCACACCGTGGAGTCGAGGTTCCTGCTGCTGTCCGACGTCGCCGCCGAGCTGAACGTGTCGGACTCGCAGGTCTACCACATGGTCCGCAGCGGCGAACTGCCCGCGATCAAGATCGGTGGCCGGGGCCAGTGGCGGGTCGAGCGCGCCCGGCTGGAGGAATACATCGAGCGCAAGTACGCCGAGACCGCCGAATGGGTACGCGGCAACCCGCTCGGTGAGCGCGACGAGGAGTGACCACCCGGGGACCGTGGGCCATTGACGGCGATCGTCCATGTCCGGGAAGATGAGAACCTGTCGGAGGCAAACGAAGGCAAACGCAAGGATTCGAGATGGTCGACACCCGCCGTCCCCGCGCACCCCGCCCGCCGGTCCGTCTCCGGCCCGCCCCGCCGCTCGACCCGCCGTGCACCGACGAGGAGCAGCTCTGGAGTCCCGTCGGTCAGCTCACGCTCGACCTGGCCGACCCACGCCGCCGTGCCGCCACACGCCCCGCCGGTCGAGCACCGGACCCGGCGACCGCCTGGCCCCGCTGGTCCGGGGCGCAGGCGTCAGCCCTCGCCTCCGCCACACCAGAGGGAGCGCGAGCCGCGCACCTGTTCGTGCGCACCTTCCTGGAGATCGTCAACGGCTTCCGGCCGCCCGGTCAGCTCCGGCCGCTCTGCCTGCCCGAGTCGGCCGGCCCGGTGGCAGCCGAGCTGACCCGCGCGGCCCGCCGGGTGACACCGGTCCGCCGCCGTACCGCCCGGCCGGCGCTGCTGCTGCGGCGCCTGCGGGTGTGCGAGCCGCGCGCGGGTGCGGTCGAGGCCACCGCCGTGTTCGCGGGCGCCGGCGGCGCGAGCTGGGCGGTGGCGATACGCCTGGAACGCCGCCGAGGCACCTGGCTGTGCCAGGTCCTGGACGTCCTTTGAGCCCGGCCATCACCTCCCCGACCTGGCCCGACGCGCCGCGGCCACCCGGGCCGATCGGTGTGCGGACGCCCGGCACCCAGCGCCCGGGCCGGCGCGATCTTGGTACCAAACGGCCCTCATAGGGGCCCTTTCCTACCAAGATCTCCACCGCTCCCACCAAGCGGAACGCCAATCTCGCTCAACGGGAGGCTCGCCGCAACAACCAGCCGAACGAGGATCTCCACCCCACCCCACCCCACCAAACCCCCGCGATCTTGCACTTTCGTACCCCCGATTCCGGCATGAATCGGTCACAACAGGGGCCGCAACTGCAAGATCGACCGAGGGAGGGCGCGAGTGAGGGCGGGAGGGAGGACGGGAGGACGGCGACGGGCCCCGGCCTTGGTGGCCGGGGCCCGTCGTGGGTGTTCGGGGTCAGTTGCCGCCGTTGGGCGAGCCGTGGCAGCGCTTGTACTTGCGGCCGGAGCCACACGGGCAGGGCGCGTTACGGGACGGGCCCTCGCCACCGTCGACCTGGCCGGGCGCGGCCCGCCGGGCGGTGCTGGCGGCCACAGCCTGGCCGCTCGCCCCGGCCGGCGCACGGCGCGGCGTGGTGGCGGCCGGGCGCTCCGAGGACTGCTGGCCGATGCCGAGCGCCGGCGCCTGCTGCTCGGGCCGCTCGATCACCGGGGCACCCCGGCCGGCCTCGCCGTCCACGGCGGGCGCGGAGTATTGCAGGCCCTGCTGCTGCGGCGCGCGGTTGAGACCCTTGGCCCGGATCTCCACCGGCTTCTCCAGCAGCTGCACCTCCTCGGCCTCCGGCTCCGCCTCCTCGACCTGGACGTCCAGGTTGTAGAGGAAGCCGACAGTCTCCTCCTTGATGCCGTCCATCATGGAGGCGAACATGTCGAAGCCCTCGCGCTGGTACTCGATGACCGGGTCGCGCTGGGCGTACGCCCGCAGGCTGATGCCCTCCTGGAGGTAGTCCATCTCGTAGAGGTGCTCGCGCCACTTACGGTCGATCACCTGGAGCAGGACCATGCGCTCGAGCTGACGCACCGCCTCCTCGCCGAGGCTCTCCTCACGCCTGTCGTACGCGGCGTGCGCGTCCTCCTTCAGGCGGGCGAGCAGGAAGTCCTGGTCGATGCCCGAGCGGGAACCGACCTCCTCCTCCAGCTCCTCGACGGTGATCCCCACCGGGTAGAGCTGCTTCAGGCTCGACCAGAGCTGGTCGAGGTCCCAGTCCTCGGCGTAGCCGTCGCTCGTCGCGCCGACCACGTACGCGGTCACCACGTCGTCGATCATGTTGCGGACCTGGTCGGACAGGTCCTCGCCGTTGAGCACCCGGAGGCGCTCGGCGTAGATCACCTGGCGCTGCTTGTTCAGCACCTCGTCGTACTTGAGGACGTTCTTGCGGATCTCGGCGTTCTGGCCCTCGATCTGGGCCTGGGCGCTCCTGATCTGGCGGGTGACCATCTTCGACTCGATGGGCACGTCCTCCGGGATGTTGAAGCGGTCCATCACGGCCTCGACCGCGCCGGCCCGGAAGCGCTTCATCAGCTCGTCCTGGAGCGACAGGTAGAAGCGGGACTCACCCGGGTCACCCTGCCGGCCGGCGCGACCGCGCAGCTGGTTGTCGATCCGGCGGGACTCGTGCCGCTCGGTGCCCAGCACGTAGAGCCCACCGGCGGCGGCGACCTCCTCCGCCTCGACGTCGCACGCCTGCTTCCAGGTCGGGAGGATCTCCTCCATCGCCTTGGCGTACTCCTCCGGCTGCTCGACCGGGTCGAGCCCGCGCTGGCGCAGCTCGTTCGCGGCGAGGAACTCGGGGTTGCCGCCGAGCAGGATGTCCGTACCGCGGCCGGCCATGTTGGTGGCGACGGTGACCGCGCCCTTGCGCCCGGCCTGCGCGACGATCTCCGCCTCCTTGGCGTGGAACTTCGCGTTCAGCACCGAGTGCGGGATGCCGCGGCGGCGCAGCATGTGCGACAGGATCTCGGAGTTCTCCACCGAGACGGTGCCGACCAGCACCGGCTGGCCCTGCACGTGCCGCTCGGCGATGTCCTCGACGACGGCGTTGAACTTGGCCTTCTCGGTCTTGTAGATGACGTCGGGCCGGTCGAGCCGGACCATCGGCCGGTGCGTCGGGATGGTCACGACGCCGACCTTGTAGACCTTGTTGAACTCGCCCGCCTCGGTCTGGGCGGTACCGGTCATGCCGGAGAGCTTCTCGTAGAGGCGGAAGTAGTTCTGGAGGGTGATGGTGGCGAGCGTCTGGTTCTCCTGCTTGATCTCCACCCCCTCCTTGGCCTCGATCGCCTGGTGCATGCCCTCGTTGTAGCGGCGGCCGTGCAGGATGCGGCCGGTGAACTCGTCGACGATCAGGACCTCACCGTCGTTGACGATGTAGTCCTTGTCGCGCTTGTAGAGCTCCTTGGCCTTGATCGCGTTGTTCAGGTAGCCGACCAGCGGGGTGTTCACCGACTCGTACAGGTTGTCGATGCCCAGGCGGTCCTCCACCTTGGCCACGCCGCGCTCGGTGATCGCGATGGTGCGCTTGGCGTAGTCGACCTCGTAGTCGCCCTCGCCGTCGGTGCCGGGCTGGAGCCGGGCCACCACGGCGGCGAACTCCTGGTACCACCGGGCGGAGTGCTCGGCCGGACCGGAGATGATCAGCGGGGTACGCGCCTCGTCGATCAGGATCGAGTCGACCTCGTCGACCACGGCGAAGAAGTGGCCGCGCTGGACCAGCTCGTCCTTCGACCAGGCCATGTTGTCGCGCAGGTAGTCGAAGCCGAACTCGTTGTTGGTGCCGTAGGTGATGTCGCACTCGTAGGCCGCGCGGTGCTCGCTGGCGGGCCGGTTGGGCAGCACCACGCCGACCTGCAGGCCGAGGAACTCGTGGACGCGGCCCATCCAGGCGGCGTCGCGCTCGGCCAGGTAGTCGTTCACCGTGATCACGTGCACGCCCTTGCCGGCGAGCGCGTTCAGGTAGACCGGCATGACCGAGGTGAGCGTCTTGCCCTCACCCGTCTTCATCTCGGCGATGTTGCCGAAGTGCAGCGCCGCGCCACCCATCACCTGGACGTCGTAGGGGCGCTGGCCGAGCACCCGCGAGGCGGCTTCCCGGCACACCGCGAACGCCTCGGGCAGCAGGTCGTCGAGGGTCTCGCCATCCTCGAGCCGCTCCTTGAACTGGTCGGTCATGGCACGCAGCTCGTCGTCGCTGAGGTTGACGTAGTCGTCCTCGATCGAGTTGACGGCGGCAGCGATGGCCTTCAGCCGACGCACCATGCGGCCCTCGCCGGCGCGAAGGAACTTTTCCAGAATCGACACGGATCAACGCTCCCCTAGACGGTCTCGAACCATCGTAGGCGCTCCGACGCGACGATGGTCACTGGTGGCGGCGGTCCGGGCTCCGGAACCCGACATAACGCCGCGACCGTGCGCCACCGGCCGCTAATCGGGTTACGCCGTGCGCGAACGATCCGGCACGATGGCTCGAATGGAGCCTGTGGAGATCATCGAGGACGGCCTGCTGCTGCGCCCGTGGCGCGCGGAGGACGCCGACGCGGTGCACCGTGCCTGCCAGGATCCGGACATCCAGCGCTGGACCACCGTACCTCGCCCGTACCTGCCGGAGCACGCGAGCGAGTACGTCACCACGATCAGCGCCACCGCCTGGGCCGAGGGCACCGGTGCGCTCTTCGCGGTCTGCGACGCCGGCACCGGTGAGCTGCTCGCCTCCTTCGGCCTGGTCTCCGTCGACCGCGCGCGGGAGTCGGCCGAGGTGGGCTACTGGACCGCGCCGTGGGCCCGGGGCCGGGGCGTCGCGGTCCGCGCCACCCGCGCGCTCGCCCGCTGGGCGTTCGACGCGCTCAAGCTGCGCCGGCTCACCTGGCAGGCCGAGATCGGCAACCACGCCTCCCGGCTGGTCGCGCTGCGCGCCGGCTTCCGGATCGAGGGTGAGCTGCGGCTTGCCGACCCCAGCCCCGGCGGCCGGCCCGAGGGCTGGATCGGCTCGCTGCTTCCCGGGGAGGTCGCCGCCGCCGGCGACCCGGTCCCCTACGGCCCGGACACGCTCCAGGCCCGCCGCGCGGCGGTCTTCGGCCGGCCGCAGCCGGTCCTGTTCGCCACCGCAGGCGACACCGAACTGCGGCTGCGCGCGCTGGAGGAACGCGACCTGGCCGCGGTGACCCGCACCTGCCAGGACGAGCAGACGATCCGCTGGACCACGGTGCCGCACCCGTACCGGCCGGAGCACGCCGAGGGCTTCCTGCGCGACCTGGTGCGCCCGGCCTGGGCGCGGGGAACGGCAGTGACGTTCGCCGTGGCCGACCCGGACGACCGCTACGTCGCGTCGATCGACCTGCGCCTGCTGCCGAACGACCCGCTGGTGGCCGACGTGGGCTACATGACCGCGCCGCACGCCCGCGGCCGGGGCTACCTGCCGGCCGCGCTCGCCGCGGTGTGCGCCTGGGGTTTCACCACGCTCGGCCTGGCCCGGATCGAGTGGCGGGCGAACGTGGGCAACACCGCCTCGCGGCGGGCCGCCGAGAAGGCCGGGTTCACCGTCGAGGGCACGCTGCGCGGCGGCGTCCAGCACCGCGGCGAGCGGCAGGACGTGTGGATCGGCGGCCTGCTGCCGGGCGACCTGGCGTGACGCCGGAGACGATCGAGGGGTACGGCGTACGGCTGCGGCCGTGCCACCTCGCGGACGTGCCCGAGATGGTGACCGGGTGCGCCGATCCGGAGATCCGCCGGTTCATGCCCCTGCTGCCCGACCCGTACGACTCCGGCGCCGCCCGCTGGTGGGTCACCGAGGGCGCGCCCGCGGCGTGGGCGGCGGGCGGTGCGGCGTACACGATCGCCGACCCGGCGAGCGACCGGCTGCTCGGCAGCATCGGGCTGACCCGGCTCAGCGCGGAGCGGGCGACGTACGAGATCGGTTACTGGGTGGGAGCGGCGGCGCGCGGCCGGGGCGTGGCCACCGCCGCCACCCGGCTGCTGACCGAACGGGCGTTCGCCGCCGGGGCGGCCCGGTTGGAGTTGCTCACCCGCACGGAGAACGTGGCGAGCCAGCGCATCGCGCTCGCCTGCGGTTACCGGCACGAGGGCGTACGCCGGGCGGCAGGCGCGGACGGCGACGGCGTACGCCAGGATCTGATCGCCTGGGTGCGGCTGGCCGACGACCCGCCCGGGCCGCTCGCCCGGTTGCTGCCGGACCTGCCGGACGGCCGGCTCACCGACGGCGTGGTGACGCTGCGCCCGGTGGAGCCGGCGGACACGGACGCGCTGTACCGGCTGCACTCGCTGCCGGAGGTGGTGGCGAACCGGGTGCCGCCGGTGGCGCCGGAGCGGGCGGCGCTCGCGCGCCGTTGCCGGCTGGCGGCGAGCCGCTGGCTCGCCGGAGAGGCCGCCGACCTGGCGATCGTCGACGCGGTCACCGGCGCTGTCGTCGGCGGCTGCGCGCTGTTCTACGACGAGCCGGCCACCGGGCAGGCCATGATCGGCTACAGCCTGCTGCCCGAGGCGCGCGGGCGCGGGCTGGCGGCCCGGACGGTCCGGCTGGTCGCGGGGTGGGCGTTCGGCATCGGGGTGGCCCGGCTGTGGGCCGGCACGCGGCCGGACAACGTCGCCTCGCAGCGGGTGCTGGAACGGGCCGGCTTCCGGCGGGAAGGGCTGTTGCGCGGCCGGCTGCCCGGCCCGGACGGCGCCCGTGTCGACTCGGTGGTCTACGGCCGGCTGGCCACCGACGAGAACTGAGTACGGGCCCCCGCACGGGGGCCCGTACTCACCGGTCAAGGGGTCACGTGTCGAGCTGGATGATCCCGTAGTCGTACGCGTGCCGCCGGTAGACCACACTCGGGCGGCCGGACTCCTTGTCCTGGAACAGGTAGAAGTCGTGGCCGACCAGTTCCATCTGGAACAGCGCGTCGTCGACGGTCATCGGTTCGGCGGGGTGGACCTTCGCCCGGGCGATGTGCCACGGCTGGTCGTCGGGTTCGGTGTGGCCGCTCTCGTCGGGGCGTTCCGCGACCGCTGTGGCGGTGCCGTGGCCGTCGAGCGCCGCCAGTCCGGGCCCGTCGAGGTCGGCAACCGGCAGGCCGGCGGTCGCGGCGGCCACGGAGATCGGCGCATGCCGTCCGCGGTGTACCCGGCGACGGTCCGCCGCGCGGCGGAATCGCGTGTCCAGCTTGGCGATGGCGGCGTCGAGCGCGCTGTAGAAGTCGTTCGTGCAGGCCTCGGCCCGGATCACCGGGCCGCGCGTCACGCACGTGATCTCCACCCGCTGGCAGGTGTCCGCCTGGCGTGGATTGCGCTCGTGGAACAACTCGACGTCCACGCGAATGAGCTTCTGGTCGTAGCGTTCGATCTTCGCGAGCTTCTCGGCTACGTGCACCCGGTAATGGTCCGGCACTTCGACGTTACGGCCCTTGACCACGATGTCCACGTGACCTCCCTTGTTCGGACGGTCGTTCGGTCCGGATCATCCGGTCGACGCACCCGGGAGGGCCCCGCTCGGCGTCGACCGGTGTTGTTCGGCTACGCCTCCTTCCAGTGCCGGGGGAAGGTTTGACCCTCACTACCCCCGACACCGAAACGCTAACTCCTGTACGGCCAACCGTCACCCCTGGTTGCCGAAGGCGGTCGCGAAATTTAACAGCTCATACACCATGGGGTGAAACGGATACACGAAGCGTCACCGACGGTGCCGCTTTTGCGTTGCGGCGAGCACGGCCGCGGCCTTTGGCGTCATTCCCGCGCGGTGCAACATCCGGCTCACCGCCGCCAGCGTGGCGCCGGTGGTGACGATGTCGTCGAGCAGCACGACCGTCTCCCCCGGCCGGTGGCCGGCCGGCGGGCGGCGCAACCGGAACGCCTCCTCGGCCGCGGCGGCCCGCCCGGCGCTGTCCAGCGCCACCGAGTCGGTCCGGGGCAGCGCCCGCAGCGGGCGCAGCACGCGTACCGGCCAGCCGGCCGCGCCTAACCGGGCCGCCGCCGGCCGGACGAGCCGGTCGAGGTGGTCGCCGTAGCGGGCCCGGGCGGCGCGAGCGGTGTCGGGCACCGCCACGAGCGTGACCGGGCCGGGTTGCCCTGCCGCCACCGCGACCACCTCGGCGAGCAGCGCGCCCAACGGCCGGGCCAGCCCGTGCCGGCCCCGTTCCTTGTACGCCAGCAGACCCTCGCGCAGCGCGCCGCCGTACGGGCCGAGCGCGACGCAGGGCGGCAGGCCGGGCGGAGCCGGATCGGGCCGGGCAGGTGCGGGACGCAGCGACTCCAGCTCCCGCACGCAGCCGGGGCAGAAGCCGTGCCGCAGCCGTACCGATCCCGCGCCGCAGCCCGCGCACCCGGCGGGCAGCACCAGGTCGGTCAGGTCCGACCAGAGCCCGCCCAGGTCACGCACGGACGGCTCAGTAGAGGAAGAACGGCGCGGTCGGGTTGGTCGCCCGGCTGCCCGACGGAACGTCGAGCACCTGCTCCCGCTTCACGTAGTCGAACGGGTTGTTCCGCCAGGCCGCGCCGTCCGTCTCGAACATGAACGAGAACGCGGCCAGGCCGCGGTCGCCGCCGCCCGGATAACCGGCGAGCTGGGTCACCGGGGCGCCGATCTCCACCGCCAGCGGGGTCTCCCAGGCACCGTCGACGCTGAGCTGGTGGATCGCCGAACGCCGGTCCGCCTCGTTGCCGGCGAGCGCCAGCTCGTTCTCCGCCACCCAGTCCACCACCGTCACGCCGGTGAGCAGCGTGGTCACCCGGCGGGGCTGTCCGAGGCTGACCACGCCACCGTCGACGCTCACCGCGGCGACGAAGACCGCGCCGCCGGAGGCCAGCGCGATCCGGTGGCCGTCGAGGGAACCGGCCACAGCCGTCACCGGCCCGGGAACGGACAGCGGGATCTCGCTCATCCGGCCCGCGCCGTCGAACCGGTAGAGCCGGCCGTCCGCCGCCACCAGACCGGCCGGGCGGGCCTTGTTCAGCGACCGCAGCCAGGTGGGACGGCTCATCGCCCGGAACGTACGGTCGCCGGGGCTGAGCATCGCGACCGGTTCCGGACCGGTGCCCACCTTGAGCCGCCTGCGGTTGTCCGACCCGGTCACCACGAGCGCGGCGAGCACCTGGTCGTCGGCGCGGGCGAGCGACGCGGAGACCACGTTGCGGTTCTCCGCGGGCGGCAGCGGCACGGCGGCACGCGACTCGTTGCCGAACGCCAGGGGGCGGACGGCGCCGTCGTAGACGGCGAACCGCATCGGATCGCCGCCGCGTGGATAGGCGGCGGTGGAGACGCGCTCCCGCCGCAGGTCGACGGTGAGCCGCTTCTGGTTCTGGATCTTCAGGTCGACCTGGCCGTCGAGGTCCGACAGCGACCATGCCAGCTGGGTGCCGAGCCGGGTCAGCCGCTGCTCGTTGGCGCCCGGCATGTTCAGGTTTATCTCCCAGTGGCCGTCGGCGCCGGTCGCATTGTTGATCAGCTGGGTGCCGTCGGGCAGCCCGGTCACGCCGGGCGCCAGCCAGTCCGACGGGCGGTCGGCCAGCCACTTCATCACCTCGGTGATCCGGCGTTCGGTCGGCGCCGACGAGGGCAGGTAGCGCTGGTCCGGCACCAGCCGGGTCAGGTCGGTGTTCCAGAAGTAGACGGTGCGGGGACGGTAGTACTCGCGCATCGCCGAGTCGCTGGCCAGCAGCACGTTCGGCAGCTCGGTGATCAGCAGGCCGGTACCGGCCTGCTCGGCCCGGCGCAGCTCGAAGGCGTACTGCGTCTCGCTCGCCACCGGCGGGCCGAGCGTGCCGTCGGCGCGCAGCACGCCCACCTGCTGCACCTTGAGCGTCACGGTGCTGGTGCCCTGGTTGTTGGGCGGCGTGCTCTCCGGCTTCTCCCGCAGCCGCACCACTGTCAGTTCGACCTCGCTGGTCTGCGGCTTGCCGGGAAGCAGGTCGCGGGCCTCCGCGGCGAGGAACTTCCGGGCCCGGGCGTACGCCTGGTCGCGCTCCCCTGCCGCGGCGGCCCGCAGGTAGTTCTCGATGAAGGGCACCGGCTCGCTGCTGTCGGCCGGCTCGGGCGGCCGGGCCGGGCTGCCGTTGAGCGCCCCGGACTCGGCGGCCGGCACCGAGCCGTCCACCTGCACGTCCGTCTGGTCCGGGATGCCGCATCCGGCGAGCGCGGCCGGCAGCAGCGCGCCGGTCAGCAGCAGGGCCAGGACGCGGCGGTTCACGGCCGCGCCTCCGCGTGGTCGCTTCCGCCGGCCGGTCCGGCGGTCAGCGCCGCGACGCCGCCGCCGGGCCCGACGGCGGGCAGCCCGCCGTCGCGGGGGCCGCCGAACGGCACCGTGGCGTCGGCCGGCACCAGCCGCAGCGGGGAGGTGGTGAGCCGGTCCCCGGCCCGGGCCGGCAGGGTGAGGCGGAACTGCGCGCCCTGCCCCGGCGCGCCCCACGCCTCCAGCCAGCCGCCGTGCAGGCGGGCGTCCTCCAGGCTGATCGACAGGCCCAGCCCGGTGCCGCCGGTCTGCCGGGCGCGCGACGGGTCGGCCCGCCAGAAGCGGTTGAACACCAGCTTCTCCTCCCCCGGCTTGAGGCCGACCCCGTGGTCCCGCACGGTGATCGCCACCGCGCTCTGGTCCTGGCCCAGGGTGATCCGTACCGGCTTGGCCTCGCCGTGCTCGACCGCGTTGCCGACCAGGTTGCGCAGCACCCGCTCGACCCGGCGCGGGTCGACCTCGGCGATCACCGGAGTGTCCGGCAGGTCCAGCTCGATGGTCACCCCGACCCGCTCGGCCAGCCCGGCCAGCCGCTCGGTCACCCGGTGCACCACCGGCACCAGGTCGGTCGGCTCGCTGTCCAGCACCGCGAAGCCGGCGTCGAACCGGCTGATCTCCAGCAGGTCGGTGAGCAGTTCCTCGAACCGGTCCAGCTCGGCCTGGAGCAGCTCGGCGCTGCGGGCCACCGCCGGGTCGAACTCGTCGCGCTCGGCGAAGATCAGGTCGGCTGCCATCCGTACCGTCGTCAGCGGTGTCCGCAGCTCGTGCGAGACGTCTGAGGTGAACCGGCGTTGCAGCCGGGACATCTCCTCCAGCCGGAGGATCTGCCGTTGCAGGTTCGTCGCCATCTGGTTGAACGAGGCGGCCAGCAGGGCGAGGTCGTCCTCGCCGGAGACCACCATGCGCTGGTCGAGCAGGCCGGCGGAGAGTCGCTGCGCGGTGCGCGCGGCCACCCGTACCGGCGTCACCACCAGGCGGGTGACAAGGGCGGCCAGCAGGCCGAGCAGCAGCACCAGTGCGACGCCGGTGGCGACCACCGTGGCCCGGGCGTCGGCCGCCGTCGCGTCCTGCCGCGCCAGGGGTACGAGGTAGTAGAGCTCGACCTGCCCGAACTTGGTGGGCACCGGGGAGCCGTAGACCAGGTATTTCGTCCGCTCGCCGCCGAGCGAGCCGGTACGGATCTGGTGTGCGACCTTGCCGGAGGCGACTGTGGCCCGCAGCTCGTCGCCGATCACCGCGCCCACCGGCACGTCGGGCGTCGTACGCGGCTCGATGAACTCGGCGAAGTTGTCGGCGGTGATCGCCACCACCACGCCGCTGGTCTGGGTGGGGTCTCCGCCGGCCAGGTAGTTGACGGTGCCGTCGATGGTGTTCTGGAGCTGCGCCTCCTGCGGCTGGCTGTAGAGGTTGAACTGCTTGGCCGCGTACTCGCTGCCGTTGCTCAACCGCAGCCGCACGTCGGTCTCGGCGTTCTCCAGCAGGATGCTCGTGATCTTGTCAGCGATCAGATAGGCGAAACCGCCCACCAGCAGGCTCGACGCCACCAGCGTGATGGTGACCACACGGACCTGGAGCGACCGCCGCCACGCCTGGTGCACCGCGGCCACCAGCCGGGCGACCCGGCCGGTCAGGGCGAGCCAGATCGCCCGCACGGCGTGGAGCCGGCGGGACGCGGCGGTCGGCGGGTCGGGCATCGGGGTGGTCACCACAGTGCTGACCAGGCTATCCGGTACCCGCCTTGTAGCCCACGCCCCGCACGGTGAGGATGATTTCGGGTCGCTCCGGATCCGGCTCGATCTTGGCGCGCAGCCGCTGGACGTGCACGTTGACCAGGCGGGTGTCCGCCGCGTGGCGGTAGCCCCAGACCTGCTCCAGCAGCACCTCGCGGGTGAAGACCTGACGCGGCTTGCGGGCGAGCGCGACCAGCAGGTCGAACTCCAGCGGCGTCAGCTTCACCTCCTCGCCGTCGCGGCTGACCGTGTGGGCCGGCACGTCGATGGTGATCTGGTTGCCGGGCGGGCCGATGGTCAGCATCTCCGGCGCCACGTCCTCGCCGCGGCGCAGCCGGGCCCGCATCCGGGCCACCAGCTCCTTGGGCTTGAACGGCTTGACCACGTAGTCGTCGGCGCCGGACTCCAGCCCGAGCACCACGTCGACTGTGTCGCTCTTGGCGGTCAGCATCACGATCGGCACGCCGGACTCGCCCCGGATGGCGCGGGCCACGTCGATGCCGCTCATGCCCGGCAGCATCAGGTCGAGCAGGACGATGTCGGGTCGGTTGTCGCGGAACGCGGCCAGCGCCCGTTCGCCGTCCGCGACGAAGGACGGCACGAAGCCCTCGCTGCGCAGCACGATGCCGAGCATCTCGGCGAGGGCGGGGTCGTCGTCGACCACGAGTACCCGGGCTCTCATGGGGTTTATCGTTCCATCCCCGTTCGTCTGGAGTGTTCGGCGTCTCCACGAGACCGTAGCGCCGAGCGGCCCCGCGCACCACAGCAAGTCGGCGTGGCCGCCCAGCGTGGCGCGCCGGGGCGGACGGGTCCACCGGATGCGGACCCGCCGTGCAACCATGATCCCCCGGGCGTCGCCCCGCCCGCCACCTCCGCTCGCCCCGCCCAGGAGTACGCGTGCCCGACGCCGGCCCGACCGCGGTGCTGCCGCGCCGTCCGCTGACCGTCGGCGAGCTGCTCGACGCGGCCGTGCTGCTGCTGCGCGACCAGGCCCGGGTGCTCGTCCCGCTCGCCCTGCTGCTGGCCCTCGCCGAACAGGCGGTGCTCCACCCGCTGCGGATGCTCGCCGGGACCGAACCGCCGTTCTGGTGGCCGGCGGAGTTCGGCGACTCCCTCCCCGCGTACTGGCTGCTGCTGGCGGCCGGCGCGGGCACCGAGGCCGCGATCGTCGCGCTGCTCGGCGCCCCTGCGGCTCGCGGCGCCGGCGCGGCGCTTCTGGGGCGCCGTCCCGCACCGTCGGAGCTGCTGCGCGGCGCCCGGCTCGGCGCGGCACTGCCGGCCGCCGTCCTGGTCGGGCTGACCGTCACCGCCGCCGGGCTGACCGGGCCGGGCTGGTTCCCGGCGTACGCGCTGCTCGGCCTGGTGGTGCCGGTCCTGGTGCTGGACGGGGTGCCCGCGCACCTGGTGCCCTGGCGGGCGCTACGCCTGGCCGGCCGGGTCAGCGCGCGGGCCGCCGCGATACGGCTGCTGGGCTACCTGGGCTGGTGGCTGATCCGGCTCGGCATCGGGCTGGGTCTCTACCAGGGCCTCACCATGCTGGGTCTGTTCGACGTCTCGGCCTGGGCGCTGCCGGTGACGATCGCCGCGTTCACCGCTGTGAACGCGCTGGCGTACCCGGCGCTCGCCTGCCTGGACGCGGTGCTGCACCTGGAGACCCGGGTCCGCACCGAAGGGCTGGACATCCGGCTCTCCCGCGCGCCGGCCGACGTGCCCGAGCCGGTCCTGCTGGCGGCGCACCGGTGAGCCGGTGGTGGACCGAGACGGTCGCGGCCCTCGGTGACGTGGTGCCGCTGCCGCTGGTCGCGCTGATCCTGCTGGCGGTCGCGCTGCTGGCGGCGCTGGGCTGGTACTTCTTCCCGGCCTGGGTGCCCCGCCGGCTGCCCCGGTTCAGTCTCCCCCGGTGGCGGCGTCCACGGCTGCCCCGGTTCCGGCTGCCCCGGTTCCGGCGGCGCAGCCGGAAGCGCACCGATCCGCCGCCGGTACGCCTGCCCGCGCCCCGGACCCCGGAACCCGTGCCGGCCGGCGGGCTCGGGCCGGCCGACCGGCTGGCGGCCGAGGGCCGGTACGCCGAGGCGGTCCGGGAGCGCCTGCGCGAGATGGTCCGGCTGCTGGTCGTCCGGCAGGTGGTGGAACCCCGCCCCGGGCTCACCGTCGTCGAGCTGACCGAGGCGGCGGCCCGTAACCGGCCGCAGGTCCGGCCGACGCTGCACGCGGCCGGGGCGATCTTCTCCGACCTCTGGTACGCCCAGCGTCCCGCGACCGCCGCGCACGACCGGCGGATGCGTGAACTCGCCACCGACCTGAGCCGCGAGCTGACCGGGGAGGAGCCGCGGTGACGGCCACAGTCGTACCGGAGACCGTGACGGCGGCGGCCACGGCGGCGCCGCGCCGGCGTCCGTACCGGTTGATCGTCCCGCTCGGGCTCGCAGTGCTGTTGATCGTGACCACGCTCGTGCTGCGCGCGTTCGACCGGCCCGACGCCGACGAGCCCGGTTTCCTGTCCCCGGTCGCCACCGACGACGACGGCGCCAGCCGGCTCGCCGAGGCGCTGCGGACGCAGGGCGTGCCGGTACGCCGGGAGACGGATCTGGCGGCGGCGCTGCGTACCGCCGGGGCCGGGCCGAGCACGCTGTTCGTGCCCGCGCCCGGCCTGGTGCACCCGGACCTGCTCGACGGGCTGACCACCCTGCCGCCCGGCAGCCGGCTGGTGCTCGTCGAGCCGTCCCGGCGGGTGCTCGCCGAGTTGGACACCCCTGTCGAACCGGCCGGCGGGCGCTGGGCCGCCCGCGCGGTGCCGCCGGACGCCGACGGCACGCCCTGCCCGCTGCCCGAGGCGGTCCGGGCCGGCACGGCCGCGATCGACCTCCAGCGGTACGCCGGACCGGCCGAGGTGGACCACTGCTACGGCGGCGCGCTGCTGCGCGTCCCCGGCCGGGTCGAGGTGGTGCTGGCCGGCGCCAGCGACCCGTTCCGCAACGACCGGATCGGCGAGTGGGGCAACGAGGCCCTCGCCACCGGCCTGCTCGGCGGCGACCGCCCGCTGGTCTGGCTCGACCTGCCCGAGCCGGCGTCGGCCCCGACCGCTCCGAGCTGGTCCCCGGAGCCGTTCACCGAGGAGCCCGGCCCGGCCGGCAGCGGCAGGTCGGAACGGCCCGACCCGCCCGACCGCGCCGACCCGCCGCGGGAGAACCCGCTCTGGGGCGCCTTCCCGCAGTGGTTCTGGGCCCTCCTGGTTCAGCTCGCCCTGGCCGGCCTGCTCGTGGTGCTCTGGCGGGCCCGCCGGCTCGGGCCGCCGGTGTCGGAGCCGCTGCCGGTGACCGTCCGGTCCGCCGAGACGGTACGCGGCCGGGCGCGGCTCTACCGCCGGGCGGGCGCCCGGGACACCGTCGCCGCGACGCTGCGCGCCGCCGCGCTGGACCGGCTGACGACCCGGCTCAACCTGCCCCCGGGCACGCCCGACGACGAGGTGGCCGCCCGGGTCGCCGAGCGCGCCGGCGCCGACCCGGAACGGGTGGCCGACCTGCTCTACGGCCCCGCCCCGGAGAAGGACCGCGAGCTGCTGGAGCTGGCCCGCGAACTGGACGTCCTGACCCGTACCCTGGCCCCGCATCCCAGCGAAGGAGACACCCGGTGACCGGACCCGTCACGACCACCGCCCCGTCCGGCGCCCGCGCCGCCCTGCACCGGCTGCGCGCCGAGGTCGCCAAGGCCGTCGTCGGGCAGGACGCGGTGGTGACCGGCCTGGTGATCGCCCTGCTCTGCCGGGGGCACGTGCTGCTGGAGGGCGTACCGGGAGTGGCCAAGACGCTGCTGGTGCGGACGCTGGCGGCCGCGCTCGACCTGGACGCCAAGCGGGTGCAGTTCACCCCCGACCTGATGCCCGGCGACGTCACCGGCTCGCTGATCTTCGACCAGCGCACCGCCGCGTTCACGTTCCGGGAGGGGCCGGTCTTCACCAACCTGCTGCTCGCCGACGAGATCAACCGCACCCCGCCCAAGACGCAGTCGGCGCTGCTGGAGGTGATGGAGGAGCGGCAGGTCTCCGTCGAGGGCGAGCGCCGCCCGCTGCCCGACCCGTTCATCGTCGCGGCCACCCAGAACCCGGTCGAGTACGAGGGCACCTACCCGCTGCCCGAGGCGCAGCTCGACCGTTTCCTGCTCAAGCTGACTGTGCCGCTGCCGGAGCGCGAGGAGGAGCTGGGCGTGCTGCGGGCGCACCACGCCGGCTTCGACCCGCGCGACCTGCGTGCCGCGGGCGTACGCCCGGTGGCCGACGCGTCGGACCTGGCCGCCGCCCGGGCCGAGGTGCGGATGGTGCACGTGGCCGAGCCGGTGCTCGGCTACATCGTGGACCTGTGCCGGGGCACCCGGTCCGCTCCGGCGCTGGAGCTGGGCGCGTCCCCCCGGGGCGCCACCGCGCTGCTCAACGCCGCCAAGGCGTGGTCCTGGCTGGCCGGCCGCGACCACGTCACCCCGGACGACGTCAAGGCGGTCGCCCGGCCCACGCTGCGGCACCGGCTCCGCCCGCGTCCGGAGGCGGAACTGGAGGGCGTGACTGTGGACGCCGTGCTGGACTCGGTGCTGGCCACCGTGCCGACGCCGCGATGACCTGGCGGGCGGGTCTGCTGCTCGGCGCGGGCGCGCTGACCCTGCCGGCCTGGCCGGCGCCGTTCCTCGGCGTCGCCGTGCTGACCGCGACGGTGCTGCTGCTGGTGCTGCTCGACCGGGCGATGGCGGTCCCGCCGGACGCGCTCACGGTGACCCGGTCCGGGGAGCGGACGGTCCGCCTCGGCGGCACCGCCACCGTCACGCTGCACCTGGCCAACCCCACCGATCGCACGCTCCACGCCCAGGTACGCGACGCCTGGGTGCCGTCGGCCGGGGCGCGCCCGGACGTGCCGCCGGACCGCCTGCTCACCGTGCCGCCCGGTGGCACCGCCACGCTGCCGGTCCGGCTCACCCCGACCCGGCGCGGCGACCGGCCGGCGGTGGCGCTGACCGTACGCTCGCTCGGGCCGATGCGCCTGGGTGCCCGGCAGCGCGCCGGGCAACCCGCCACGCCACAGTGGACGCTGCGGGTGCTGCCACGCTTCGACTCCCGCCGGCACCTGCCGGAGAAGCTGGCCCGGCTGCGGGTCATCGACGGCGTGCAGGTGACCCGGGGGCGCGGTCACGGCACCGAGTTCGACACGCTGCGCGAGTACGCGGTGGGCGACGACGTCCGCTCGATCGACTGGCGGGGCAGCGCCCGCCGCGCCGACGTCCTGGTGCGCACCTGGCGCCCGGAGCGCGACCGGCGGCTGGTCTGCGTCCTGGACACCGGCCGCACGTCGGCGGTACGCCTCGGCGACGAGCCGCGGCTGGACACCGCCATCGACGCGGCGCTGCTGCTCACCGCGCTCGCCGCCCGGGCCGGTGACCGGGTGGACCTGCTGGCGGCGGACACGGAGATCCGGGCCCGGGTGACCGGCAGCGGCCGTCCGGCGCTGCTCGCCCGGCTGGTCGACGCGGTGGCGCCGTTGCAGCCCGCGCTGGCCGAGACCGACTTCGAGCTGATCGCCGCCGAGGTGCTGCGCCGGGAGCGGCAGCGCAGCCTGGTGGTGCTGTTCACCGCGCTGGAGGCGGGCGCGATCGGCGACGGGCTGCTGCCGGTGCTGCCCCGGCTGGCGACTCGGCACCGGGTGGTGCTGGCCGCGGCCGGCGACCCGGTGCTGAACCGGCTCGCCACTGCCACCCCGGCCGGCCCGGACGACCCGTACGCGGCCGCGTCGGCGTGGCGGGCGCTGGCTGAACGGGACCGGGTACGCGCCGCCCTGTCGCGCTACGGCGTGACTGTGGTGGACGTACCGGGGCACCGGCTGGCCCCGGCCGTCGCCGACACCTATCTGCGGCTCAAGTCTCTCGGCCAGCTCTGACCGCGCGCCGGCCGAGCACCAGCGCGTACGCCAGGAAGGCCAGCCACACCGCGGCGCCGGCGGCCACCCGCAGCGGGATCGGCACCGGCGCCGGGGTCACGAACGCCTCGATCAGCGCGGAGACCGCGAAGAGGCCGACCAGGCCGGCGGCGACCACGACGGCGAGCCGTCCCGCCTCGGCGACCGCGCGGCCGCGCCCGAGGTGCGCGGGCGGGGCGATCCAGGCCCAGGCGGTCCGCAGTCCGACCCCGGCGGCGACGAAGATGCCGGTCAGCTCCAGCAGCCCGTGCGGGGTGATCATGCCGAAGAAGACGTCCGCCCGGCCGTAGGAGATCATCACGCCGCCGACCACGCCGATGTTCAGCGCGTTCTGCCACAGCAGCCAGAGGACCGGCACCACGAGGACGCCGGCGGCCAGGCACTGGGCGGCCAGCCAGGCGTTGTGCGTCCACAGGTGGAACGCGAACGTGGGCGCGGCGAACTCGGTGTAGTAGCCGGCGAAACCGGAGTCCACGAGCTGCCGGGCCGCCTCGGGGCCGACGAACGCGGCGGCGGTGTCCGGGTTACCGGCGACGAACCAGATGAGGAAGGCGCTCAGGGCGCTGAACGCCGTGGCCACGCCGCACCACCACGGCCAGGCCCGGTAGAGGGCGGCGGGCAGGTCGGCGGCCAGGAACCGGCCCACCGCCGCCCAGGACGGCCGGGGGCGGCCGGTGACCCGGGCCCGGGCGGCGAGGACCAGGTGGGACAGGCGGTTCACCAGCGTCGGCTCGGGTGCCCGGGCGCGCAGCGCGGAGAGGTGTGTGGCGCTGCGCTGGTAGAGCGCCACCAGTTCGTCGACCTCGGCCGCGTCGAGGCGACGCCGGCCGGTCAGGTGTTCCAGCCGCCGCCATTCGGCGCCGTGCTCGGCCACGTACGCGTCGAGATCCACTCACCCTCCCCCGTTCGGCGTCCATGGTGTTCACTGTCGGGGTGCGCGCGCAACCTCCCCCACCGCCCAGTTGGGCCGATGCCGGTCTGGTCAGCGGCGAGGCGGTGGAGCTGGATGTCCGGGTGGCCCGGCTGGGCTCCCGGGTGCTCGCCCTGCTGATCGACGCCGTGATCCAGCTCGTGCTGTTCCTGCTGCTCGGCGCAGTGCTGGCCATGGTGGCGCTCGCCCTGCTGGGCGACGTCCTCGATGCCGCGCTGGCCGGCGCGCTCCAGGTCGTGCTGCTGGTGCTGGTCCTGCTCGGCTATCCGGTGGTGATGGAGCGCTTCGCCGGTGGCCGGACGGTGGGCAAGCTGGCCGTGGGGCTGCGGGTGGTGCGGGCCGACGGCGGCCCGGTGGGGGTGGGCCAGTCGCTGACCCGGGCGCTCGTGGGCGTCGCGGTGGAGTGGCCCGGGCTGGTGCTGCCGCTGCTGAGCTGGGCGGCGAGCGTCACGGTGATGCTCACCGACCCGCGCGGCCGCCGGCTGGGTGACCTGGTCGCCGGCACGCTCGTGGTGCACAGTCGAGGCGCCGCGCTGTGGCGGCCGCTGCCGCCGGCTCCGCCGCCGCTGCTGGCCTGGGCGACCACGCTCGACCTGACCCGGTTCGACGACGGGCTGGCGCTGGCCGTCCGGCAGTATCTGGACCGGCTGCCTCAGCTCGCCGAGCCGGACCGTTCCCGGCTGGGCCGGGCGTTGTGGGTGGAGGCCGCGGCGGTCACCTCGCCGCCTCCGCCGTGGTCCGCGCCGGACTGGGTCTACCTGTCCGCCGTGCTGGCCGAGCGGGGGCGCCGGGCCGCGCTCCGGCTGGGCCGCGCCCGGGCGGTCACCGCCACGCTCTGGCCGGAGCTGGTCCCGGCCGCGGTGCCGCACGCCGTCGCGCCGGCCACCCTGCGTCCCGCCGCGCCGGCCGTCGGCCGGTTGCGGTCCGCGGCGCCGGAGGCCGCCCCCGATCCGGTACGCCGCTGAGCCGGGCTCAGCCGAACAGCCCTCGCCCCCACCAGTCGGCGGCGTCGCGTACGCCGGGCGGGCAGGCGAACAGGCCGCTGGAGACGTGCCGCAGGTACTCGTTCATCGCGTCGTTGCGGGCCAGCCGGGTCTGGATCGGCACGAACTGCCGGCGCGGATCCCGCTGGTAGGCGATGAAGAACAGACCGGCGTCGAGCCGGCCCAGCCCGTCCGAGCCGTCCACGAAGTTGTAGCCGCGGCGCAGCAGGCGGGCGCCGTTGTTCGCGTCCGGGTGGGCGAGCCGTACGTGTGCGGTGTCGGCGATGAGCGGCTCCCCGTCGTCGCCCTTCGCGGCGAAGTCCGGTTCGTCGAACTCGTCCCGGAGGCCCAGCGGCGCGCCGCTGCCCTTGGTCCGCCCGACGATCATCTCCTGCTCGGCCAGCGGGCTGCGGTCCCACGTCTCGATCAGCATCCGGATCTTCCGGGTGACCAGGTAGGAGCCACCCGTCATCCACTCCGGGCCGTCACCGGGCTGGACCCAGAGCTGGTCGCGGAGCAGGCCCGCGTCCTCGGCCTTGAGGTTGGCGGTGCCGTCCTTGAAGCCGAACAGGTTGCGCGGCGTGGCCTGGTCCCGCGACGTCGACGAGGTACGCCCGAAGCCGAGCTGCGACCAGCGGACGCTCACCACGCCCATGCCGATCCGGGCCAGGTTGCGGATGGCGTGCACCGCCACCTGCGGATCGTTGGCGCAGGCCTGGACGCAGAGGTCGCCACCGGACAGCTCCGACCTGAGCGCGTCCCCGGCGAAGTGCGGCAGGTCGGCGAGGGCGGCCGGGCGGCGGGCGGCGATGCCGAAGCGGTCCCGGCCCTGCGCGTCGCGGAACAGCGTCGGCCCGAAGCCCACGGTGAGGGTGAGCTGCGACGGGGGCAGTCCGAGCGCCTCGCCGGTGTCGTCCGGCGGGGCCTCGGGCATGCCGCCGACGGCGCCGATCACCCCGGCGTCCTTGCCGGCGGTCATCCGGGCCGCGGCGGCGGTCCACTCCTGGAGCATGGCGACCAACCGGTCCCGGTCCTTCGTGACCACGTCGAACGCGACGAAGTGCAGCCGGTCCTGGGCCGGGGTGGTGATGCCGGCCTGGTGCTCGCCGAGGAACGGCACCGACCCTGCGGCGGAGCCGGTGGCTGAGGCCTCGTTCCCGCCGGCGAGCAGCGCACCCGCGCCGCCCGCCACCCCGGCGACGCCGGCCACACCGACGCCGGCCAGTGTCATCGCCCGGCGGCGGGACAGGCCGCGACCGGTCCGCTCGTGGTTCGGCTCGCTCGTCGCGTCACCACCGGCCGGGCCGGTCATCGCGCGACTGCCGCCGCGACCTTGCTGACCGGCTCGGCCAGCGCGTTCACCGCGTCCGACAGCTCCTTGAGCTCGGCCTTGCCGAGCTGGGTGTGCAGCTTCCAGCCGTCGCCGTCCCGGTGCTTGCCGAGGGTTGCCTCCACGTTCGCGAACTCGCTGTCGAGCTGCTTCACCAGGTCGGGCGCGCGCTGCTCCAGCGCCGGGCGCAGCGCCGCGATCGCCGCCTTCGAGCCCTCCAGGTTGGCGTTGAAGTCCCAGAGGTCGGTGTGCGAGTAACGCTCCTCCTCGCCGGTGATCTTGCCGCTGGCGACCTCGTCGAGCAGCGCCTTGGCGCCGTTGGCGAGCTGGAGCGGGGTGAGCTTCTCGGCGTCCGCCTTGGCGACGATCGCCTTCACGTCGACCAGGAGCCGGTCGGCGATCGGGCCGTCCTTGCTGACGTCCCCGGTGGTCCAGAGGTCCTTCTCGATCCGGTGGAAGCCGGTGAACTCCATGCCCTCCTCGACCACCTCCTCGCGGCCGTCGATCTTCGGGTCGAGGTCGCCGAAGCTCTCCGCGACCGGCTCGATCCGCTCCCAGTAGGTGCGGGCCACCGGGTACAGCGCCTTGGCCTTGGCCACGTCGTTCGCCTTGACCGCCGCCACGAACTCCTCGGTCTTCGTCAGCAGCGCGGCGGTCTGGCTGCGCACGTACCGCTGGTAGCTCTCGGTGGCCTGGGTCAGCGCGGCGTCGGGGGCGACTGTGGCGGCGGTTCCGGAGACCTTCAGCGCGCCCCGGATGCCCCGGCCGCTCATCCCCGGCTTGCAGGCCGTCTCGTACGTGCCGGCGGTCAGCTCGACCCGCAGCTCGCGGCTGAGCCCGGGGGCGATGTTCTCCACCTCGCCCATCACCCGGTCACCGGCCGCGTAGACGTAGAACTCGTTGACCTTGGAACCGGTGTTCGTCACCTTGAAGGTCACCTGACCGGCGTCGATCTCGGTGTCGCCGACCTCGCAGACGCTGTCGGTGGCCTTGACGGCGATCGGCCCGCCGTTCGTGGCGTCGGCGTCGTCACCGCCCCCGCAGCCGGTCAGTCCGGCGACGGCGAGCAGCCCGGCGGCGGCGGGCGCGACGAGTCGAGTGGTACGCATCGTGCGGGGTCTCCTCGGAAACGGGCGGGTCAGGAGCGGGGGGACGGAACGGCGGCGGCGTCGGCCGGCGCGGCGGACGTCTCGGCGGACGTGTCGGCGGCCGGCTCGTCGGACTGCACCGGCTCGGCGGACTGCACCGGCTTCGCGGGCTTGGCCGGCTTGCGCAGGAAGAGGACGAGCACCGGCACCGCGTACGCGACCCAGGCGACCAGTTCCAGCACCGTCGGCGCGGCGGTGACGTTGAACATGCCGGCGAGCAGCGCGCCGTACCAGGAGCCCGGGTCGAGCGTGCCCGAGATGTCGAAGGCCAGGTCGTTCAGGCCGGGCAGCACGCCGGCCTCCTGGAAGTCGTGCACGCCGTACTTGAGGATGCCGGCCGCGACCAGGATGAGCAGCGCGCCGGTCCAGGTGAAGAACCGGCTCAGGTTGATCCGTACCGCGCTGCGGTAGAGCAGGAAGCCGATCACGACGGCGGTGGCGATGCCGCCGGCCAGGGCGAGCAGCGAGCCGGGCCCGGTTCCGCCGGCGGCGCTCTCGGCCGCGGCATAGAAGATCAGCGCGGTCTCCAGACCCTCGCGGATCACCGCGAGGAACGCCATGCCGGCGACCGCCAGGGAGCCGACGGCGAGCGCGTCGGTGAGCTTGCCGCGCAGCTCACCGGCGATGGTGCGGGCGGCCCGGCGCATCCAGAAGATCATCCAGGTCACGAAGACCACGGCGGCGACCGAGGTGACCGCCTCGAACAGCTCGCGCGACTCGGAGGTGCGCAGCAGCGAGGTGGAGGTGTACTGGATCAGGGAGCCGAAGCCGACGGAGAGCGCCAGGGCCAGGCCGACGCCGGCCCACACCTGCGGCAGCCGGTCCCGGCGCTGCGACTTGACCAGGAAGGCGACGAGGATGCTGACCACGAGGGTCGCTTCCAGGCCCTCGCGCAGGCCGATCAGGTACGTGGCGAACATGGATACTCCGTAGTCAGGCTTGCCTCAGTTAACTTAGGGCAGCCATACCTTGCTCCTGTTCACAGCAAACGTCAAGCCGATCCGGGTAACGTCACCTGGTTCGACATCCGCCGGACTCCCCCCGTACGCGAAAAAGGACCGGGGCGGCCGCACGGCGGCCGACCCCGGTCCCTTCTCCGAGCGTGGGACTCAGTAGCGGTAGTGGTCCGACTTGAACGGGCCCTCCGGGGAGACGCCCAGGTAGGCGGCCTGCTCCTTGGTCAGCGTGGTCAGTTTCGCGCCGAGCGCGTCCAGGTGCAGCCGGGCGACCTTCTCGTCCAGGTGCTTGGGCAGCACGTAGACGCCGATCGGGTATTCCTCGGTCTTGGTGAACAGCTCGATCTGGGCGATCGTCTGGTTGGCGAACGAGTTCGACATCACGAAGCTCGGGTGGCCGGTGGCGTTGCCCAGGTTCAGCAGGCGGCCCTCGGAGAGCACGATGATGGCGTGGCCGTCGTCGAAGCGCCACACGTCGACCTGCGGCTTGATGTTCTCCCGGGTCACGTCGCTGCGCTTGGCCAGGCCGGCCATGTCGATCTCGTTGTCGAAGTGGCCGATGTTGCCCACGATGGCCTGGTGCTTCATCCGGGCCATGTGCTCGTTGGTGATGACGTCGAAGCAGCCGGTCGCGGTGATGAAGATGTCGGCCTGCTCCACCACGTCGTCGAGCGTGGCGACCTGGTAGCCGTCCATCGCCGCCTGGAGCGCGCAGATCGGGTCGACCTCGGTCACCACGACCCGGGCGCCCTGGCCGCGCAGCGACTCGGCGCAGCCCTTGCCCACGTCGCCGTAGCCCATGACGACAGCCATCTTGCCGCCGATCAGCACGTCGGTGGCGCGGTTGATGCCGTCGATGAGCGAGTGGCGGCAGCCGTACTTGTTGTCGAACTTGCTCTTGGTCACCGAGTCGTTGACGTTGATGGCCGGGAAGAGCAGCGTGCCGGCGCGGTGCATCTCGTAGAGCCGGTGCACACCGGTGGTGGTCTCCTCGGTGACGCCCTTGATGCCGGCGGCGATCCGGGTCCAGCGCTGGCCGTCCTCGGCCAGCGAGCGGTGCAGCAGTTCGAGGATGACCGCGTACTCCTCGGAGTCGGCGGACTCGACCGGCGGCACGACGCCGGCCTTCTCGAACTCGGCGCCCTTGTGGACGAGCAGGGTGGCGTCGCCGCCGTCGTCCAGGATCATGTTCGGGCCCTGCCCGTCGGGCCACGCCAGCACCTGCTCGGTGCACCACCAGTACTCCGGCAGCGTCTCGCCCTTCCAGGCGTAGACCGGCACGCCGGCCGGGGCCTCCGGGGTGCCCTCGGGGCCGACCACGATCGCCGCGGCGGCGTGGTCCTGGGTGGAGAAGATGTTGCAGGACGCCCAGCGGACCTGCGCGCCGAGCGCGACAAGGGTCTCGATCAGGACGGCGGTCTGAACGGTCATGTGCAGCGAACCGGTGATGCGGGCGCCGGCCAGCGGCTGGGCCTCGGCGAACTCACGCCGGATCGCCATCAGGCCGGGCATCTCGTGCTCGGCGAGCCGGATCTCCTTGCGCCCGAACGCGGCGAGCGACAGATCCGCCACCTTGTAGTCGCCCTCGGCGAGGGTGCTCGGCCGGGCCTGCGACGACGCGCCGCTGGAGGCCGCCGGGAGGGTGCTGGTCATGGAAGCTCCTGTCGAACGATGGTGGTGCGCAGCCTTCCACCTTACGCTCGCGGGCCACTCGACCCGTGCCCGGTTGGCCGACCGCGCAATCGGCCGGTCGGCGGACAGCGCACGGGGCGGTCGGTCGTGAGCGGACTTTCCACCCACGGCCCGGCCGCCCCGCGCATCCCCCCGGTTTGGTTCCCCCGCACGTCACCGGACCTTCGTCGCGACAACGCTGCGTACCCATAGAGTCACACCACGCAGCGTGACCGTCAAGCCATTTCGGGAAAGTCGGACTTGCGCAGATCAGTGCATGCCGCAAGTGGCGACGAACGCCTCGCCCGTCCCGCCCACCGTCAGCGGGCCACCGGCCGCCGTACCGATCGCTGCCTGACCCGCGTCCAGCGTCACCACGCCCACGCCGTCGTCAACGGTCAGCTTCCCGGCCCGGCAGAGCACCACACGCGGTCCGGGCAGCGTCAGCCGCACCCCCGGCGACCCGGCAGCCACCTCGACCCGGTGCAGCGCGAAGTCCTCCACCGGCACCGGCCAGGTCAGCACCCCCGGCTCCACCTGCTCCGGCCGCAGCACCGGCTGGGTCAGCACCTCGAACCGGAGCACCCGCAGCAGCTCGTCCACGTCGACCCGCTTCGGGGTCAGCCCGCCGCGCAGCACGTTGTCACTGGCCGCCATGATCTCGACGCCGGTGCCGCGCAGGTAGGCGTGCAGGTTCCCGGCCGGCATCCAGATGCCCTCGCCGGGGGCCAGCCGGACGTGGTGCAGCAGCAACGCCACCACCACGCCCGGGTCGGCCGGATAGCCCGACGCGAGCGTGCGGACCAGCTCGGCGTCCGCCGAGGCCGGCCCGGCCTCCGCCGCCGCCAGCACGGCCGCCACCAGCCCCGCCCGCTCCGCCCGGGGCCAGCTCAACAGCAGGCGTACCGCCTCCCGCAGCCCCGCCGGCCCGTCGCGCAACGCCGCCACCACAGGCTCCAGCGCGGGTACGCCGAACGCGGCGATCGCCGCCGCCGACTCCCCCGGATCGCGGAAGCCGCACAGCGCGTCGAACTCCGAGAGCGCCACCAGCAACTCCGGCTTGTGGTACGGGTCGACGTAGTTGACCCGCCCCACGTCGGCGGCGTGCCCGGCGCGGGCCTGCTCGGCGTCCGGATGCGCCTGGAGGCTCAGCGGCGCGTCGGCGGCCAGCACCTTCAGCAGGAACGGCAGCCGGGTGCCGAACCGGCCGACCAGCCGCTCACCCAGCCAGTGGCCCGGCTCGGCCACCAGCAGTTCGGTGAGGCTGACCGGTCGGCCGTCGCGCTGCACAGTGGCCGGGGCGCCCGGGTGGGCGCCCAGCCACAGCTCCGCCTCCGGCCCGTTGCTCGGCACCGGCCGCCCCTGCAACTCGGCGATCGCGGTGCGCGAGCCCCAGGCGTAGTCACGGATCCGGCCCTGCAACAACTCCATCGGTCAGCTCCCGGGCCGCCCGGCCACCTCGTCGGCCGGCTGCGCCCCACCACTGGTCACGGCCTCCGGGACGGCGGTGTCCGCCGCCTGCCCGGTGCCGGCCCGCTCGGCGGCGGGCGAGTAGATGTCCGGCTCCAGGTAGATCACCCGGGCGGTGGGCACCTCGCGGCGGATCCGTGCCTCGACCGCGTTGATGTCACGCGCCAGGTCCTGGGCGGTCTCCCAGGCCGGCACCGCGATCTTCGCGGCCACCATCAGCTCCTCGGGGCCGAGGTAGAGCGTCTTCATGTGGATGATCCGCTCGACCTCGGGACCGCTGGTCACAGCCTGCTCGATCTTGTCCAGCTCGCTCTGCTCGGCACCCTCGCCGAGCAGCAGGCTCTTGGTCTCGATCGCCAGCGTGATCGCGATGATCACCAGCAGCACACCGATCATCGCGGTGCCCGCGGCGTCCCACATGCCGTCTCCGGTGATCAGCGTCATGCCGACGCCGAACAACGCGAAGACCAGACCGACCAGGGCGCCGAAGTCCTCCAGCAGCACCACCGGCAGCTCCGGCGCCTTGGCGCGACGGATGAACCGGACCCAGGACTGCTTGCCCCGGACCAGGTTCGACTCCTTGATCGCGGTACGGAAGGAGAAGCCCTCCATCACGATCGCCGCGACCAGCACCACCACCGGCACCCACTGCCACTCCGTGATCGCGTGCGGGTCGGACGCCTTGTGGTACGCCTCGTAGAGCGCGAACAGGCCACCGATGCTGAACAGCACGATCGCCACGATGAAGGCGTAGATGTAGCGCTCCCGGCCGTACCCGAACGGGTGCTGCGGCGTGGCCTGCCGCTTGGCCCGCCGGCCGCCGAGCAGCAGCAGGCCCTGGTTACCCGAGTCGGCCACCGAGTGGATCGACTCGGCCAGCATCGACGACGAGCCGGTGAGGGCGAACGCGATGAACTTGGTGACGGCGATGCCGAGGTTCGCCGCCAGGGCGGCGACGATCGCCTTCGTGCCCCCGTTTGCGCTCATTCCCCGCCTCGCTCGATGCCCCGTGTGCTCACTGGTTTGCCAGCTCCTTCATCTCCGTGATTGCCGGTACCGCCATCGGGTCCAGCCCGTGCGCCAGGGCCAGGTAGATCGAGGCGAAGTCGGGGACCGCCACCAGCGACGCGAGCCGCTCCAGCGCGGAGCCGCCCTCGGCGGTCACCACGTCGCAGCGCACCCCGCGCCGCTCGGCGAGCGTCTGCACCGCGTCCGCGCGGCGCTCCTCGACCGCCAGCGGCTCGTCGGTGTCGTCGTCGGCGTTGAGCCCGCCGTCGCGCAGCAGCACCAGCCGTAGCCGGGTGCCGTCGGGCTCGTCGTCGCCCGGGTCGGCGAAGATGTCCCGCTCGCCCTCGGCCAGACCGCCGAACACGCCGTCGAGCAGGCCGACGCGGCCCCGGCCCGCCTCGCCCAGCGCACCGGCGACCACCGGGTAGCGGGCGTTCGCGGACAACGTGTCACCGAACCGCCGGGCGGCCACGGTGGCCAGCGGGGACGAACCCCACACGATCGGGATCGAACCGGACAGGCCGAGCGCCAGCGACTTCGCCGGGTTGACGAAGGACTCGGCGGTCGGCCGGCATCGATCGGCGTCGGCGTCCAGCCGGGCCGCCGTCTCGGCCAGATCCGCCTCGTTGACCTTCACGAGCCCGAGGGTACGGGCGGCCAGCAGAACCGGCACGGTGAGCGCCCAGAGGCTGGCCCGGGCCGGCGCGCGCCGGGGCACCGGGATGAACGGCGCGCGGGCCCGCTCGGCCACCGACTGGAGCTGCGAGTCGGGCGCGCCGACCGCGACCAGCCGGGCACCGCGCCGGTGCGCCGCCTCGGCCGCGCCCAGCGCCTCCGGGCTGCGGCCCGACGCGCTCACCGCGATGACCACGTCCGCCGCGCCCACCCAGCCCGGCACGCCGGCGCTGCGGTGCGGGATGACCGGCACCGGGCAGCGCGGCCCGGCGACGGTGGCCAGCACGTCACCGGTACGCCCGGCGGTGCCGATGCCGGCGATGACCACCGCGCGGGGTCGCCCGTCGTCGGCGAGCACCGACAGGTTCGCCTCGGCGGCCAGCGCCGCCGACTCGCGCACCTGGGCGCCCGCGGACGCGGTGAACCGGAGCATGCCGCCCGGATCCCGCTCGGAGAGCTGCGCCGCGTCGTCCAGCAGGGCCTCGTCGGCGTGCCGGTGGCCGCTGACCCCGGCCGTACCCTCCATCACCGCGACGACCCGCCCCGCGCGTCGTCGGCGGCGGGTCCACCGCGCGCCTCGTCCAGCAGGAGCACCGGGACGTCGTCCCGGACCTCGAAGATGCGACCGCACTCGGTGCAGGTGAGCGTCTGCGCCTGCGCGTCGTAGTCGAGCGGGGCGTGGTGCGTGTCCGGGCAGGCGAGGATGTCGAGCAACTGCGGGTCCAGGGCCACGGCGCGGCTCCTTCCACGTATGCGGTCTCACCGGTCGGCGGTGCCGATCGGCGCACGCGATCTTATCGGCCGAGCGGCCCCGGCACCGGGCCCCGTTCGGCCCCGGTGTTCCGTCCTCCGGCCGGGCAGGCGGCGGCTGCCGGGTCACGGCATGACCACCCACAGTCACGGTAACCCCGGGACCGGGTCGGGTTCCGGCTCAGTCCGGCAAGCGGGGCAAGACGCTCGTCGCGTCCCCGGCAGGCGGGGCCGGCGGCGTCGGAGCGGGCGCGGGCGCGCCGTACACGTTGCCGGCCGGGCGGGGCGGCGTCGCGCCCCCGTACACCGTGGGGGCCGGTCCGGGCGTGCCGGAGCGGTAGGTGGTGGTGCTGCGCGGCAGCGGGACCGGCGGGAGGCCGGCGTCCACGCCGCCACCGCTGCGCTCGGCGCGGTTGCGGCGCAGCAGCAGGACGATGAGGGCGGCGCCGACGAGCACCAGCCCGATACCGAACCACATGATCATGGAACCTCCGAACGACGAGTCGTCGGCCGCGGCGGTGGCCGGGGCGACGGCGGCGGCCACCGGCGACGTGTCGGTCGCCTCGGCCGGCGTGGTCTCGCTCGCGCTGGGCGTCGGCGAGGGCTTACGGGACGGGCTGGGACTCGGCGTCGGCGCGCCCACCAGCCGGGCCGACCCGCCGGCGCGGCCGAGCACGTCGCCGTTCGCGGCGCTCGCCTCACCGGCCAGCTCCAGCCGGCCGCCGACGGCCCCGGCCAGGAAGGACACCCGGTAACGCACGGTGACGCCCTTGCCCTTGCACAGCGGCCGGTCGACCGGCGCGACCGCGGCGGTGGCGACGGCGCCGCCGTCCCCGGAGACCTGCACCGGCACCCATCGGCCGCCGGACGCCACCTGCACCCGGACCTGGTCCGCCCGCAGGCCCTCCAGCCGGAGCCCGACCGCGGTACGCAACTGCACGCAGCCGTCCGTGCGCTTGCGCACCTCGACCGCCACCGTCCCGGGCGGACCACCGGCGGTGAAGCTCTTCGCCGAGCGCAGTCCCACCCGGTCGTCCCGGGCCGACGCCGGTGACGCCGGGACGGCGATCAGGCCACCCAGCAGCGCGCCGACCATGGCCCACCGCGCCGCGTGCCGCCCTGCCGACATCTCCACCTCACCGTTGCGTCCGGACCGGATCCGCCGGTCAGGTTACTACCGGCCCCTCCAGGCACCCGCGCATCGAGCACGCCACATGTGTGCAGCGCCACGCGATCACCGCCCGCCCAGGTCACCGCCCGACGCGCCTGCATCGGCGAGCGCCCGCCGGCACAGCCGGTCGGCCGTACGGGTGGTCTCCGGCAGCCGGTACCGGGGCGTCAGTGCCAGTACCCGCTCCACCGCGTCGTCCAACCCCATCCGGTGCCCGACGCTCACGAAGACCGGCCGGACACCGTCCTGAGTCCGCAGCACCCGCCCGACCACCTCGCCCTCGTCACACAGGTCGGCGCTGTCACCACGCTCGGGACCGGGGCCCGTCCACGAGCCGACGAGCGGCGTCTTGCCCACCCCGATCGTGGGCAGCCCGGTCACCAGGCCCAGATGACAGGCCAGCCCGAACCGGCGCGGGTGCGCCAGCCCGTGGCCGTCACAGACCAACAGCTCCGGACGGGTGGTGAGCCGGTCCAGCGCGGCGAGCAATGCCGGCATCTCGCGGAACGCGAACAGTCCCGGCACGTACGGGAAGGCGGGCCGCCCCACGCACACCGCCTCGTCCACCACGTCGAGGGTGGCCGCGTCGAGGACCGTGACGGCCGCTGCGAGCAGGTCACGGTCCTGCGCGAACGCCACGTCCAGCCCGGCCACCGTCGCGGGCGCGGCAGGACCGGGCCCGACCAGGTCCACCCGGGACCGCAACTCCTCCTGTACGCGTCGCGCCTCCGCCACGTCGGCGGGCGGCAGGTAGGGCACGGGCGGGCCGTCGGTGGAGGGCATGGCGTTCCGGGCCGTTGTCAGGAGGCGATGGTGGGGTCGGCGGCCGGGTCACCGGCCTGCTGGAGCTGCTCCTCGAACATCACGAAGGTCCGCCGCCGGACTCCCCGGATCAGCGCCTGCTCCTGCGGCGTCGGGTACCGGCGCTCCTCCCGCACGGTGTCCTGGATCGCCCGGACGGTTTCGTAGAGAGCGAAGATCGGTCCTTCACCGCGCAAACTCAGGCCCCGCTCCTGCTCGACATACCAGACGAACTCCTCGGGGCTGATCTCGAATATCTCGTCGTCCTTACCGAACAGCACCCTGTCCACGAGATTGTTCGCCGCCTGCCACCGGCCGGTGTCGAGTGACAGCCGCCAGCCCGCCATGCCGCCGTCCTCCGTCCTCACCAACTTCACAGGCGAGTCGTAGTAGAGGAAGAACTTGGGTAACACGAGGCCGGTCGGGTGCGTCACTGCTTCACGCCTCTCCCAAAGTCTGCTGTACCGCGTCCCAGTAGATGCTCTGCGCGCGCCGTAGCAGACCATCCCGGATCGCTGTCTCCATCGTCGTCAGCGAACGGCCGTCCAACTCTGCCAGGGCGTCGAGGTCGCGCCGGACCTCATACAGCGCATGCTCCCATTCGGCGACATCTTCCAGGGCTTTGAGATGCAGGCGCAGCTCCCCTACATGCCCGTTCGAAAGGCGCAGATTGAGCAGGATGTCGCGGTAGCCACTACCGCTCGGAGCAACGAAACGATCCTTGACGTCCAGAATCGTCAACTCGGGATCATCGACGAGGCCGCCCAAGGCGTCATAGATGTCATTGAGCGTGGAGAACTCGGCCTTCGCGGCAGCCAAGTCCTTGAGGCGAGAGGCGTCATTTCCGTACTCGACCAGTTTGTCCCTCACCCGGTCATCACTCTTGGGCTCGTTACGCCAGCCGGGTTTTCCCCTCTCGCCCGCCAGAGCGGTGGCGATCGTTTTCAGTTCCGCCTGCGCTACCGCCGCATCGGCACGCAGTTCGTTGATGTACGCGGCGACATAGACCGAGTCTCGCTTCCTGCTCCTGTCGAAGCCGTCCTGTCCGGTCGGCTGGCGCCGGGAAGCCAGATCCCGCGTCAGCCTGCGCTGGTCAGCGGTGAGCGGGGTGGGAGGCGGGTTCAGCTCGCTCGCCGATATCTGCGATTCGGGTCCGTCTCGCTCGATATCCGCCAGCACGTCCTGCAACACGTCGATTGCCTGCTGGTGGCTGGCCAGGTGATGCAGGGTCAGCGGCCGCGCGGTCAGCGAGTTGGCGAGTTCCGGCGTCGCCAGGATCATCCGGACCAGGTCGGGCCGCTCCGCGAGTTGCCGCACCAGCGTCTCGGCCAGCAACTCCTCCCGTCGCGGCGGCGCCTCCCAGCTCTGGTCGAGCATCCGCTGCACACGCGGGTCGGCGAACAACCGGGTGAGGTCGGCCGCACCGCTCTCGTCGAGCCCGGGTACGAGCCGCCGCAACGTCGGCACGTCGGCGTGCTGCGCCAGTTCGACGGGCGTCACCCCGGCGGCGAAGGCGGCGTCGAGGTTCCCGCTCTCCGCCAGCGTGTCACGTACGTAGAGCCCGGCGGCGATCCGGTCGGCGTGCGCCTGCCGGTGTTCCTCGCGTACCCGGTCGGGTTCCGGCTCGACGGGCGGCGCGCTCCCCGGCAGCGGTCCGTCGCCCCGGCGGTGGATGGTGGTGGACTCGCCGAGCAGGTGGACGTGGTTGAAGTCCGGGACGTGGCCGTCTGCGATCGGCGGCGGGGCCGGCGGCCGTGGCGGCGCCGGACGGGGTAGCGGCTCGGGCAGGACGTTGTAGGTGCCGGGCGGCCGGCCGGCGAGCGGCATCGGCCGACCGTCGGGGCCGAGCACCAGAGCGTCGACGCCGACCACGTTGCTGCGGGCCGGACGGCCGCTGTGGTGGTAGATCGGCCGGTCCGCCACCTCGCCCGTCTGCGGGTCGAGGAAGAGGATCGTGCCGTTCTGGTTCAACGCCACCCACGCGTGCGATCCGCCGCCCTCGAAACTGGTGATGAGGAACGCGTAACTGCCGTGACCGCCCGACGCGAGCTGCGCGTACAGGTCCCGGTAACCGCCGTCCACCAGCAACTGCCGGTCCCGGCCGGTGATCCCGGGCCGATCCGGCCGGCAGAGGTTCTGGAACCGGCCGCCGGTCGTCTGCTCGACCCGCAGCGGTCCGTCCGCCTCGCCGCCCACCGGCCGGTTCACGTCGCCGTGCAGGTAGCCGTCGAACGTACGCGGCGCCGCGACGCGCGGCCGTCCGTGGACCCAGGTCTCGAACAGCGACAGCGTGCAGTCGAGGCAGTTGATCCCCCGGGTGGCGTCGGCCGCCGGTCCGCCGTCGTTCGCGAGGCGGAACCAGCCACCGCGCCGGGGATCGGCGGTACGCGTCACGCTGCCGTCGGGGTTGCGGGGCATCTGCCGTTCGAGGTCAGTCTGGTGCAGCGCGAGCGGAGGCCGGAGTCCTCCCCGGCGGCCGTACGGCCGGGACCTGTCGATCGGCTCGGGGTGGCCGTGACCGGTGAGCGCGGAGTGGTCGGCCGTCTCCACCGCGCCGACGGCCAGGTCCGCCACGTGGTCGTTGATGCGGTAGAAGTCGAGGTCGTTCTCGACCATCACCTCCTGCGGAACGAGCCTGCCGGCCAGGACGTGCCGCGCCTCCTCGCGCAGATCGGCCGCCTCCAGAGCGGCCTCGTGCGACTCCCGGTGCCATCGTTCGGCCGCCAAGGTCCGGCCGGCGCGGCGCAGCTCCATGGCCTGCGCGGCCCAGTCGCTGGCCCGTTCCTCGTGGTACGTGGCGCGCTCATGCAGCCAGTCGGCTCGGGTCTCACGTCGACGGTCCTCGAACCAGGTCCGCTGGGACTGCAGGTGACCGCGGTAGCGGCGTCTGTCGAACGACTCCCTGTCGGCGACCAGCCGTGCGGCGCGCTCCCGGATCGTTCGCAGGTCGGGAGGCGGCGGGTCGAGCCGACTCGGGTCGGGGCCTGGGGAGTCCGCGGACGGCCGGGGCGGCGCCAAAGACTCCAGCAGGGGGAAGCGGGGGTTCGGAATCGGGCGCGGATCCGGGCCGGGCAGGCCTGGGAACGGTGCCGCATGCGGTTGCGGTGACGGCGTGGACACCGGCGCCGAAGGTCCGAGGCCGGGGCCGGCCCGGTCCGACAACGGCGGCGCCGCCACACTCGGATGGTCAGTGGTGGACGGGGAGAGCGTGGCAGGTGCCGCTCCCGCCTGCACGGGGGTCGACGGTGGCGGGGCGTTGTCGATCGGCGTCGCCACCGGAACCGCGCCGCTGTGGACTCCGGGCGCGGTCGACGGGGGCGTGGCGACGGGCGCTTCCGTGATCACCGAGGACAACGTAGGGCTCGTGGTGACCGTCGGACGTGCCACGTCGTGCGGGACGACATGATTGTGCGGCGGCGTCGTCGTGGGATCCGGCGCCGGGAGGGGCAGGTCCACGGCGAGGGGGTGCGGACCGGCGGCTTGGGGCGTGACGTGCGTGGGTGTCACGGGAACGGCACCGGCGATCGTGTCGCCGCCCTGGACGACCGGCTCGGCGACCCGCTGGGCCGGGATCAACCCGACGGGATCGGCGGCGACCGGCACGTCCAAGCCGACCGGGGACACCGTCAACCCGCTCAGCTGCCCGTCGAGGCGGCGTTGCAGTGCCGAGTCGGCCTGGTTGGTGGCGGACCCGGTAGCGCCGGAGGCAGCCGCGCGCGCCAGATCCTCCAGCGACGGCCCTTGGCCGGTCGCCAGACCCGCAGCGGTCTCGGCGAGCGTCTCCCCGGCCATCTCCCGCCCGAACCGCTCACCGATCTCCGCGAACCGCCCGTTGGCGTGCCGGCCCAGCCCGGCCAGCGGCGCGACCGCGCCGCCGGCGAATCCGCCGAGAGCCGACGTGCTCACGTCGGTCAGGTCGAGGCCGTCCCGCCGGCCGGTGGAGTTCTGGTACGCCTGCGTGCCGAGGCTGGTGCCCGCCTCCTGACCGGCCTCCAGCAGACCGCCGATCGCGGCCCGTCGAGCCAGCGTGCGGGCACCGGACCTGGCCACCTCCTTGGCAGCACGTTCGCCCGCCTCCTTGAGGCCCTGCTTGACCGCCTTGCGGGCGAGTTGAGCCACCAGCCGCTTGAAGATCTGCTGCACCACGACCCGCGTGGCGGTGATCGCAGCGGCCGCCGCCGGTGAGGCGGCGCCCAGGGTGAGCACTGTGGCGACCGCCAGGGACAGCAACTCGACAACCAGGATGCCCAGCTCGATCCAGGCTTCCAGCTTCGCGCCCTCGATGTCGCAGCCGCAGGAGTCGACCAGACGTGCCAGCTCGTCTGTGGCCGCGACCAGGACGTGCAGTGGAGCGTCCTGGCCTTCGGCGAGCTTGTGCCACGCCGTGTCGAACGCGCCGGCGACCAGGCCGACTCCCCCGTACCCGCTCTTGACCTCGCCGGCAGCGGTGATCGCGTCGTCGCGCGGACGGGTAAGGACGCCTGCTACGCCGTACCACTGGTCGGCCAGGTCCCAGACGGCGCGCTCGTCGCCCTCCGGCCATTCGACGCCGACCACCCAGTCGAGCGCCTCGTAGATCCAGCCGGGCAGGTCCCACGGGCAGAAGTCGAGCGGGTGCGGGATCGGGCTGGGCAGCATGCTCACGCGCGGGTCCTCCGGTGGTCAGCGCCGGGGCCGATGGGGGTTGTGCCCTTGCTGCGGGATCTTCCCGAGGTCACGGGCGTTGCTCAGGTCCGTCTCCACGGTGGCCGCGACCGAGCGGACGACGTCCGACCCGAGCACCTCCAGCGACCGGCCGAGAAGCTCCCACGCGCGCAGCAGCGTCTCGGCGTAGCCCTGGTAGTGCTTGTCGAACGCGGCGCCGATGTCGTCGCGGCCCCAGGGCCGCTGCGCGCTCGCGGCGGCGATCGGCTCGCCCGTCTCCCGCCGGGCCGCGCTCACCGCCCGCCCCGACAGCGCCAGGTCAGCCCCGCCGCGCCGGGCCCGGTCCGGGTCCAGCCAGATCTCTCCCCCGGCCACCTGTCACTCGCCGCGGGCCAGCACGGAGTCGGCCCGGCCGAGCAGCGCGCCGAAGTCATGGGTACGCAGGAATTCGACCGAAGGGGAGCCCGGCGGCAGGTATCCGGAGACCAGTTCGCGGGTGGCGGCGCTCGCCGCGGTGGAGGCGCGCAGCACGGTCTCGGTGATCTTCCGGCTCAACGCACGGGCGTCCCGGTCCTGGAATGCCGCCGGGCTCACCTCGACGCTGATCAGCTCGCCTCGCGCGCCGACGACGGCGGTCACCTGACCGTCGTCGGAGCGTTCGGTGACCCGCAACTCGGCCAGCTTGGTCTGGAGATCGTCCAGACCGGACCGCAAGCGCTGGTATTGGCCGTACACCTCATCGAATCGCGCGCGCAGTGCACGGTTCGCATCCCGGTCCGCACTCTCGGCCACCGTCGCTCCCCTTCCGTCACCGTGGGTAGGGCCGACCATACCGGGTGCCACGAAATCCGTGGGGTCCGGTAATTTCAGGTGGTGATCGAGCGACAGCAGGCCGAGCAGATCGCCTCGGTGTGGGCCCGGCGGGACTCCGACCGCCTCGGTTTTCCCTGCACGCCGGAGGTCGAGGAGTTCGACCTGGGCTACGTGGTGAGTTCCGTCGTGTCCACCGAGGCCCGGGCGCTCCCCGGCGACCTGCCGACCACTGTGATCGACAAGGAGACCGGCGAGGTGTCCACGTGGCCGCGGGTGCCGGCCGCGGCGGTCGAGCGGATGTACCGGCAGCGGCGTCCGGCCGAACCGCGCCCGCCGCGTACCGTCGATCCGGCCGCCCAACTGCTGCGTGAGCTGACCCACCTGCCCACGCCCGGCGCGGCGGCGCACCTCACTCTCGACGGCCGGCAGCACGTCGCGCAGGGCGCGAAGGGCGAGATCGAGGTACGCCACCATCCGCTGGTGCAGTCCTATCTGGACGAGCTACCCGCGGGGCATCTGGTACGCGGCGGGGAACGGCACGCCGAGATGATCGTCGTCTCCGACGCGCTCTACGAGCACGACCACCGTCGCGCCGCCGAAGGTCTGCCGCCGCTGTCCATCGAGGACGCGCGCGACCTGCTCGGCAGCAGCCGGATCGAGAGCTTCCGCGTCCGCGAACCCGGCGACCCCGCGGGCGGCCCGGCCGAGTTGCGCTGCGAGTCATGCATCAGGTTCCTCGTGCACGTCAACGTGCTGCCCTGGCCGGAGCTGGCCCTCGCCGAGGAGTGGCAGTCCGAGCCCCAGACGCCTCCCGAGCCCGACCGGTTTCCCGCCGAGGTGGCGAACGCGCTCGTGATCGCCGGCTGGCGGCCGCACTTCGGCGACGAGGTGTCCGCCGCCACCTCGGTCCGCAAGGTCAGCGAGGTCCGGGGCGCACAGCACACCCACGCCACCTTCCCGGCCGCGCTGGCGACGCTCACCGCCTTTCCCGGGCTGGTCACCGCACGCCAGGGCCGCGGTGAAGCGGTCTGGATCTCGCGCTTCGAGGTACGACCGCGGAAGGTGGCACACACCGCCGACTCCCTCGCCGACTTTGCCGCCGTCCTGGGCGCCCGTCTCTTCCCGCTCGGCAGCGAGCGTCAGGAGAGCATCCTCGCGGTCGACGAGCACGGCCGGATCTTCGCCCTCGACCAGGCCGGCGAGTGGTTCCTCGGCGCCGACATCGACGCCGCCCTCGCCACCCTGCTGCTCGGCCGCGCCCCCGCCCGGGTCCGCGACGACGGCACCTGGTGAGCGGCGGGCGAGCGGATGCTCCTATAGAAGTCAAGCGGTGTTGAGGGTGGTGAAGTCGGCGAGGAGGGCGGTGTGGATCTCGCGGACGATGTAGCGCTTGAGGCAGCG
>NZ_VISU01000022.1:0-112816 GCF_007827625.1 Micromonospora sp. CNZ297 | reverse complement strand
GCCGGATCAACGAAGAGCCACCCAAGTGATCACCAACGCCGAACCCTAACGGCAATCAGCCGAACCGATCACCACAGACATAGAAGCGTCTTGCACTTTCCGCCCCCGCAAAAGCCGCATCCAGGGCAGGTCGAGGGCCACAAGTGCAAGATCGGCGAGCTGAGGGCTCGGCAGGAGCCCTGGGCGGGTCAGGAGCAGGGCGCCTGGGTGGGAGGGGCGGCGGCTGCCTGCACCAGGGGTTCCGTTGCGGCTGAGGTGGGGGCGTCGGGGGTGGGCGACGGCGTGAGGAAGGTCGGAGGGCTGGGGGTGGGGGTCCTGGGTGTGGGGGTCGGCTTCTTCGGGGTGGGTCTGGGGGTGGCGGGATCGGCGCCGTACATGCGCGTCTTGCTGCGCTGCACCTGGCCGGGGAGCATCCGGATACCAGTTGCTGTCGCGCGGTGGCCGTACACGTCGGTGACCCGGATCTCGTACGGGCCGGGACCGGCCCCGGACGCGATCAGCCAGTAGTTGTAGTCCTGCCGCTGCGCCGCCCGCCACGAGCCGTTCTGCCGCACCTCGACCGAGCGCAACGGGTTGCCGTGGTCACCGACCAGGACGGCGAACCACCACTGCGACGAGCCCTCCTTCATGCGGAAGGTGAGCGGGCCGGACAGCCTCGGGTTCACCACCGCGCGGTAGCTGACCTTCACCACCCCCTGTACCGGGTCGGCGATCCGGGCGAACGCCTCGGCGGAGAGGTCGAGGTGACCGGGCGCGCACTCCGGGCACTGGTCCATCACCAGCACCCGGACGGTGCCGCGTGGGCCGGTGACGTCGAGGAAGCCGCCGCAGGAGGCGCCGGAGGCGTACTCGCTCGGGCCGAGCGCGACGTACATCCGGTCGGCGGGCGCAGCGGGCCGGGAGCAGTTGCCGCCGGCGCCCTCGGAGTCGTAGAAGGTGGCCTTGCCGCTGTGCGTCGCGCCGCCGACGGGCGGTGCGGCGCAGGCGGGGGCGGCGCCTCCGCGTACCGCGAGGGTCACCGCGACCGCGGCGGCGACTGTGACCAGACCGGCGGCGGCCAGGCGGCGACGGCGCGTGGCGGCGCGGCGACGACCGTCCGGGGCGGCGGGTCCGGGCGGGTCGCCGGCTGTCGGCGGGTGGGGTGCGGTGCCGTCGGTCACGCCGGTCGATGCTGCCGGACCGGCGTGCCGCCGGACAAGCGAACTAAGCGAAAGCTAAACCGGGCGCAGTGTACGGGCGGTGGAGACGACACCGGCCAGCCCGCCGGCGAGGTCGGGGTCCTGCCGCAGCGAGTCCTCCAGACGGACCCGCCAGACGCCGGTCTCGACCGGCAGCCGGGCGTCGCCGGCCCAGCGGACCCGGTCACGGGTCTCGTCCAGGGCCACCGCCGCCGCGGGGCCCATCAGGGCGCCGAGTTCGCCGCGCAGCCAGCCGAACAGGTGCTCGTCGTGGATCGCCCCGCCGATGACCCGGGCGGCGTCCCACGCCACCCGCGGTTGGTGGATAACCTGCATCTCGACTCCTCGGTCGATGTGGCATTCCTCACCATCATCGATCCGGCGGCCACCCGGCGGCAAGGCCCGGAACCGGCCACCTCGCCGCGGCGGTCCCGCGCCGCCGGGGCGTCACCGTCCGGGCGCGGGTCCACACGGTACGACGTGACTCAGTAGCATCGCGGCATGTCAGATCGCCACCAGCTCACCGATTCCGACCCGCGCGCGCAGGGCTCCGATGTGGAGCCGGGCGGGCCCGCGGAGGAGGAGCGGCCCCGGCGCCGCCGGGGCCGGCGGATCGCCCTGATCGTGCTGCTGGTGGTGGTGCTGCTGAGCGGCGGCACCGCCCTGGCCGGCGGCCTCTACTACCGCTCGGTCGACAAGTCGATCGAGCGGGTCGACGCCTTCGAGGGCGTGCCGGAGGAGTCGCGCCCGCAGGTCGAGGCCAAGGGCGCCATGAACATCATGATCCTGGGCAGTGACTCCCGCGACCCGGAGAGCACCGGCGGCTCGCGCAGCGACACGATCATCCTGGCCCACCTGCCGAAGGACCGGTCGAGCGCCCAGCTCATCTCGATCCCCCGCGACACCTGGACGGCCGTCCCGAAGTCGAAGGAGGGCCGCGGCGGTCGCGACGCGAAGATCAATGCCGCGTACGCCTGGGGCGGTGTGCCGCTGATGGTGCAGACGGTGGAGAAGTTCAGCGGCGTACGGGTGGACAACGTGGCGATGGTCGACTTCGCCGGCTTCAAGGAGATCATCGACGCGCTCGGCGGTGTCGAGATCGACGTGGAGAAGGGCTTCACCACGAAGTACTCGCTGATCGGCACGCGGACCTTCGAGAAGGGCCGGCAGACGATGGACGGGGCCGCCGCGCTGGACTACGCGCGGGAGCGGCACGCCTTCCCGGACGGCGACTTCGCGCGGATCCGGCACCAGCAGCAGGTGATCAAGGCGATTCTGGACAAGGCCGCCTCGGGCGGTGTGATGACCAACCCGGCCAAGCTCAACTCGTTCGTCCGTGCCACGTCCGACTCGGTTGCCGTCGACAAGTCACTGTCGCTGGTGGATCTGGCGATGGAGATGCGGGGCCTGCGCGGCGGCAACCTGACGTTCTTCACCTGCCCGGTCAAGGGCACCGGCCGGGTCGGCAGCGAGAGCGTCGTGTTCCCCGATCCGGCGCGCTCGAAGACGCTGTTCGACGCGGTGCGCCGCGACTCGGTCCCCGAGATCCTCGCCATCAGCGGAAAGTAGGACGTCGATCTGCCATGCCGGTGCTGGCGGCGGGGCGGGGTCGCTCGTATCCTGCGATCGCCGTCGGTCTCTGTATCCGGGCCGGCGGCGTCACGGGGGAGGATCGACCATGCCACGCCTGCCGGCGTTCGAGCATCCGTCTGCGCCGCCGTCCGGTGTGGCCATGAACAGGCCGATGGACAGCGGCATGGACACGACCACGGTGCTGCCGTACGCGGGGTCGCGGGCATCGACGCGTACCCGATGGTTGCGGGCCTGGATGGTGACCGCGCCCATCGACGTCGCGGCGCTGCTCACGCCGCTGCTGCTGACCCAGAACTACTGGCGTGGCACGTTGTTCAACGCCGCGCTCACCGTGGGCCTGTTCGCCGCGGGCGGGCTCTACCGGCCGCGCCGGCACATCAGCATCCTGGACGAACTGCCGAGCCTCGGCGGCCGGTTGCTGGCCTCCGGCGCGGTGGGGGCGATCATCGCAGCGCTGCGGCACGACTCGGTGCCGTACGTCAGCGGGTTCATGCGCGGCGTCGCGCTCTCCGCCGGCCTGGTGATCGTCGGGCGGGCGCTGAACAGCCGGCTCATCCTGCTGGCCCGCAAGCGCCGGTGGGTGGAGCACAACGCCATAGTCATCGGCGGCGGGCCGATCGGCGGCGAGCTGGCCCGGCTGCTGCGGCGCTACCCGCAGTACGGGCTGCGGTTCGTCGGCGCTGTCGACGCCCCGTCGCGGCCGCGGATCGGCGCGTTGCCGCTCATCGGCACGATCGACGACCTGGAGAAGCTCGCCGAGATGCTGGAGTGCGAGGTCCTGGTCATCGCGGACCCGGACTGCTCCGAGGCCGACCTGATGGAGTCGCTGCTGCGTCCGGCCAGTTCGCGCTGTGACCTGTGGGCGGTGCCGCGCCTGTGGGGGTCGCGGTCGCAGGGCGGCTACCCGGACCACATCGGCGCCATCCCGATCGTCAAGATCGGCGACACCACGCTCACCGGTCCCCGGTGGCGACTCAAGCGCGCCTCCGACGTGGTGTTCGCGGTGACCGCCCTGCTGGTGCTGAGCCCGCTGCTGCTGCTCTGCGTCGTCGCCACGTTCCTCGACGGCGGCCGGGGCGTGTTCTTCCGTCAGGAGCGCATCGGCCGGTACGGCAAGCCGTTCCACGTGATCAAGTTCCGGTCGATGCGCCCGGCCGACGAGCTCGAGTCGCAGACCACCTGGTCGATCGCGCACGACGAGCGGGTCGGCCCGATCGGGCGGTTCATGCGGCGGACCTCGCTGGACGAGCTGCCGCAGCTGTGGAACATCCTGCGCGGCGAGATGAGCGTGGTGGGGCCCCGGCCGGAGCGGCCGTACTTCGTGGAGAAGTTCTCCATGGAATACCCGAGGTACGCGATGCGGCACCGCGTACCGGTCGGACTCACCGGGCTCGCTCAGGTCAGCGGGCTGCGCGGGGACACGCCGATCTCGGACCGGGCGCGGTTCGACAACTACTACGTCGAGAACTGGTCGCTCTGGCTCGACATCAAGATCGTGCTGCGTACCGTCACCGAGGTCTTCCGGGGCGGCGGCCGCTAGCCGCGGTCGCCGGTCAGCGCCTGCGCCAGGTCCGCCCGCCAGTGGCCCGGCGGCGGCAGCTTCGCCGCCGCCCAGCGGCCGTGCGCCAGCACGCCGTACCGGGGGCGCGGCGCCGGGCGCGGGAAGCGGTCGCTCGTCGTCGGCCGGACCCGGTCCGGGTCGAGACCGCGCAGGGCGAAGACGGCGCGGGCCAGGCCGTACCAGGTGGTCTCGCCGGCGGCGGTGCCGTGGTACGTCCCGGGTGCCGCGTCGCCGGCGAGCGCCGCGTCGGCGAGCGCCACGAGACGCTCCGCGAACCGGTACGACCAGGTGGGCTGGCCGCGCTGGTCGTCCACCACGTCGAGCCGGTCGCGTTCGGCTGCCAGCCGCAGCATGGTGGTGACGAAGTTGTGCCCGTGGGTGGCGTAGAGCCAGGCGGTACGCACCACGTACCCGGTCTCCGGCAGCAGCCGGGCCACCGCCCGCTCCCCGGCGAGCTTGCTGCGCCCGTACGCGTTCACCGGGCCGGTCGGGGCGTCCTCCGGGTACGGCTCGGTGGCGTCGCCTGCGAACACGTAGTCGGTGGAGACGTGCACGAGGCGCGCGCCGGACCCGGCACAGGCGTGGGCCAGCGCGGCGACCGCGTCGCCGTTCACGGCTGTGGCGTCCCGCTCGCGGGTCTCGGCTCCGTCCACGTCGGTCCACGCGGCGGCGTTGAGCACCACGTCGTGGCCGCCCACCGCGTCCCGGACCGCGTGCGCGTCGGTGACGTCGAGGTCGGCGCGGCCGGCGGCGGTGACGGACAGGTCCGGCCGGGTCCGCAGCACGGCGAGCAGGTCCCGCCCGAGCATCCCGCCCGCGCCGGTGACCAGGATCCGGGTCATTCGGGGCCGGCCGTCTTCAACGGCTCCCACCAGGCCCGGTTGTCCCGGTACCAGCGGACCGTCTCGGCCAGGCCCCGGTCGAGGTCGATGCTCGGGGCGTACCCCAGCTCGCTACTGATCTTGCCGATGTCCAGCGAGTAGCGGCGGTCGTGGCCCTTGCGGTCGGTGACCGGCACGACCCGGTCCCAGCCCGCGCCGCACGCCGCCAGGAGCCGCTCGGTGAGCTGCCGGTTGGTCAGCTCGGTGCCGCCGCCGATGTGGTAGACCTCGCCGGCCCGACCCTTCTCCTGCACCATCGCCACGCCCCGGCAGTGGTCGTGCACGTGCAGCCAGTCCCGGACGTTGCCGCCGTCGCCGTAGAGCGGCACTGTGCCGCCGTCGAGCAGGTTGGTTACGAACAGCGGGACGACCTTCTCCGGGAACTGGTACGGCCCGTAGTTGTTGGAGCAGCGGGTCACCACGACGTCCAGGCCGTGGGTGCGGTGGTAGGACAGCGCCAGCAGGTCAGACCCGGCCTTCGACGCCGAGTACGGCGAGTTCGGCGCCAGCGGCCAGTCCTCCGTCCACGAGCCGGAGTCGATCGAGCCGTACACCTCGTCGGTCGAGACGTGCACGAACCGGCTGATGCCGTGCCGCAGCGCGGCGTCCAGCAGCGTCTGGGTGCCGAGCACGTTCGTGGTGACGAACGGTGCCGCGCCGGTGATCGAACGGTCCACGTGCGACTCGGCGGCGAAGTGGACGACCACGTCGTGGCCCGGCACCACCTCGTCGACCAGCGCCGGATCGCAGATGTCGCCGCGGACGAAGCGCAGCCGGGGGTCGTCGCGTACCGGTGCCAGGTTCGCCAGGTTGCCGGAGTAGGTGAGCTTGTCCAGCACGGTCAGCGCGGCCGGGTCCTCGACCGGCACCCCGGACGCGTCGCCGCCGGGCACGCCCAGCAGCATCCGCACGTACTCCGACCCGATGAAGCCGGCGCCGCCGGTGACGAGGATCCTCACGGATGGTGGAGTCTACGCCGTACCGGCAGCCCGGGCGGGACGTCGACGGGCCACGGGGGCGGCGGCGCCGCGGGTAGTCTCCGCGGGTGCGCGGAATCCTTCTCGCCGGTGGCACCGGATCCCGGCTCTGGCCGATGACCCGGGCCGTCTCGAAGCAACTGATGCCGGTGTTCGACAAGCCGATGGTCTACTACCCGCTCTCCACTCTGGTGATGGCCGGGGTGCGGGAAATCCTGGTGGTGACCACACCGGAGGACCGCACCCAGTTCGAGCGGCTGCTCGGCGACGGCAGCCAGTGGGGCCTGCGCCTGACGTACGCCGAGCAGCCCCGCCCGGAGGGCATCGCGCAGGCGTTCCTGCTCGGCGCCGACTTCGTCGGCGACGAGGCGGTGGCGCTGATCCTCGGCGACAACATCTTCCACGGTGTCGGGCTCGGACGGCAGCTCGCGCAGCACGGCGAACCGGCCGGTGGGCGGGTCTTCGCGTACCCGGTCGCGAACCCGCAGGACTACGGCGTGGTCGAGTTCGACGACGCCGGCCGGGTGCTGTCGATCGAGGAGAAGCCGGCCCGTCCCCGGTCCCGGTACGCGGTGCCGGGCCTCTACTTCTACGACAACCGGGTGGTCGACATCGCCCGCAAGCTGACGCCGAGCGTCCGGGGCGAGCTGGAGATCACCGCGATCAACGAGACGTACCGGGCGTGGGGCGAACTGACGGTGACGGTCCTCGACCGGGGCACCGCCTGGCTGGACACCGGCACGTTCACGTCGATGATGCAGGCCGCCGAGTTCGTCCGGGTGATCGAGGAGCGCCAGGGCATGAAGATCGGCTGTGTCGAGGAGGTCGCCTGGCGGTCCGGGCTGATCGACGACGAGCGGCTGCGGATGCTGGCCCATCCGCTGACGCGCAGCGGTTACGGTGAATACCTGCTGGGCCTGCTGGCCGAGCGGTCCGGTTCGGGGAGCGCGTCGTGAAGATCCGTCCGCTGAGCATCGAGGGCGCCTGGGAGGTGACCCCGCGCCGGCACGGCGACGCGCGGGGCCTGTTCCTGGAGTGGTACCGCTTCGACCGGCTCGCCGAGGCGGTCGGCCGTCCGCTGCGGCTGGCGCAGGCCAACCTGTCCGTCTCGGCGCGGGGCGTGGTGCGCGGCATCCACTTCGCCGACGTACCGCCCGGCCAGGCCAAGTACGTCACCTGCGTACGCGGGGCGGTGCTGGACGTGGTGGTGGACGTGCGGGCCGGCTCGCCGACGTACGGCCGGTGGGAGGCGGTACGCCTCGACGACACCGACCGGCGGGCCGTCTACCTGGCCGAAGGGCTGGGGCACGGGTTCTGCGCGCTCACCGACGACGCGACGCTCAGCTACCTCTGCTCCGCCACGTACAACCCGGCGGCCGAGCACACGGTACACCCGCTGGATCCGGACCTCGGGATCGACTGGCCGGCGGCGATGCCGCTGCTGTCCGAGCGGGATGCGGCAGCGCCACGCCTGGCCGAGGCGCGCGCCGCGGGTCTGCTGCCCGGCTACGACGCCTGCCGCTCCTTCACCGAAGCGTCGGCGACCCGGCCGTCGGTCTGACCCGGCACCCCGGCCGCACGGCGCACCGTCGTCGCCCAGAGCGCCCGCACGTCCGCGCTCACCGGAGTGCCGGCCCGGCGGTAGCCGAGCACCAACGCGATGCCGACCCCGAGCGCCAGGCCGCCGAGCGCACCGCCGAGGGCGTACCACTGCCACCGCACCGGCTCGGAACGCGGCGGCGGCGCGGCGGCCCGGACCACTGCGACGTGGGCCTTGAGGCCGAGCCCGGCGGGCGGCAGGTCGCGCTCGGCGATCCGTTGCAGTTCGGCGGCGAGCGCCGCGGCGATCGCCGCGGCGGTGCCGGCGGACCGGTCGGTGACCGCCACGTCGATCGCCAGGGAGTCGACGGTGGACGAGGCGACGACGCGGCCGGCCAGGTCGTCGGTGGTGTACGGCAGTCCGAGCGAGTCGATCACCGGGCGGGTCAGCCGGGGCGTGTTCATCATGGTGGCGTACGTCTTGACCCGCCGCTGCATCAGCCGGCCCGCCTCGTCGGCAGGCGGGCGGGGCTGCGGGGCGGCCGACTTCTCGGCGGCGAACGTGACGACCATCTGGGTCTCGGCCCGGTAGACCGGCGGTCGCCGTTCGGCGAGGACCCCGGTGAGCGCGCCGCACAGCAGCGTCAGCGCCAGCACGATCGGCCACCGCCTGCCGATCGTGTCGCGGAAGTGGGCGAGGTCCACGACGCGTCACCCTACCGGCGGCGGGAGGCCGCGGGCGTACCCGCCCGCCGGGTCCATTGCGCAGCGGCGCTCATGTCGGGTAGAACAGGCCCGCACACATCCGCGCATCTTGGGGGAAGACGAGTGGATTCCGCGTGGCCGGCTCGCGGCCGGTGCCGGCGCCTGGGCGCCGGGTGTTAGGCCGGGTCCGGCGGATCGTCTCCCCCGAGCGTCTCTATCTGGTCGCCCTGGGCCTGACCGGGCTCGCCGCGCTGGTGTCGGTGACGCTGCCGGCCGCCGAACGCGGTGAACTCGCGGCGAACATGGTGAGCGCCACCGTGGGCGCCGCGCTCGGCGGCCTGTCCGTGGACACGTTCCTGCTGTCCCGTCCGGCCGGCTGGATCATGTCGCGCGGTCGCCTGTGGATCGCCGGCATCCTCACCGTCTCACTCGGCCTCACCGCGCTGGCAGCGGCGCTGCTGACCACGCTCGCCGGGCTGGGCAGCCACCCGGTGGGCATCGGCGCGGGCTGCGCGCTCACCGTGTTCAACACGGCGGCCTCGCTCGGCCTGCGCCTCAAGCGGTTCTGGTTCGTCTACACCATGCGGGCGCTCGGCGGCGCGGTGCTGGTCGCCGGGTACGGGCTGCTCTGGCTGGGCCACCGGCTGGACGGTGGCCTGTGGAGTGTGCTGTGGCTGGGCGTCCAGGTCGCCACCGCCACCGTGCTCGGGGTCGCGGTGCTGGGCTGGGCGCGGCGGTTCGGGCCGGTGCCGGCGGCGACGGCGGGGCGCACGGAGTACCGCGCCGACCTGCTCGCCGTGGGCCGGCTGCACGTCGGGGTGTGCGCGCAGATGCTGACGTACCGGCTGAGCCAGGTCCTGGTGGCCCGCTTCGCCGGCGCGGGCGCGCTCGGCGTGTTCGCGCTGGCGGTGGCGGCGCTGGAGTTCGCGCAGTCCGGCGCGGTCGTACGGGCGCAGCGGATCCTGGCCGAGCGTGACCCGGACGCGATCGGCGACCACGGCCGCGAGGTCGTGAAGTCGGCGCTGCCGATCGCCGCGCTCGCCGTGATCGGCCTGGCGGTGCTCGGCGTGCTGGCGCCCGACTACCGCGACGCCTGGCTCTTCGGGCTGCTCCTGCTGCCCGGGACGCTGGCGTTGTCGGCCGGCAAGACGTGGAGCGCGGCGCTGCTCAAGCGCGCGGGCGAGCAGGCCACCACCGCCGTGGCCCTCGTCACCATGTCGGTGTCGGTGGTGCTGTACGTTCTGCTCATCCCGTGGGCCGGCGCGCTCGGCGCCGCGGTCGCGTCGTCGGTCGCCTACGGCGTCTACGCGTTGCGCACCCGGCAGCGACTCCAGCGGTCCACGCACCTCCTCGTCAATCGGATGGCCTAGCGGTGGACGTCTCAATCGTCGTGTTGACCTGGGAAGACTTCGAGCGCACCGACGGCTGCGTCCGCTCGCTGCCAGACGGTGTGGAAGCCGTCGTGGTGGACAACGGCAGCGCCGCCGAGATCAGCGACCGGCTGCGGGCCATGTGCGCCGAGACCGGCGCCCGGTACGTGCGCTCGGAGACGAACCTCGGCTACGCCAAGGGCATGAACCTCGGTGTCCGGCACAGCACCCGGTCCCGGGTGGTGCTGTCCAACAACGACATCCTGGTGCGGCCGGGCGCGATCGAGCGGCTGGTGGCCGAGCTGGACGACCCGGCGGTCGGCGCGGCGTTCCCGAAGGTGCTCGACGCGACCGGCCGGGACCAGACCGCCGCCGGCCGGTTCCTGACCGTGGGCACCGGACTCGCGCACGCCACCGGGCTCAGCCTGGTGTTCCCGAGGCTGCGGATCGTGGCCCCGCCGGAGCGCGGTGACTGGCTCTCCGGGCCGTTCGTGGCGATCCGGCGGGAGACGCTGGACCGGATCGGCGGGGTGGACGAGTCGTCGTTCTTCTACTCGGAGGACCTGCGGCTGTGCTGGGCGGTGCGCCGGCTGGGACTGCGCCTGGCGTACCTGCCGGACGCGGTGGTCACGCACGAGGACGACGCGAGCGCGAAGCGCCGGTGGGCGGCCGAGGAGATCTCCCGCCGGCAGACCCGGGAGTTCATCCGGGCCAGCCGTGAGCTGGCCGGGTGGCGGGGCACCGTGGCCTGCTCCGCGTACACGCTGGGGGTGCTCGCCCGGGCGGCGGTGGGCGGCGGGGCGGCGCGGCGGGCGATCGCCCGCGGCGCCCTGGAAGGCATGGGCGTCCGATGAGGGTGCTGTTCGTCTGCACCACCGGCGGGTCGGGGCGGCGGCAGCTCGGCGGCGCCGAGCGCTTCCTGATCGAGATGTTGCCGGCGCTCGCGGCCCGCGACGTCGACGTGGTCGCCGCCACGCCCGACGACGAGGTCGCGGCGGCGTTGCGGGAGGCGGGTGTGCCGTGGCGTCCGCTGGGCGCGGCCAAGCGGGTGGACCTCGGGTACGCGCGCGGCATCCGCGCCCTCGTCGAGGAGCTGCGACCGGACGTGGTGAGCGCGCACCTGCTCTCCGCCGCGATGCACGCCCGCGCCGGGCTGGGCGTGCGGGGCCGCCGCACGCCGCTCGTGGTGACGCTGCACAACAGCCTCTGGCAGTACCGCGACACGGCGGAGACGCTGCGCGCCAAGGCCGCGGTGCAGGCCAACATCAGCACCGACCTGATGTTCCGGCGGTTGCGGCCGCACGCGACGGTCGCGGTCTCCGGCTTCGAGGCTGACGAGCTCCGGGTAGGCGGGCGGATCCGCGACGTGCGGGTGATCCCGAACCCGCTGCCCGCCATCTGGCCGCAGGTGACCGACACCGGCGGCCTCGCGCCGGACGGCCCGGTGCGGGTCGGCTTCCTCGGCCGCCTGGAACGGGAGAAGGGCGCCGACCTGCTGGCGGACGTCGCCGCGGCGCTGCCGGACGTGGAGTTCCTGGTCGCCGGCGCGGGCACCGTCGAGGTCGAGGAGCGGCCGAACCTGCACCTGGTCGGCCGCGTCGACGCCGCGCCGTTCCTGCAACGGCTGCACTGCCTGCTGGTGCCGTCCCGGGTGGAGGCGTTCGGGCGCAGCGCCCTGGAGGCGATGTCGCTCGGCGTGCCGGTGGTGCACTCCGGCGCGGGCGGGCTGACCGAGGTGACAGCCGCCGGTGACGGTGTGCTCGCGTACCGGGCGGACCTGACGCCGCAGGCGCTGGCCGCCGCCGTGCGGACGGCCACCGACCCGGCCGCGTGGGACGAGCGGCGGCGCGAGCTGGCCCGGCGGTACGCGGACCGGCACTCGTTCGACGGATGCGTGGACGACTGGCACGACCTGTACCGGACGGTCGCCCGTGCCACCCGCTGAGCGACGCCTCTGGTCGGTCGGGATCCCGTTCGCGCTGGGCGCGGCCCTGCTGCTGGCCACGCTCGACGCCGGGCTCGCCGTCGCGCTCGCGCTGGCGGTCGGCACGCTGCTCGCCGCGCGCCTGCGGATGTGGGCGCTCGCCGCCTGCGCCGCCGTCTGGACCGCCGCACTGCTGGCCGTACGGGTGTTACCAGGCCCGTACGACTCCTGGGCCGGTCGCGGGGTGCTGCCGGTGCTCGCCGGGTACGTGACGGTCTTCCTGCTGGCCTGGGGGGTGGGCCGGCGGCTGATCGACAGGCGGGACGACGGCGAGCGGTCCCGTCCGGCGCTGTCCTGGCCGTCCGAGCGGCGCCTGCTGACGTACCTGTCCGTGCTGCTCGGCGTCGCTGTGGTGACCGCGGCGATCCGGTTCCGGGGCACGGTGCCGCCGCTGCTGGCCGACAACCCGGACGCCGCCCGGCAGGTGCTGCGCGAGCAGTCGAACCTGGTCATCGGGCTGCTGTCCGAGGCGTGGACGCTCGGCATGGCGGTGTCGCTGCTGCGCGCGTTGTCCGCGCGCGGCCGGGCGCTGCCGGTCTACTACGCGCTGACGGCTGTCTTCACCGTCGGGGCGGCGCTCGGCGCGAGCAAGAACTCGGTGCTGGTGGGCATCGCGCCCGCGCTGATCGCGGCGCTGTCGGTACGGCGTACCCGGGGGCGGGCCGCGTCGTTCCTGGCCGCGCGTACGCCGGTGGTGCTGCTGATCGGCGCGGTGGCGCTCGGCGCGGCGGTGTTCCTCGGCGGGCAGCGCACCATGGCCGGCACCGGCGCGTTCGAGACCGAGTTCCGGGCCCGCTACGGCAGCAACGCGCTGACCAGCAGCGCCGGGTCGCTGGACCTGTCGCTGAGTTCGTCCACCGAGACGTTCGGGCGGGTCTGGTCGCAGCGGGAGCACCTCAAACCCCGGTACGGCACGTACTCGCTGACGTTCCTCGGCTCCCGCGTCGAGCCGATCGTCGGCAAGGCGGACCTGTACGGGCTGACGTCCCAGCTCAGCCAGCCGTACCTGATGAACACGGCCACGTTCGTGGCCATCCCGCTGCTCGACTACGGCCCGCTGGGCGCGGTGTTCTTCCTGGCCGCGCTGGGGCTGGCGGTGGGCGCGACCGAACGGTGGTTCGAGTTCTCCCGCGCGCCGGCCGGGCAGCTGGCGCGGGCGTTCGTCGTCTACTTCGCGCTGTTCGGCGTCTACGAGCTGTATCCGCTGATCTATCCGACCTGGCTGAGCCTGGTGCCCGGCCTCTGGGTGCTGCACCGGCTGGGCAGGAGCACGGCATGACGTTCGACGGGCTCACAGTGGTCACCGTCCTCTACCGGTCCGCCGGCATGCTCGCCGAGACGTTGCCGACCTGGGTCCGCAGCGCCGGTGACCTGCCGGTCCGGTTCGTCTTCGCGGACAACTGGCCCTCCGACGGGTGCGCCGAGGTGATCGCCGGGCACCTGCCGGCCGACCGGTACGCGTACCTGCCCGACTCCACCAACCCGGGTTTCGCGGCCGGCTGCAACCGGGGTGCGGCGACGGTCACCACGAGCCACCTGCTCCTGCTGAACCCGGACGTGTGGCTGCCCGACGACGCGCTGGCCCGGATCTGCGCCGCCGTCGCCGCCGACCCGGACGCCCCGCTCGCTGTCGGCCTCGCCATGCACGGCGGCGAGTACGTGGGCATCGACCTGAACCCGGTGTCGCTGTTCATCGACAGGCGGTCCGCCGCCGGCCGTGCCCCGCTCGGCCCGTCCGGCGGCGCGGCGGTCTTCCCGGCCGCGCTGTACCGGCGCTTCGGCGGCTTCGACGAGCACCTGTTCGCCTGGGGTGAGGACGCCGACCTGGCGTTCCGGCTCTACGCCTCCGGGCTGCGCACGCGCGGGCTGGACGTGGTGCTGCCGCACGCGGGCGGCCACAGCGTGGACGGCGACGACCGGTTGCAGGGGTTCCGGGCGTTCCTGCTGGCCCGCAACCGGCTGCTGGTCGCGTCCCGCACGTTCACCTGGCCGCTGCTGCTCGTGGCGGTGCCGGTGCTGGCGCTCGCACACCTCGCGCTCGCCGCCCGGCGGATCCGGCAGGGCCTGCTGCGCCCGTTCCTGCGCGGCATCGGACGCGGGCTGGCCGAAGGGCCGGCGGCCCGCCGCCGCTGGTCCGGGCCACGGTTCGGGTTCGCGTCCCTGCTCGGCTACCTGACCGCTCGGAGGGCGTGATGACGGCACAGCCGTGGACAGTGGTGACTGTCAGCTATCACTCGGCGGACACGCTGCGCCGCTGCTGGCACGGTCCGAAGCCGTACGAGTGGCTGGTGGTCGACAACGCCTCGGCCGACGACTCGGCGGCGGTCGCCGAGGAGCTGGGCGCGCGGGTGATCCGGCTGCCGGAGAACGTCGGTTTCTCCCGCGCCAACAACGTCGCGTTGCGCGAGGCGACCGGCCGGTACGTGCTGTTCGCCAACCCGGACCTGGAGGTGCGCCCGGACGACCTGGACGTGCTGGCCCGGCACCTGGACACGCACGGCGGACTGGTCGCGCCGCAACTGCTCGGCACCGACGGCACACCGCAGGCCAACGGGCGCGGCTTCCCGTACGCGACGGCGAAACTCGGCAACCGGAAGGTGTGGCCGCTGTCCCGGCTGCACGCCGCGTACCGGCTGGTGGCCGCGCCCGGCGAGACGCGCCACGTGGCCTGGGTGATGGGCGCGGCGGTGGCCGGCCGGACCGCCGACGTCACCGAGCTGGGCGGATGGAACGAGCGATTCTTCCTCTACTACGAGGATCACGAGCTGGGGCTGCGCGCCTGGCGTAACGGGATGCCGGTGGCGGTGCTCGGTGACGTGCGGTGGACCCACCACTGGGCGCGCGCGACCAACTCGGTGCGCTGGTCCCGGGCGCACACGCTGGAGCTGCGCAGCGCCCGGACGTTCTTCGGCATGTTCCCGGAGTTCCTGGTCGGCCTGCCGCGACCGGCACGCCGGCACCGCCGGGCCGCCGGGCTGGTCGGCACGGCGGTCTCCGCCACTCCGTCCACGCCGGACCGCGCCGGCCAGTGATCGAAGCCGGTCGCGGGGCCGCTGACGTGAATGACGCTTTGATACCGTCTCGCCGTGTCCGTGACACGCCCGGCCTTCTCCCCCTCGATGGCGCCCGCGTCGGCGACGCCGGTGCCGTCGCGGCCGGGCACGCCGGTGGCGCTCGTCGCGCTCGCGTGGGACCGGCTGAGCCGGTCCCCGTACTGGTCCGTCGCGGGCCTGCTCGTCGCGCTGGGCGCCGTGCTGCGGATCCGGCAGTGGGCGTACGCGCGCAGCTTCTGGAGCGACGAGCTGTACGTGGCGCACAACATCCGGGAGCGCGGCTACCTGGACCTGTTGCAGCCGCTGGCGTTCAGCCAGTCGGCGCCGCCCGGCTGGCTGTGGCTGGAACGGTTCGCGTTCGAGCAGTTCGGCGACGGTGAGCGGGCACTGCGGCTGGTGCCGCTGCTGTTCGGGCTGGCGCTGCTGCCGCTCGTGGCGTGGCTCGGCCGGGCACTCCTGCCGCCGCTCGCCGCGCTGGCGGCGCTGCTGCTGGTCGCCGTCGCGCCGTTCCTCATCGGCTACTCCAACGAGCTGAAGCAGTACAGCGCCGAGGCGTTCGGCGTCACGCTCGTGGTCGGGCTGGCGTTGCTGCTCGTCCGGACCGGCCCGACCTGGGCCGGGTCGGCGGTGTTCTGGTCGGCCGCGGCGGTCATGGCGTTCGTCAGCACCCTGTCCATTCCGGTCACCGGCGCGCTCAGCGTGCTGCTGGGCGGGTATGCGCTGTCCCGCCCGGATCGGCAGTGGGCGAGCAGGTGGCGTGAACTGGGCCGGTTCCTCGCCCCGGCGCCGGCCTGGGGCGTGGTCGCGCTCGTGGTCTACGTGCTGTTCCTGGCGCCGGGACTCGCCGATCCGCAGCTCGCCGCGTACTGGCGGGCGAAGTCGATCTATCCGGCGCACTCGCTCACCGACCTGGCCGCCACAGTGGAATGGCTCGCGGCGACGTACCGGAGTCTCGCCACAGTGCCGTTCGTGGCCTGGTCGGCGTGGGTCGTCGTACCGCTGCTGGTGCTGGGCACGGCCGCCGGGCTGCGCCGGCTCTCCACTGTGGCGGTGCTGGTCCTGCTCACGCCCCTGACGGCCGGGCTGGCCGGCGCGGCCGTGTCGGTCTACCCGTTCAACGGCCGGCTGGCGCTCTACGCGGTGCCGGCCTGCCTGCTGCTCGCCGCGCTCGCCGTCGCACCGCCACCGATGCGGGCCGGCCTGCCCGCCCGGATCAGATGGCTGGTCGGGGTGGTGCTCCTGCTCGCGCTCGCCGTTCCGCAGCTGGCCACCGCAGTGGTGGCGACTGTGCATCCGGCGCGGGCCTTCGCCCAGGGCGGCGGCGCGAACGCTGTCGACTACCGGGGCGCGCTGGGCTACCTGGACGACAAACGCCGCCCGGGTGACCTGGTGCTGGCCACCACGGTCTCGTGGAACGCCCAGGCGTGGTACGGCCCGGCGGCGGACGCCTATGTGGTCGCGGCCGGCCCCGGCGGGTGCCCGGGGCGGACCGTGTCGGCGTTGCTGCCCGGACGATCCCGGGTCTGGCTGTTCCAGGCCACCGACTGGGCCGACGGGGCGAACCGGGACGTCATCGTCCGGCTCGGCGGCAGCGGCGTGGCGGTCACCGAGCGGCAGTTCAGCGGGGCGCGCGTGGTCCGCTTCGACCTGGCCGCGGGCGTCACCAAGGGCAGCGACGTCTGCCTGGTGCCGCCGCCGAACGGCGCCCGCGTCCGCTAGCGGGCGCGCGGCGTCCTAGCTGTGCCGCTGCCAGAGGTCGCGCAGGGCGTCCCAGTTGCCGCCGAGCCCGGCGCCGCACGGCGTCTCCATGTAGATCGCGCTCGTGTTGTCGTCGCGGCCCCACCAGATGCCGCAGACCGGGCGGCCGTCCTGGCCGTTGCCGGCGTACTCGACGTAGCTGCCCTGCGCCCCGCTGACGCCGCCGGTGGCCGGTCCGGCCTCCCGCATGCCCGGCGCGAGCGCTCGGCCGATGATGCCCATCTGCTGGCGGAAGGCGCGCGCCGCCTCCTTCTTCTCGGCCGACTCGTACTCGGCGAAGTGCACCGACACGCCCAGGTAGCGGCAGAAGACGTGCTGCTTCTCGCCCGCGGCGAGCCCGGGGCCGCTCTTCTCGGTGTTGATCGCGCAACCGCCCACCCCGTCGAGCCACGGCTCGGCGATCGGCATGAGCGTGGCGTCGAACTTCGCCTTGTTCAGCGACTGCTGGGTGGCCTCGTAGAGCGCCGGGGAGGCGCTGGCCGCCGGAGTGGACGGTTCGCCACCGTCGGCGAGCGACCGTCCGGCGAGCAGACCGGCGCCGCCGGCCAGCACCGCCGCCATGACCAGACCTCCGATCCACAGGCCGGTACGGCTCTTGGGCGGGCGGGCGACCGGTGCGATCCGGGGACCGCCGGTCGGCACGAGCGGATCCGGGGCGGTGGCCTGGGCCGGGATCGCCGGCACCGGCATGCCCGGCGACACCGGCATGCCGGGCGACACCGGCGCGCCGGACGAGACGGGCGCGCCGGAGACCGGCTGCTGCGGCGTCATCGCCCACGGCTGCGGGCTCCACGGCAACTGCGGCGGGGACGAGACCTGCTGCGGCGGCGCGGACACCGGCGGGGGCGGCGGGAGGATCTCGGCGGTGGCGGTGCGCTGGTAGTCCATGCCCAGGCTGCGGAACAGCCGCTCGGCCGCGCCGTCCTCTTCGGACGGGTACGCCACCCAGGGCTGGCCGGCGGCGAAGTCGGAGTTGACGTACCGGTGGCCGCCGGGCGTCTGGGCCAGCACGTTCGCCGCGTTGGTGAACGCCTCGCGCCAGCGCTGGTCACCGGCTGCGGCGCCGTCCAGAACCGCCACGGTCAGCGCGCGGTCCTGCCCGTCGAGCGCGGCCCAGGCCCTGCCGACCTGGCACTCGCCCAGCACCTCGGTGAACCTGTACGGACCTTCCGGCTGCATGCCCCACTCCTCTGCTCACCCGCCGTGCGGATAGTACAGAGAGCACGCCCGTCGGATCTCCCTGCGGTCGGGCCACGCTTGCGCTCTGAAAGTTTTCATGCATAGAGTCAGCCCGTGAATGAAAGCGGTGCGGCCTCCCCTGACCGCCTGCTCGACCTCTTCCACGGCGTACGGCTCACCCCGACCCAGCGCCGCATCGCCCACTGCCTGGTGCGGCACGCGGGCGCGGCGGCGTACCTGTCCGCCGCCGAGGTGGCCGAGCTGGCAGGCGTCAGCCAGCCGTCGGTGACCCGGTTCGCCATGGCGCTCGGGCACGACGGCTACCCCGCGCTGCGCCGCCGCCTGCGGGAACTCACTGTCACCGGGTCGGCCGAACCGGCCGCCGGCAACGCCCTGCAACGGGCGGTGCACGCCGAGCGGGACAATCTCGACCGGCTCGCCGCTCAGCTCGCCGACGCCGGCCGGGTCGCCGAGGTGGGGAAGCTGCTCGCGGCCAGCCGTCCACTGCCGGTGCTCGGGCTGCGAGCCGCCGCGCCGCTCGCCGCGTACTTCGCGTACTTCGCCGCCAAGGTGCACCCGGACGTGCGGGTGCTCGACGACGGCGGCAGCATGCTGGTCGACCGCCTGGACCAGGCGGTCGCGGCCGGCGCGACGGCGATGCTGGCGTTCGTGCTGCCCCGCTACCCCCGCGAGACCCTGGACGCGCTGCGCGAGGCCCGGGACGCCGGGCTGACGGTCGTGGCGATCACCGACTCGCCGGTGAGCCCGGCCACCGAGCACGCCGAGGTGGTGCTGCCCGCCGCCGTCGGCGCCGACCTGGTCTTCGATCTGCACACCGCACCGATGACGCTGGCCATGGTGGTGCTCCAGGCGATCTGCGACGCCGCACCGGCCGAGACCCAGAACCGGCTCGAGGCGTTCGAGTCGTCCGCCGCCCGCCGCCAGTTGTTCCTCGGCTGAGAGGAGTACGAGATGCACCAGCCCGTCCGCGCCGCCCGCGGCACCGCACGCACCGCGAAGGGGTGGCCCCAGGAGGCCGCCCTGCGGATGCTGATGAACAATCTCGACCCCGAGGTGGCCGAGCGCCCCGAGGACCTGGTGGTCTACGGGGGCACCGGCAAGGCGGCCCGGGACTGGCCGTCGTACCACGCGCTGGTGCGGACGCTGACCGAGCTGCGCGACGACGAGACGATGCTCGTGCAGTCCGGCCGCCCGGTCGGGGTGATGCGCACCCACGAGTGGGCGCCGCGCGTGCTGCTGGCCAACTCCAACCTGGTCGGCGACTGGGCCACCTGGCCGGAGTTCCGCCGCCTGGAGTCGCTGGGCCTGACCATGTACGGGCAGATGACGGCCGGTTCCTGGATCTACATCGGCACCCAGGGCATCCTCCAGGGCACGTACGAGACGTTCGCCGCTGTCGCCGAGAAGCGGTTCGGCGGCACGCTCGCCGGCACGCTGACGCTCACCGCCGGATGCGGCGGCATGGGCGGCGCGCAGCCGCTCGCGGTCACCATGAACGGCGGTGCCTGCCTGATCGTGGACGTCGACCGGTCCCGGCTGGAGCGGCGGGCGCACGACCGCTACCTCGACGAGATCGCCGACTCGCTTGACGACGCGGTCGAGCGGGCGCTCGCCGCGAAGCGGGACCGGCGGGCCCTGAGCGTCGGTGTGGTCGGCAACGCCGCCACCGTCTTCCCCGAGCTGCTGCGCCGGGGCGTCGCCATCGACATCGTGACCGACCAGACCAGCGCGCACGACCCGCTGTCGTACCTGCCGGAGGGCGTGGACCTCGGCGACGCGCGGGACTACGCGGCGGCCGAGCCGGCCGAGTTCACCGACCGGGCGCGGGCGTCGATGGCGAAGCACGTGGAGGCGATGGTCGGCTTCCTCGACGCGGGCGCCGAGGTCTTCGACTACGGCAACTCGATCCGGGGCGAGGCCGAGCTCGGCGGATACGAGCGGGCGTTCGACTTCCCCGGGTTCGTGCCCGCATACATCCGGCCGCTGTTCTGCGAGGGCAAGGGCCCGTTCCGCTGGGCCGCGCTCTCCGGCGACCCGAAGGACATCGCCGCCACCGACCGGGCCATCCTCGACCTGTTCCCGGAGAACGAGTCCCTCGCCCGGTGGATCCGGATGGCCGGCGAGCGGGTCGCGTTCCAGGGCCTGCCGGCGCGGATCTGCTGGCTCGGCTACGGCGAACGTGACCGCGCCGGGGTGCGGTTCAACGAGATGGTGGCCTCCGGCGAGCTGAGCGCGCCGGTGGTGATCGGCCGGGACCACCTCGACTGCGGCAGCGTGGCCAGCCCCTACCGGGAGACCGAGGCGATGGCCGACGGCTCCGACGCGATCGCCGACTGGCCGCTGCTGAACGCGCTCGTCAACACCGCCAGCGGCGCGTCCTGGGTGTCCATCCACCACGGCGGCGGCGTCGGTATCGGCCGGTCCATCCACGCCGGGCAGGTCTGCGTGGCCGACGGCAGCGCCCTGGCCGGGCAGAAGATCGAGCGGGTGCTCACCAACGACCCGGCGATGGGCGTGATCCGGCACGTCGACGCCGGCTACGACGACGCCCGCGAGGTCGCCGGGCGCACCGGCGTCCGCGTCCCGATGGCCGAAGCGTAAGGAAGGGCCCCTTGTTAACGCATTCTGCATTGAAAGGGCCCCTTCCTAACCGGTTCCGGGAGCTGTGGGACGAGATCGCCCCGGTCGGGCGGGACGCCGGCAGCGGCGGCTACCTGCGCTACGCGCTCACCGACCCGGAGCGCACGCTGCGCGCCTGGTTCCGGGAGCAGGCCGACCGGCGGGGCATGCCGGTGTCCGAGGACGGCAACGGCAACCTGTTCGCCTGGTGGGGCGACCCGGCGGCCGGCGAGGCGGTGCTCACCGGCAGCCACTTCGACTCGGTGCCGCACGGCGGCGCGTACGACGGTCCGCTCGGCATCGTCAGCGCGTTCCTCGCCGTGGACGAGCTACGGGCCGCGGGCGTCACCCCGGACCGGCCGGTGGTGGTGGCCGCGTTCGTGGAGGAGGAGGGCGCGCGGTTCGGCGTACCCTGCCTGGGGTCTCGGCTGCTCACCGGCGAGATCGACGTCGACCGCGCGGCCGGGCTGCGCGACCAGGCCGGGACGACCTTCGCCGAGGCGCTGGGCGAGCGGCCGGCGGGCGCCGACCGGGCGCTGCTCGGCCGCTTCGCGGCCTTCGTGGAGCTGCACGTCGAGCAGGGCCGCGCGCTGGTCGACCTGGACGCGCCGGTCGCGGTGGCCTCCGCGATCTGGCCGCACGGCCGGTGGCGGTTCGACTTCACCGGCGAGGGCAACCACGCGGGTACGACACGGATGGCCGACCGCCGCGACCCGATGCTCACCTACGCGTTCACAGTGCTGGCGGCGAACAAGGAGGCCCGGCTGCGCGACGCGCACGCCACGGTCGGCCGGGTGTCGGTCGAGCCGAACGCCACGAACGCGATCCCGTCCCGGGTCACCGGCTGGCTGGACGCGCGGGCGGCCGAGGCGGAGACGCTGTACGGTCTGGTCGAGGCGGTACGCACCAAGGCCGCCGACCGGGCCGGCCGCGACGGGACCGCGCTGACCTGCACGCAGGAGTCGGCGACCCCGCTCGTCGCGTTCGACCGCGGGCTGGCCGACCGGCTGGCCGCGCTGCTCGGCGCGCCGGTGCTGCCCACCGGCGCCGGGCACGACGCGGGCGTGCTGGCGGCGCACCTGCCCACCGCGATGCTGTTCGTGCGCAACCCGACCGGGGTGTCGCACTCCCCCGCCGAGGCGGCCACCGACGCCGACTGCGCCGCCGGGGTGGCCGCCCTGGCTCGGGTGCTGGAGGAGCTGGCATGCCGCTGACCCGCTGGCTGGCCGAGTACGCCTGGCTGCCCGATCGCGCCGAGCCCACCCGGGACGTGCTGATCGAGGCGACCGACGGGCGGCTCACCGCGGTCACCCCGCTGACCGTGAAAGGTCCGCCGACCGCCGGGGTCGAGGTGCTCGGCGACGCGGTCCGGCTGCCCGGCCTGACGGTGCCCGGCCTGGCAAACGCTCACTCGCACGCGTTCCACCGGGCGCTGCGCGGGCGCACCCACGACGGGCGCGGCGACTTCTGGTCCTGGCGCAGCCTGATGTACGCCGTCGCGATCCGGCTCGACCCCGATTCCTACCTGGCGCTGGCCCGCGCCGTGTACGCGGAGATGGCGCTGGCCGGGATCACCTGCGTGGGCGAGTTCCACTACCTGCACCACGGTCCCGGCGGCACCCCGTACGACGACCCGAATGCCATGTCCGCCGCGCTCGTGGAGGCCGCCGCGCACGCCGGGATCCGGCTCACGCTGCTGGACACCGCGTACCTGGCCGGGGGCGTGGACGGTGCGCCGCTGGCCGGGCCGCAGCGCCGGTTCGGCGACGGCGACGCGCTGCGCTGGGCGGAGCGGGTGGACGCGTTCCGCCCGTCCGACGACCACGTCCGGCTCGGCGCGGCCATCCACTCGGTGCGCGCGGTCCCGGCCGGGCAGCTCGCCACGGTGGCCGGCTGGGCCGACCGCAACGGACTGCCGCTGCATGTGCACCTGTCCGAGCAGCCGGCCGAGAACGACGCCTGCCGGGCCGTGCACGGGTGCACCCCGACGCGCCTGCTGGCCGACCACGGCGTGCTCGGCCCGCACACCACAGCCGTGCACGCCACCCACCCGACCGCCGCCGACGTGGCGCTGCTCGGCGACAGCCGTACCCGGGTCTGCGTCTGCCCCACCACCGAACGCGACCTGGCCGACGGGGTCGGCCCGGTACGCCGGATGGCCGACGCGGGCAGCCCGCTGAGCCTGGGCAGCGACAGTCACGCCGTGGTGGACCTGTTCGAGGAGGCCCGCGCGCTGGAGATGGACGAGCGACTGCGTACCCGCAGGCGGGGGCACTTCACGCCGGCCGAGCTGCTCACCGCCGCCACCGTCGGCGGGCACGCCGCGCTGGGCTGGGGCGACGCCGGCCGGCTCGCCGTCGGGCAGCGGGCCGACCTGGTCACGGTACGGCTCGACAGCGCCCGCACCGCCGGGGTGCCGCCGGTCGGCGCGTTCTTCGCCGCCACCGCCGCGGACGTGACGAGCGTCGTGGTGGACGGCCGGCCCGTGGTGGACGGCGGCCGGCACCTCACCGTCGACGTACCCACCGAACTGCGGGACGCGATCGCGGCGGTGACCGCGAAGGAGGACTCGTGACGCGCGGCAGCCTGCTCGTCGACCACATCGGCGAGCTGGTCACCAACGACGGCCGCGACGGCGACCCGCTCGGCATCCGCCGCGACGCCGCGCTGCTCATCTCCGACGGCGAGGTGGCCTGGACCGGTCCGGCCCGGCACGCGCCGGCCGCCGACCGGCGGATCGACGCCGGTGGCGCGGCGGTGCTGCCCGGCTTCGTGGACAGCCACGCCCACCTGGTCTTCGCCGGGGACCGGGCCGCCGAGTTCGCCGCCCGGATGGCAGGCGAGCCCTACACCGGCGGCGGCATCAGGACCACAGTCGGCGCCACCCGCGCGGCCTCCGACGACGCGCTGCGTGCCACTGTGGGCCGGCTGCGCGCGGAGATGCTGCGGCAGGGCACCACCACCGTCGAGATCAAGAGCGGGTACGGCCTGAACGTCGCCGACGAGGCCCGCTCACTGCGGATCGCCGCCGAGTTCACCGGCGACACCACGTTCCTCGGCGCGCACGTGGTCCCGGCCGAGTACGCCGACCGCCCGGACGACTACGTGGGCCTGGTGTGCGGGCCGATGCTCGCCGCCGCCGCGCCGTACGCCCGCTGGATCGACGTGTTCTGCGAGCGGGGCGCGTTCGACGCCGACCACGCCCGCGCGATCCTCGCCTGCGGGCAGGCCGCCGGTCTGGGCGTACGGCTGCACGCCAACCAGCTCGGTCCCGGGCCGGGCGTCCGGCTCGGCGTGGAGCTGGGCGCGGCCAGCGTCGACCACTGCACCCACCTGACCGACGCCGACATCGACGCGCTGGCCGGCTCGGAGACTGTCGCCACACTGCTGCCCGGCGCCGAGTTCTCCACCCGGTCGCCGTACCCGGACGCCCGGCGGCTGCTCGACGCGGGCGTCACAGTCGCGCTCGCCACCGACTGCAACCCCGGGTCGTCGTACACGTCGTCGATGCCGTTCTGCGTCGCGCTCGCCGTACGCGAGATGCGGATGACCCCGGCGGAGGCGGTGTGGGCCGCGACCGCCGGCGGGGCGGCGGCGCTGCGCCGCACCGACGTGGGGCGGCTGACCCCCGGGGCGCGGGCCGACCTGATCGTCCTCGACGCCCCGTCCCACCTGCACCTGGCCTACCGGCCGGGCGTGCCACTGATCCGCCAGGTCCTGCACAACGGAGTACCGCGATGACCACAGTGACCATCCTGTCCACCGGCGTCACAGCCGCCGACGTGCTCGCGGTGGCCCGCGGCACCGCCAAGGTCGTGCTCGACCCGGCCGCCACCGAGGCGATGGCGACCTCCCGGTCCATCGTGGACCGCATCGAGGCGGCCGGTCGCCCGGTGTACGGCGTCTCCACCGGCTTCGGTGCCCTCGCCAACACGTTCGTCGCCCCGGAGCGCCGGGCCGAGCTTCAGCACGCGCTGATCCGCTCGCACGCCGCCGGGGTGGGCGCGCCGATGCCGCGCGAGGTGGTACGCGCCATGATGCTGCTGCGGGTCCGCTCGCTGGCGCTCGGCCGCTCCGGGGTCCGTCCGCTGGTCGCCGAGGCGCTCGTGGACCTGCTCAACCACGAGGTCACCCCGTGGGTGCCCGAGCACGGCTCGCTCGGCGCGTCCGGCGACCTGGCGCCGCTGGCGCACTGCGCGCTGGTGCTGCTCGGCGAGGGCTGGGTGCTCGGCCCGGCCGGTGACCGCCTCCCGGCCGCCGACGCGCTGCGCCGGGTCGGGCTGAAGCCGGTGTCACTCGCCGCCAAGGAAGGGCTGGCGCTGATCAACGGCACCGACGGCATGCTCGGCATGCTGCTGCTCGCCGTGTCCGACGCCCGGCACCTGTTCGCCATGGCGGACGTGACGGCGGCGCTGGCCATCGAGGCGATGCTCGGCTCGGAGCGGCCGTTCCTGCCCGAGCTGCACGCGATCCGCCCGCATCCCGGTCAGGCCGCGTCGGCGGCGAACATCCACCGGCTGTTGCAGGGCTCGGCGGTGATGGACTCGCACCGCGACGACCTGGCGCACGCGGTGCAGGACGCGTACTCGATGCGCTGCGCCCCGCAGGTCGCCGGCGCGGCCCGGGACACGCTCGACTTCGTCGAGGTGGTGGCCGGCCGGGAGCTGCTGTCGGTGGTGGACAACCCGGTGGTGCTGCCGGACGGGCGGGTCGAGTCGACCGGGAACTTCCACGGCGCGCCGCTCGGCTTCGCCGCCGACTACCTCGCCATCGCCGCCGCCGAGGTGGGCGCCATCGCCGAGCGCCGGGTGGACCGGCTGCTGGACGTCACCCGTTCCCGGGAACTGCCCGCGTTCCTGTCGCCGGACGCCGGGGTGAACTCGGGCCTGATGATCGCCCAGTACACCGCCGCCGGGATCGTGGCGGAGAACCGCCGGCTGGCCGCGCCCGCCTCGGTCGACTCGCTGCCCACCAGTGGCATGCAGGAGGACCACGTCTCGATGGGCTGGGCGGCCACCAAGAAGCTGCGCACCGTGCTGGACAACCTGACCAGCCTGCTCGCGGTGGAGCTGCTGGCGGCCGTACGCGGACTCCAGCTCCGCGCGCCGCTGACGCCGTCACCGGCCGGACGGGCGGCGCTCGACACGCTCGGCCGCACCATCGGCGAGCCGGGACCGGACGTGTTCCTCGCGCCGCTGATGGAGGCCGCGCGCGAGGTGGTACGCGGCCCGGAGCTGCGCGCGGCGATCGAACGGGAGATCGGCCCGCTCGCCTGAGCGGGCCGGTCCGGCGTTCTTCGGGTGCCCGGTCGGCGCTGGGCCGGGTGCCCGGTGGGGGCGGGTCAGGCGGCGGGTGGAAGCACCTTCGCGACCAGCTTGGCCAGTTCCCGCAGCGCCTTGCCACGGTGGCTGACCGCGTCCTTCTCCTCGGGCGTCAGCTCCGCGTTGGTGCGCTCCTGCCCGTCGCCCAGGAAGATCGGGTCGTAGCCGAAGCCGCCGTCGCCGCGCGGCGCGCGCAGCAGCCGGCCGGACTGGCGGCCGTCGACCAGGTGCTCCTTGCCGCCGGGCAGCACCAGCGCGACGGTGCAGACGAACGCGGCGCCCCGGTGCTCGTCCGGCACGTCGGCGACCTGGTCCAGCACGAGCTGGAGGTTGGCCCGGTCGTCGCCGTGCCCCCCGGACCAGCGGGCGCTGAACACACCCGGCATGCCGTTGAGGGCGTCCACCGCCAGCCCGGAGTCGTCGGCGATGGTCGGCAGGCCGGTACGCCGGCAGCCCTCCCGCGCCTTGATCAGCGCGTTCTCGCCGAACGTGAGGCCGGTCTCGGGCAGCTCCGGGTACTCCTCGACGTCGTCGAGGCCGAGCAGGGCGATCCGGTGCGCGCCGAGCGCGCCGTCCAGGATCCGCTGGAGTTCGACCAGCTTCTTCCGGTTCCGGGTGGCGAGCAGGACCTTGTTCATGACGAGAGCGCCTTCCGCTGCGCGTCGGCCAGTTCCAGGCAGCCCGCCACGCCCAGGTCGAGCAGCGCGTCGAGCTGGTCGCGGGCGAAGACGCCCGCCTCACCGGTGCCCTGCACCTCGACGAAGTCGCCGGTGCCGGTGCAGACCACGTTCATGTCGACCTCGGCGGTGACGTCCTCGGCGTAGCAGAGGTCGAGCATCGGCTCGCCGCCGATCACGCCGACGCTCACCGCGGCCACCGAGCGGTGCATCACCTTCTCCACCTTGCCGGCCAGCGCCTTGCGCTCGGCCAGCCAGGTCACCGCGTCGTGCAGCGCGACGTAGGCACCGGTGATCGCGGCGGTACGGGTGCCGCCGTCGGCCTGGAGCACGTCGCAGTCCAGCACGATCGAGTTCTCGCCGAGCGCCTTGAGATCGACGCAGGCGCGCAGGCTGCGGCCGATCAGCCGGGAGATCTCGTGGGTCCGGCCGCCGACCTTGCCGCGGACGCTCTCCCGGTCCGAGCGGGTGTTCGTGGCACGGGGCAGCATCGCGTACTCGGCGGTCACCCAGCCCAGCCCGGAGCCCTTGCGCCAGCGGGGCACGCCTTCGGTGACGCTCGCCGTGCAGAGGACCCGGGTGGCGCCGAACTCGACGAGCACCGAGCCCTCCGGGTGGGTGCTCCAGCCCCGGGTCAGGGTCACCGGTCGGAGTTGGTCGGGTTGCCGCCCGTCAGGTCGCGCCATGCCTGCACCCTATGCGGTGCGGTGATCGCACCGCCCGCGGGTGCCCGCCGACACGACAGGGCCGCCGCCGGGCTCAGACCTCGTAGCAGGCGCCGGGCCGGACCACGTCCAGCGGCCCGGCGTACGCCCCGGCCGCCGCCTCCACCGTCTGCGACTCGCTGCCCCAGGCGGGTACGAGATGGGTGAGCAGGAGCCGTCCCACCCCCGCCTTGGTGGCCGCCTCGCCGGCTTCCCTGCCGGTCAGGTGCAGATCCGGCGGGTTCTCCACGCCGTCCATGTAGCTCGCCTCGCAGAGGAACACGTCGGCGTCCTGGGCCAGGCGCAGCAGCGCCTCGCAGGGCGCCGTGTCGGCGGAGTAGCAGAACACCCGGCCGCCGTGCTCCAGCCGCACCCCGTACGTCTCCACCGGGTGGTTCATCCGGTCGACCGTGACGGTGAACGGGCCGATCGGAAACGTGCCCGGCTGGAGGCCGTAGAACTGGTAGACGTCCTCCACCGAGCCCTCCTCCTGCCCGTACGCGGTGGCCAGCCGGTCGGGCGCGCCGGAGGGGGCGTACATCGGCAGGGGCGGGTACGGGCCGTCCGGAGCGTACCGGCGTACCACCACGTAGGACACGGCGTCGAACATGTGGTCGCAGTGCAGGTGGGTGAGGAGGATGGCGTCCGGGGCGTGCAGCCCGACGTAGCGCTGGAGCGTGGAGAGCGATCCCACGCCGAAGTCGATCAGAAGCCGGAAGCCCTCGGCTTCCATGAGATAGGCCGAACAGGGCGATTCGGGCCCCGGGAAGCTGCCTGCGCAGCCGAGGACGGTCAGTCTCATCCGGTGGCCTCGATCTCACCATGAGTAGTCGATGCGCCGGCGGCGGCTCCGCCGATGATCTCTACCGACGCGCTCGCCACGCTGCGCAGCCTACGCGTCGCCCCGGTCGACCAAGAATCATCTGCCGGAAGTTGTCATCAACGTGACACCCATACACGTCCGCTCCGGACGAGACCGGCGGTCCGGCCGGCGGGCACGCCACCGACCGGACCGGCCATCGGTCCGTCAGGCCCAGAGCTGACCCTCCAGGGCCTCCTCCGCGTCGGCGAGGGTGCCGCCGTACGCGCCGGTCGACAGGTATTTCCAGCCGCCGTCGCAGACCACGAACGCCACGTCCGCGCGGCGGCCGTCGCGGACCGCCTCGTGCGCCACCGCGAGCGCGGCGTGCAGGATGGCCCCGGTGGAGAACCCGGCGAAGATGCCCTCCACCTCGACGAGCTGCCGGGTACGCAGCACCGCGTCCCGGGTGCCCACGGAGAAGCGGCGGGACAGCACCCCGGCGTCGTACAGCTCGGGCACGTAGCCCTCGTCGATGTTGCGCAGACCGTAGACCAGCTCGCCGTAGCGCGGCTCGGCCGCCACGATCTGGATGCCCTCGACCTTCTCCCGCAGGTAGCGCCCGGTGCCCATGAGCGTTCCCGTGGTGCCCAGCCCGGCCACGAAGTGGGTGATGCCCGGCAGATCCTGGAGCAGCTCCGGCCCCGTCGTCTCGTAGTGCGCCCGGGCGTTCGCCTCGTTGCCGTACTGGTAGAGCATCACCCAGTCCGGGTGCTCGGCGGAGATCTGCTTCGCGGTCGCGACCGCCTGGTTCGAGCCGCCGGCGGCCGGCGAGAAGATGATCTCCGCGCCGTACATGCGGAGCAGTTGCACCCGCTCGGTGGAGACGTTCTCCGGCATCACGCAGACCAGCCGGTAGCCGCGCAGCTTCGCCACCATGGCCAGCGAGATGCCGGTGTTGCCGCTCGTCGGCTCCAGGATCGTGTCACCCGGACGCAGCCGGCCGGACTCCTCGGCCGCGCGCACCATGAACAGGGCCGCGCGGTCCTTGATGCTGCCGGTCGGGTTCCGGTCCTCCAGCTTGGCCCAGAGCCGCACCGGCGGCGCCCCGGCCGGGACCGTCGGCGAGAGCCGGGGCAACCCGACCAGCGGGGTGCCGCCGCAGGCGTCGAGCAGGCTGTCGTACCGCGCCATCGCGGACCCCTCAGCGGGCGGCGCGCGTGGAGACCGCGTGCGAGGCGATCGCCGCGGCGGCCGCGAAGCCGAACGCGCCGCCGGCGACGGCCGGCAGGATGGTCACGCTGTCGCCGTCGTTGAGCTTGGCGTCGAGCGCGCCGAGGAAGCGGACGTCCTCGTCGTTGACGTAGACGTTGACGAACCGGTGCAGCACGCCCGCCTCGGTGACCAGGCGGGCCTTCAGGCCGCCGTGCCGGGAGTCCAGGTCGGCGATCAGGTCGGCGAGCGTGTCGCCGCTGCCCTCGACGACCTTCGCGCCGCCGGTGTAGCTGCGCAGGATGGTGGGGATGCGAACCTCGATGGCCATGGTGTCTCGTGCTCCTCGTTCGGGATCGTGCCAGGTGACGGGAAAAGGAAGGTGCCGGCGCTGAAGGTCAGCGGTCGGAACACTCGTAGTCGACCGTCGCCGGGCTCTGCCCGAACATGTAGGACTGGACGGCGTTCGGGTCCACGGCGGCATCCACGATCTCCACCGGTTCCTCGGTGACCACGCCGTCGACGATCCGGAAGGAGCGGATCTCCTCGGTGTCGGGCTCGCGGGTCGAGACGAGCAGGTAGTGCGCGCCCGGCTCGCCGGCGAAGGAGACGTCCGTACGCGACGGGTAGGCCTCCGTCGCGGTGTGCGAGTGGTAGATGACGACCGGTTCCTCGTCGCGGTCGTCCATCTCGCGCCACACCCGCAACTGCTCCATCGAGTCGAACTCGTAGAACGTCATGGAGCGGGCGGCGTTGTCCATCGGGATGTGCCGGGCCGGGGTGTCGCTGCCGACGGGACCGGCGACCACGCCGCACGCCTCGTCCGGGTGGTCCCGACGCGCGTGGGCGACGATCGCGTCGATGATCGACCGGTCGATGCTCAGCACGCCGCCAAGCCTAGCGCCTGGCCGGCCCGGGCGGCGAGGTGGCGACCGTCACCACTCAGTCGATCAGCGCGTTGAGCAGGGACTCCTGGAGATATCCGAGATAGGCGTAGACCGACAGTTGGAACACCCGGGACGAACCCGGGTCCGCGGCCACCGCGTCGTCGAGTTCCTCGCCCAGGTCGGTGCCGTCCTTGATCTCCAGGCGTACGCCCATCGCCAGCCGGGCGTCGTTCAGCGCCCGCAGCCACGCCTCGGCCGCCTCCGCGTCCAGCCGTACCTCGCCACCGGCGTCACCGTCGGGCAGCGCGGCGAGGACGGCGCCCGCCTGGTCGATCTTGCCGGTCTTCAGGTCGCCCTCGGTGTAGCGGCGGAACTCGGCGGTGCCGGCGTCGTCGTCCGGGTAGACGTCGGGGAAGAGCCGCCCGACCACCGGGTCACCGTGGTCGAAGCCGTCGGTCAGCAGGCCGACCACCTCGTTGGCGACCTTGCGCAGCACCCGGACCTCGTCGACCGCGAACGTGGCCACGTAGTGGTCGCCCCGGCGGCGGAACATGCTCATGACCGGTCCACCGTCGCCCAGAGCCCGTACGCGTGCAGTTGCGCCGCGTCGTGCTCCATCCGCTCCCGCGCGCCGCTGGAGACCACGGCCTTGCCCTTGTGGTGCACGTCCAGCATGAGCCGCTCCGCCTTCTCCCGGCTGTACCCGAAGAGCTTCTGGAACACCCAGGTCACATACGTCATCAGGTTGACCGGATCGTCCCAGACGATGGTCACCCATGGCCGGTCGGAGACCGGCACCTCTTCGGTGTCCGGCGTCTCGACCGGCGCAACCTGTGGAGCCGCCATGCCCCCCATCGTGCCACCGGATCCGGGGAACCGATGAACCGGAACGGCGCGCGGGTCGTCGTCACCCGCCCGGGCCGCGTACGCGAGCCCGGGTCGCCGTGTGCCGGCGGCGTGGTCAGGCAAGCAGGATGCCGTGGTCGACCGCATCGGCGAGCACCGCGCCCAGCGAGAGACGGATCACCTCGAAGCGGCGGGACACCTCGCGGGACAGTTCGAGTTCGACCTCGCGCAGCGCGCGCTGGGCCCAGGAACGGGCGGCGTTCGGGTCGTTGTTGCCGGGCGCCCGCCAGTGCTGCCAGCAGCCGCCGTTGAGGGCGACACCGACTGGCGGGAGCACCTCGTCACGCTGCGCGCCGGGCAGCCCGGCCAGCGCGTCCAAGGCGCCCGCACCGGTCAGCCCGGCGACCCCGGCCGTGCTGGTCACCAGGAGCACCCGGTCCAGCTCGGGGCCGTCCGGGTGGTCGGCCAGGCCCCAGCGCACCGCGTGGGTGATCCGCCGGCGTACGCCCTCGGCCAGCGGCGCGCCGAACACCCGGGCGGCGGCCTCGTCGACCAGGCCGCGCACGGCCTCGTCGCACTGGGCGGTGGCGAGCAGCGACAGCGCCTCCAGCTCCCGGTCGAGCATCTGCGGCAGGCCGGCGCAGCCGACCCCGAAGACGATCTCCTGCACCACCCGCAGGTGGATGTTGGCCAGTTCCAGGGCGAGGTGCTGGCGGATCCGGCGGGCGCAGGCGCGGGCCTGGCGGTCGATCCGGTCGGCCAGCTCACCCGGCTCGACACCGGCGAGCACCGGCACCCGGCCGTGCGCGCCGGCCGGCACCGGCGGGCGGGCGCTGCCGCGACGCAGCACCTCGTCGGCCGCCCAGCCGACCAGCGCCCGGCGCAGCTGCGGCAGCTCGGCGCGGCGGGCCGGGAACCACCGGGCCGGGGTGAGCGCCGGCACCGCGGCCAGCAGCGCCGCGCGGTGCGCCTCGATCGAGACCGACACCGGGTCGAGCCGCCGGGTGGGCCCGGTCCGGCCGGGTGCCGCCCGGTCCTGGGCCTGTGCGCCGTCGCCCGGCGTCGCCGGGCCGGTCACGCCGGGCGTGACGGCGAAGAACACCTCGACCGGGGTACGCGCCACCTCGGCGAGCAGGTGCAGCTCGGCCGCGCTGAACGCCTGGTCAGCGGAGATCACGAAGAGCAGCGCGCCGGCCCGGCCGACGGCGTCGCGCAGCACCCGGCCGCCTGCGACGCCGAGCGTGCCGGTATCAGGCGTGTCGACCACCGCGAAGTGCCGCAGCAGCGGATCGGGCAGGCTCAGTTCGACCCGGCGCGGCGGCCGGGCCAGTGCCGGGCCGGCGGCGAGCGGGTCGGCGCCGTAGGCGTGCGGCTGGCGGTAGCCCGGGACGTACGCGGCGCGGGTGGCGGTGGCGGCGTGCTGGACCAGCAGGTTGCTTCCCGGCGGTACGGCGAGCGTCGCGGCCTCGACCCCGAGCAGGCCGGCGATCAGCTCGCGCCGGTTCGCGCCGGCCGGACCGGCGACGACCACCGCCATCGGCTCGTCCGGGCCGGGCGCGGTCACCCCGAGCCGGGTCGGCAGCGGGGCACATCCGGGGGGCTCGGCCTGCCGGCGTGGGTCGGGCACGTCGACCGAAGGGAGCGGACCTGGCGTCATCAGGCGGGCCTCCCGGTCGGGCGACCGGGGTACCGGTCGCGGATTCTCCCTGGTTGCAGGGACTGCCGGAAGAGTACGGGTGTCGGCCATCCGACAACCAACACATCCGGTACTCACGGGTAATGAACAGATTACTCAACTTCACTGCGTGACGGTGCGTACGCGGACGGAACACGGTCGATATGCTGCATCGATGAGTAGGTGGGAGTTCGTCGGCCGTACTGATGAACTCAACCGTCTGTTGTCGGCGGTCGGTGGCCCGGAGGGGCGCGGGTTGCTCTTCAGCGGCGACGCCGGGGTCGGCAAGAGCCGGCTGCTGCGCGAGGGGGTGGCCGCGCTCTCCCCCGAGCGGTACGCGATCTGGTCCATCGCGGCCAGCGCCACCACAGCCGCGTTGCCGTTCGGCGGGCTGGTCCAGGTGCTGCCCGCCTCACAGCCGCAGGGCCTGTCCCCCGCCGGGATCCTGCGCTGGGCCGTGGACGTGCTCCAGGAACAGGCCGCCGGGCGGCCCATCGTGCTCGCCATCGACGACGCGCATCTGCTCGACCCGCCCTCGGCGGCGCTCGTGCACCTGGTCGCCCGCTCGGAGAACGCGTACGTCATCGGGACGCTGCGCAACGGCGAGCAGGTCCCGCTGCCGATCCGCGCACTCTGGACCGACGACCTGGCCGACCTGGTCGAACTGCGCCCGCTGTGCCGCAGCGAGACCACCGGGCTGCTCGCCGCCATCCTGGGCGGCCCGGTCGACGCCGGCTCCTCCGACCGGCTGTTCCAGCTCTCCGCCGGCAACCCGCTGCTGCTGCGGGAGCTGGTGCTGGCCGCCGACGACGAGCTGAACCGCAGGTACGGCATCTGGACCTGGACCGGGCGGCTGGAGCTGGCACCCAGCCTCACCGAACTGATCGACACCCGGATCGGCCAGCTCACCCCCGGCGTCCGGGCGGTCGTCGAACTGGTCGCCTTCGGCGAGCCGCTGGGCCTGCAACTGCTGGAACGCGCGGCCGACCCGGCGGACGTGGAGACGGCCGAGGAACGCGGGCTCATCGCGCTGGTCCACGACGACCGGCGGCTCAACGTCCGCCTGGCGCACCCGCTCTACGGTGAGGTGATGCGCCGGCACTGCCCGGTCAGCCGCACCCGCCGGCTCCAGGCCACCCTCGCCGGACTGCTGGAACAGGTCGGCAAGCGCCGCCGGGAGGACCTGCTGCGCGTCGCGGTGTGGCGACTCGACTCGGGTACGGCGCAGGACGTGGCCCTGCTGCTCGAAGCGGCGGTGCAGGCGTTCGGCCGGTACGACGTGCCGCTGGCCACCCGGCTGGCCCGGGCCGCGCTGGAAGCCGGCGGCGGCACTGACGCGGCGGAGCTGCTCGCCACCATCCTCATGTTCGGCGACCGGCCGGACGAGGCGATCGGCGTGCTCGACCAGGTCGCCGGTGAGATCCACGACGACCGGCGGCGCAGCCGGTGGCTGACCGTCCGGGGCATGGTCAGCTACTGGGGGCTCAACCGTGAGTCCACCGTGGAGGAGATCGCCGCGCGCGGCGAGGAGCTGAGCGACCCCGCCGACCGGGCCCGCGTACGCGCGTTCGAGGCCACCATGCGGCTGCACCGGCTCGACGTCGACGTCGCGGTACGGCTGGCCCAGGAGGTGCTGGACCGGCCCGCCGCCCCGATGGCCGCCCGGGAGCTGGCCCGCTGCACGCTCGCCCACCTCCAGGCGGCGCAGGGGCAATACCAGCTCAGCGCCACAGCGATCGCCCGCGTGCAGGCCGAGGCGGCGTGCTGGCGGGGCGACATGCCCTACCTCCAGCTCGCCATGGAACTGGCCCGGGGCACCCGGCTGACGCTCTCCGGCGACCTGCCCGGCATCGACGCGATCGTCGCCGACGAGTTCGCCGACCTGGCCGGAGCCGGCGACTTCCGGCTCGGCACCGGCTACCTGGCCATCCTCCAGGCGTACGCGGCGCGGCTGCGCGGGCGCGGCGACGAGGCGCTGCGGACCAGCCTGGAGGCGTGCGCGGTGCTCGCCACCAGCCGGGTGTACGCGGGCCTCGCGCACGCCGAGCGCGCCCAGGCCGCCGCGCTGCGCGGGGACGTGACGCACGCGGCCGACGCGATGGCCGAGGCGGACCGGACGCACGCGCCCGGCATGGCCGTGCTCTACCCGTGGCTGGAGCAGGCCCGGGGCGCGGTCCAGGCCGCCACCGGTGACCTGCCGGCGGCCACCAAGCACCTGTGTGCGCTCGCCGACCGGCTGCGCGAGGACGGCCTGGCCGGGCACGAGCTGCTCGTCCTGCTCGACCTGGTCCGGCTGGACCAGGCCGCCGCGCCGGTCGGCCCGACCTGCACCGACGGTGGCCGGCGCACCGTGGCGCAACGCCTGGCCGAACTCTCCGAGCAGGTCGACGGCGTGCTGCCGCCGCTGGTCGCCCGGTTCGGCCGGGCCGCCGTCGACGGCTCACCGGACGCGCTGCTGGCCGTCGCCGACGGCTTCGCCGACCGGGAGCTGATCGTGTACGCGGCCGAGGCGACCGCCCTGGCCCTGCACCGGACGCGACACGTCCGGGCCGGCGCCACCGGGCCGATCCGGGAACGCCTCGCCGACCTGCTGCGCCGCTGCGACGAGATCTCCACCCCGGCGCTGCGGCTGCTGCGCCCGACGCTCAGCGAGCGGGAGTGGGAGATCGCCCGGCTCGCGGCCGACGGCGTGACCAGCCGCGCCATCGCCGAGCGGCTGTTCCTGTCCACCCGCACCGTGGAGAACCACCTCCAGCGCGTCTACAGCAAGCTCGGCGTCGCCGGGCGCGGCGAGTTGCGGGCCGCACTGCGGTCGATGCCGGGGCACGACGGCGCGGACCCGGGCTGAACTCTAGGCTGGGGCGGTGAGCACCCTTCGCCCCGCGCTGCTGACCGACCACTACGAGCTGACCATGGTCAGCGCGGCCCTGCGTGACGGCACGGCCGACCGACGCTGCGTCTTCGAGGTGTTCAGCCGGCGGCTGCCGGCCGGGCGCCGGTACGGCGTGGTCGCCGGGACCGGCCGGCTGATCGAGATGATCCGCGACTTCCGGTTCGACCCGGCGGAGATCGACTTCCTGCGCCGTACCGGCGTGGTGGACGACCGGGCCGCGCAGTGGCTGGCCGACTACCGGTTCACCGGCGACATCGACGGCTACGCCGAGGGCGAGCTGTTCTTCCCCGGCTCTCCGATCCTCACCGTGTCGGGCACGTTCGCCGAGTGCGTGGTGCTGGAGACGCTGGTGCTGTCAGTGCTCAACCACGACTGCGCCATCGCCGCCGCCGCGGCCCGGATGGTCACCGCGGCCCGGGGCCGGGCGCTGATCGAGATGGGCTCCCGGCGGGCGCACGAGGAGGCCGCCGTCGCGGCGGCGCGGGCCGCGTACCTGGCCGGGTTCCGGTTCACCTCCAACCTGGCCGCCGGGCAGCGCTACGGCATCCCCACCGCGGGCACCGCCGCGCACGCCTTCACGCTGCTGCACGACGACGAGCGGGCCGCGTTCGCCTCCCAGGTCGCCACGCTGGGCAAGGACACCACGCTGCTCGTCGACACGTACGACATCGCCCAGGGCATCCGCAACGCGATCGCGGTGGCCGGGCCCGAGCTGCGCGCGGTCCGGATCGACTCCGGCGACCTCGCGGTGATCGCCCAGCAGTCCCGCGAGCTGCTCGACTCGCTCGGTGCCACCGAGACGAAGATCATCGTCTCCGGCGACCTCGACGAGTACGCCATCGCCGCGCTCGCCGCCGAACCGGTGGACATGTACGGTGCCGGCACCGCAGTGGTGACCGGCTCCGGTGCGCCCACCGCCGGCCTGGTCTACAAGCTGGTCGAGGTGCAGGGGCGGCCGGTGGTCAAACGCTCCGAGCACAAGGCCACCATCGGCGGCCGGAAGGTCGCGGTCCGCCGGCACAAGCCGACCGGCACCGCCACCGAGGAGGTCATCGTGCCGCAGGGCGTACCGGACCGGCAGCCCAACGACCGGCTGCTCCAGCACTCGTACGTGGTGTCGGGCGAACCGGAGACCCTGCCCACGCTGGAGGAGTCCCGGGACCACCTGCGCCAGTGCCTGATCTCGATCCCGTGGGAGGGGCTCAAGCTCTCCGCCGGGGATCCCGCCGTACCGGTGACCGTCGTACCCGCGAGCTGAGGAGGAACCCGTCAGATGGCGAACGCCCTGATCATCGTGGACGTGCAGAACGACTTCTGCGAGGGCGGCTCCCTCGCGGTCGGTGGCGGAGCCGGCGTGGCCGCCGGCATCTCCCGGCTGCTGGCCGCCGAGCCGGACCGGTGGGACCACGTGGTCGCGACCAAGGACTACCACGTCGACCCGGGCGCGCACTTCGGCGACCCGCCGGACTACGTCGACTCCTGGCCCCGGCACTGCGTGGTCGGCACCTCCGGTTCCGAGTTCCACCCCGAGCTGGTGACCGACCGGGTGGAGGTGATCTTCCACAAGGGCGAGCACGCGGCCGCGTACTCCGGTTTCGAAGGCCATGCGCCCGACGGCGAGTGCCTGGCCGACTGGCTGCGCCGCCACGACGTGGACCGGGTCGACGTGGTCGGCATCGCCACCGACCACTGCGTGCGCGCGACCGCCCTGGACGCCGCCCGGGAGGGCTTCCGGACCACTGTGCTGCTGGACCTGACCGCCGCTGTCGCGCCGGACACGCTCGACGTGGCGCTGCGGGCGCTCGACGGCGCCGGGGTGACAATGGTGGGCGAGCCTGTGATCACTGCCGCTTGACCGGGTAATCGCTTGCGGGTGTCGTACCCCGGCCCCAGGATGGCGCCGGAGGTACGGACCGTCGTGAACCTGAAGCCTTACCGGGAGGCGCTCGCCCTACCCGGTCTCCGATCGTTGCTGCTGGTGTCGGTGCTGGCCCGTGTGCCGCTGACCGCCACCGGGGTGACGCTCACCTTCTACGTGGTGCTCGACCTGGGCCGCGGCTACGGCGCCGCCGGCCTGGTCGGTGCCGCGTCGACGGTCGGCGCGGCGCTCGGCGCCCCGCTGCTCGGGCGGCTCATCGACCGCCGAGGGCTCCGCCCGGTGCTGGTGCTCACCACCGTCGCCGAGGCGCTGTTCTGGTCCGCCGCGCCCACGCTGCCGTACCCGGTGCTCCTACCGGCCGCGTTCTTCGCCGGGCTGCTCGCACTGCCGATCTTCTCGATGGTCCGCCAGTCGATCGCCGCGCTCGTGCCGGTGGAGAAGCGCCGCCCCGCGTACGCGCTGGACTCGATGGCCGTGGAGTTGTCGTTCATGGTCGGCCCGGCACTCGCCGTGGCACTGGCCACCGCCGTCACGCCGCGCCTGACGCTCTGGGCGGTCGGCGCCGGGATCGTCGCCTCCGGCATCTGCTTCTGGCTGCTCGACCCGCCGATCCGGGCCGCCGACGAGCCGGCCGGGCCCCCGCGCCCGGTGCACCGCCGCGAGTGGCTCACCCCGCGCCTGCTCGCCGTCCTGGCGGTCAGCCTCGCCGCCACGCTGGTGCTCGGCGGCACCGACGTCGCGGTGGTAGCCGTGCTCCGGTCCGGTGGCGAGGTCGGCTGGACCGGCGCCGTGCTGGCCGCCTGGGCGGTCGCCTCGCTGGCAGGTGGCTTCGCCTACGGCGCGGTACGCCGCTCGTTCTCCCCGCTGGCGCTGATGGCCGCGCTGAGCCTCACCACCATCCCGGTCGGGCTGGGCGGGTCGCACTGGTGGCTGCTCTGCCTGGCGCCGATCCCGGCCGGTGCGCTCTGCGCCCCCACCATCGCGTCCACCTCCGACGCGGTCAGCCGGCTGGCCCCGCCCTCCGTCCGAGGGCTGGCCATGGGCCTGCACGGCTCCGCCGTGACGGTCGGCATCGCGCTCGGCGCGCCGCTGGCCGGCGCGGTGATCGACGCCTCCGCGCCCGCGTGGGGCTTCGTGGTCACCGGTGCGATCGGCGCGCTGGTGGCGCTGGCGGTGCTCCCGATCGAGCTGCGCCACCGCCGCACCCAACTCCCCACCCCGCCCGTGGACCCCGACCTGGCCCTCGCCTCCCGCTGACCCCCGCCCGGCGTGATCAAGGAGTCCGTGTCTCCCCGAGGCGGGGCCGAAGCCCGTACGGGAAGTGGCTGCATCCACGCACCCCGGACACCCCCACTCCCCCGAACCGGTGCCGCGACCCCGCCCTCACCTCGGCGATCATGAGGTTGGCGGCGACAAATCGGGCACGAATTGCCGCCAACTTCATGATCAACGGGGACAGGCGGGAGGGGCAGGAGGGCGGGGACGGGGCGGGGACAGGGCGGGAGGGGAAAAGGGCGGGCGCCGCACCCCCTGAGGAGTGCGGCGCCCGGCCTTGAACTACTGCGTCAGCGCTGGTCGAGGTTGCCTGCGGTATCCTCCTGGTAGCTGGCGCCACCGTTGACCTCGCTGGTCAGCGGCTTCGCGCCACCCTCGGGCGGACCGGCCAGGCTCTGCCCGGCGGCCAGCTCGGGGAACTTCGCGTCGAACGCCGGCCGCTCGGAGCGGATGCGCGGCATCCGGTCGAAGTTGCGCAGCGGCGGCGGAGAGCTGGTGGCCCACTCGAGCGAGTTGCCGTGGCCCCACGGGTCGTCGACCTCGACGACCGGGCCGGTCTTGTACGACTTCCAGCAGTTCCAGATGAACGGCAGCGTCGAGATACCGGTGATGAACGCGCCGATCGTGGAGATCGTGTTCAGCGTGGTGAAGCCGTCGGCGGCCTGGTAGTCGGCGTACCGGCGCGGCATGCCCTCGTTGCCCAGCCAGTGCTGCACCAGGAACGTGGTGTGGAAGCCGATCATGGTCAGCCAGAAGTGAATCTTGCCGAGCCGCTCGTCGAGCATCCGGCCGAACATCTTCGGGAACCAGAAGTAGATGCCGGCGAACACCGCGAACACGATGGTGCCGAAGAGCACGTAGTGGAAGTGCGCCACCACGAAGTACGAGTCGTGCAGGTGGAAGTCGAGCGGCGGGCTGGCCAGCAGCACACCGGTGAGACCACCGAAGAGGAACGTCACCAGGAAGCCGATCGAGAACAGCATCGGCGTCTCGAAGGTGATCTGGCCCCGCCACATGGTGCCGATCCAGTTGAAGAACTTCATACCGGTGGGCACGGCGATCAGGTAGCTCAGGAAGCTGAAGAACGGCAGCAGCACCTGGCCGGTGGCGAACATGTGGTGCGCCCAGACGCTCATCGACAGGGCGGCGATGGCGATGGTGGCGGCCACCAGGCCCTTGTAGCCGAAGATCGGCTTCCGGGAGAACACCGGGATGATCTCGCTGATGATGCCGAAGAACGGCAGCGCGATGATGTACACCTCGGGGTGACCGAAGAACCAGAACAGGTGCTGCCACAGCATCGGCCCGCCGGTCGCCGGGTCGTACACGTGGGCGCCCATCAGGCGGTCCGCGGCGAGCGCGAACAGCGCGGCGGCCAGCAGCGGGAAGACCAGGATCGCCAGCAGGCTGGTGACCAGCATGTTCCAGGTGAAGATCGGCATCCGGAACATGGTCATGCCGGGCGCGCGCAGGGTCAGGATCGTGGTGATCAGGTTGACCGCGCCGAGGATCGTGCCCAGACCGGAGATGGCCAGGCCGACGACCCACATGTTCGCGCCCACGCCCGGGGCGTGGTCGGCGGTGCTCAGCGGCGTGTACGCGGTCCAGCCGAAGTCGGCCGCGCCGCCCGGGGCGATGAAGCCCGCGGTGGCGAGCGTGCCACCGAACAGGTACAGCCAGTAGGCGAAGGCGTTGAGCCGGGGGAACGACACGTCCGGCGCGCCGATCTGCAGCGGCACCACGTAGTTCGCGAAGGCGAACACGATCGGCGTCGCGAAGAACAGCAGCATGATCGTGCCGTGCATCGTGAAGAGCTGGTTGTACTGCTCGGGCGACAGGAACTGCAGGCCCGGTCGCGCGAGTTCGGCGCGCATGATCAGGGCCATCAGGCCACCGATCATGAAGAACACGAACGCGGTGACCATGTACATGATCCCGATCTGCTTCGCGTCCGTGGTGCGCAGCAGCCGCGCGATGGCCGACCCCTTGACCGGCTCCCGGACCGGCCAGGGCCGGGTCACGACCGGCTTGGGTGCGACGGTGGTCACGAGTGGCCTCCGGTTCTGGTTGTCCCGCTCGGCGCGCTGGTCATCGGCGCAGCCGTCATCCGTAAGGAGGATAGTCCCCGGTAGGTGGCCTCGCCGCGTGGGGTGGGCGGCTACGATCTCCCGCCTTTCAGAGCGGGCCGGTCAGGAGCCGGTAGTGCTCCCGGAAGATCCGGCCGCCGCGTCCGCGCAGCAACGGGTCGCGCAGCGCCGGCGGCACGTCGCGGGTGCGGTTGCGGTCCCGGGTCCGGTCCCGCACCCAGCGGGTACGCGGCCGGCGACGACTCTCGTACGCGAGCAGCGCGGCCTCGACGCTGCCGGCGGCCCGCAGCGACTCGGCGAGCACGACGGCGTCCTCCAGCGCCATCGCGGCGCCCTGGGACAGCGTCGGAGCGGTGGCGTGAGCGGCATCACCGACGAGCAGCACCCGGCCGTGGAACCAGCGTCCCAGCTCGACCTCCTCGGTGCGTTCCACTGACACGGTCTCCAGCGCGGCCAGCACCTCGGGCACCGGGCCGCCGTACGAGCCGAACAGCTCGTGCAGGCGGGCGAGCGGGTCGGCGGGCAGTTCGGTGCCGGCCTCGTCGGCGTAGCAGTAGAGCCGTCCGGCGCCGAGCGGCACGACCAGGAACCCGGCCCGCTGGCCGAGCAGGGCGGTCCAGTCCGCGATCCGGGGGCCGCCGCGCACCAGGGCGCGGTAGACCACCTGCCCGGCGGGGCGTGGTGGTCCGCCGAGCGCGGCGAGCGTCCGTACCGCCGAGCGGGGCCCGTCCGCGCCGACGACCAGGTCGTATTCGCCGCTGGTGCCGTCGGTGAAGCCGACGGCGACCCGGCCGGGCAGCAGGTCGACGGTGCTCACCTCGGCGCCGTGGCGCACCGCGCCGCCGGCGCCGGTGAGCAGCACCCGGTGCAGTTCGGCCCGGGGCAGCGCCCGGCACTCCCCCACGCCGGCCCAGAGTGCGTCGAGGTCGACCTCGCACAGCGGCGCTCCGGCGGCGTCCAGGAAGCGCTGCCGGTGGATCACCTGGCCGAGCGGGCGCAGCGGCCCGTCGAGGTCGAGCCGGCGCATCGCCCGGGCGGCGTTGCCGGGCAGGTAGAGGCCGGAGTCGATCGACTCGGTGGGTGGCAGCCGCTCGGTGACGTCGGGCCGGAACCCCGCCAGGCGCAGCGCCCGGGCCACGGCGAGGCCGGCGATGCCCGCGCCGACGACGAGGATGCGCAGGGGGGAACCACCCATCACGGGGTACGCCTCCGGAGGGGGATCGGAACGCGTTGGAGGCAAGACATTACTCGCCGCAACCAGGCGGCGGAAGTGCCCGTGCGCCCTGGCGCGGGCCGCCGGTCGGCGGCACACCCCGTCCCACCGGCAGGAATCCCGCCTCCATCTGGGGGAAGGGGGCGGTCGCGGCTCTCCGCCGTGCCACCGGCCGGACGCGGAGCGTTAACGAGCCCGGCGCAATTGCGCAATGATTTGAGACATGTAAATGTATTCCTTACATCGTGGGAGCGCTCCCGCCCGTATCACCGACCGAACCGGCGCCGTCCCGCGCCGAGCCAAGGAGCATCATGAAGCGTCCACTCAGGGCCCTCGCGGCAGCCGGACTGCTGGCCGCCGGCACCCTCGTCGCCGTCGCGCTCGGCGGCACCGCCTCCGCCGACACCCAGATCTGCGAGCAGTACGGCTCGACCACCATCGGCGGCAAGTACGTGGTGCAGAACAACCGCTGGGGCACCAGTGCCCAGCAGTGCATCAACGTCACCTCGACCGGCTTCTCGATCACCCGCGCGGACGGCTCCGCGCCGACCAACGGGGCACCGGTCGCGTACCCGTCGATCTTCGTGGGCTGCCACTACACCAACTGCTCGCCCGGCACGAACCTGCCGGTGCAGGTGAAGAACATCAGCAGCGCGCCGTCCAGCATCAGCTACAACTACGTCAGCGGCGCGATCTTCAACGCGTCGTACGACATCTGGCTCGACCCGTCGCCCAAGCGCGACGGCGTGAACCAGATGGAGATCATGATCTGGCTCAACCGGCAGGGCTCGATCCAGCCCATCGGCTCGCCGGTCGGCACCGCCAGCATCGCCGGCCGCACCTGGGAGGTATGGCGCGGCAGCAACGGCTCCAACAACGTCATCTCGTACCTGTCGCCGTCGGCCATCCCCAGCTTCAGCTTCGACGCGATGGCGTTCATCAACGACACCCGTAACCGGGGTGCGATCACCAACGACTGGTACCTGACCAGCATCCAGGCCGGCTTCGAGCCGTGGCAGGGCGGCGTCGGGCTGGCGGTGAACTCGTTCTCGCAGAGCGTCAACACCGGCTCGAACCCGCCGCCCACGTCGGCTCCGCCGACCACGTCGGCGCCGACCACGCCCCCGCCGTCGGGCGGCGCGTCGTGCACCGTCACCTACAAGGCGGCGAACGTGTGGAACAACGGCTTCACCGCCGACGTGACGGTCAAGAACACCGGCTCCGGCACGATCAACGGCTGGACGCTGAACTACAACCTGCCCTCCGGGCAGACAGTCACCAACGCGTGGAACGCCACCGTGAGCCAGAGCGGCTCCGCGGTGACCGCCCGCAACGCCGGCTACAACGGCACGCTGGCACCCGGCGCGTCCACCAGCTTCGGCTACCAGGCGACGCTGAACGGCAGCTACTCCGCGCCGAGCAGCTTCACGCTCAACGGCTCCACCTGCGCCCGCGGCTGACCACCGCACGCGGAGAGGGGCGCGGTCCGCTGCGGACCGCGCCCCTTTCCGCGGGTACGTCTCAGCCGGCGAGCGCGTCGATGTCGCGCATCTCCTCGGCGGTGAGCGAGAACCCGAACACGTCGACGTTGGCACGGATGCGCTCCGGCGTGACCGACTTCGGGATGACCACGATCTCGTGGTCGATGTGCCAGCGCAGCACCACCTGGGCCGGTGACACGTCGTGCGCCTGGGCGATACGGACCAGCACCGGGTCGGACAGGTCGCTGGCCTTGAACGGGCTGTACCCCTCCAGCGCCACGCCCCGGTCCCGGTGGGCGGCGTGCGTGTGCCTGTCGTACAGCGACGGGCTCCAGCGGATCTGGTTGACCGCCGGCGTCTCCTCGGTGGCCTGGATCAGCTCGTCGATCTGGCCGATCGAGTAGTTGCTCACCCCGACCGTGCGCGCCATGTTCTCGTCCCGCGCGGCGAGCATCTCCCGCCACACCGGGATGCTGTCGCCGGGCGCGGACGGCGGCCAGTGCACCAGCCACAGGTCGACGTAGTCGGTGTCCAGGGCGGCCAGGCTGGCCTCGATGGTCTCCCGCTCCCGGCCCACCCGGTCCGGCGGCAGCTTGGTGGTGATGAAGACGTCCTCCCGGCGCAGCCCGCTCTCCTTGACCGCCCGCCCGACCTCCTTCTCGTTGCCGTACATCGTGGCCGTGTCGATGTGGCGGTAGCCGGCGTCGAGCGCGGCGAGCACCGCCTGGCACCCGGCCTCGCCGGTGGCCTGCCACGTGCCGAAGCCGAGCAGCGGGATCCGGACGTCGCCGGCGAGCGGAAGGGTGGGCTGGTCGCTGTCCATGTCCCCCGTTCTACCCCGGTTCGCCGCACACACACCGGCATCCCGGCGCGCGCGGCGCGTCTGGGGGAGGATGCGGGGATGGCGGACCGGCTGGAGGAGTACCGGCGGAAACGGGACGCCGCGCGTACCCCGGAACCGGTGCCCGAGCGGGATTCCGGGCGGAAGCGGTCCGCGCGGCGCGCACCCCGCTTCGTCATCCAGCAGCACCACGCCCGGAGCCTGCACTGGGACCTGCGGCTGGAGCACGACGGCGTGCTGGCCTCCTGGGCCGTGCCGCGCGGCCTGCCCCGCGACCCGGGCCGCAACCATTTGGCCGTGCACACCGAGGACCACCCGATGGTGATTACGCTACCCCCTTATGAGGCTCGCTGCAATCTACGAACGCATCAGTGACGACCGGGAAGGCCGAGAGCTGGGCGTCGACCGGCAGGGCAAGGACTGCCAGGCGCTGGCCCGGCGGGAGGGCCTGACCGTCGTCGACGTCTACCGCGACAACGACATCTCGGCCAGCACCAAGTCCCGCAAGCCCCGCCCGGAGTACGACCGGCTGATCGCCGACGCGAAGGCCGGGAAGTTCTCCGTGATCGTGGCCTACACCAGCGGCCGGCTCACCCGCCGACCCCGGGAGCACGAAGACCTGATCGACCTCGCCACCGGCCACGGCATCACCTACCGGTACGTGCGGTCGCCGAGCTTCGACCTGAACACTGCGCAGGGCCGGGAGATCGCCCGCACCATGGCCGCCCGGGACGCGGGCGAGGCCGAGGAGATCGCCGAGCGGGTTGCCGCGGAAGTGCTCGACCGTGCCGAGCGGGGCGAATACCACGGCGGGCCGCGCAGCTACGGCCTCGCCGCGAACGGCCAGGACCTGATCGAGGCCGAGGCCGAGGAGATCCGCCGCTGGTACGCGCACGTGCTCGCCGGCGGCTCCCTCGCCGGTCTGCAAGCCGACCTCAACCGCCGCGGCGTGCCGACCGCCACCGGGCGCGGCAAGTGGCGCGCCCCGGTGATCCGGAAGATCCTGCTCAAGCCCCGCAACGCCGGGCTGCGGATCCTCAACGGCATCGAGTACGCGGCGCCGAACCCGCCGATCGTCCCCGAGGCGACGTGGCGGGCCGCGAGGCAGCTCCTGGAGGACCCGGGCCGTCGGATCCACCACAGCGGCCCGGCCCGGCGGCACGTCGGCACCGGCCTGTTCCTGTGCGACCGCTGCGACGTCACCGTGAACGTCACCTACGGCCCGACCGGCGACCTGAAGTACCGGTGCATGACCTGCTTCCGTCAGTGGCGCGCCGACCCCCTGCACCGCTGGCTCGACGACACCGTTGAGGCGCTGCTGGCCAAGGAGGACGCCCGGCAGCGGCTGCTGCCCCAACCGGCGGAAGGCGTTGATCTGCAAGGGCTGTGGGCCGAGGCGGCGGCCATCCAGGGCAACCTGACCGAGCTGGCCGCGGAGTTCGCGTTGTCGCGGGGCGGCGCGGTGAAGGCGGCGCTGAAGGCCGGCATGGACCGGGGACAAGAGCGCCTCGACGAGATCCAGGCCGAGATTACTGCCGCCGGTCGTGTGGATGCCACGTCGGCGCTGCTGGCCGCGGCTGACCCGGTGGCGGCGTACCGGGCGATCACGGACGTGAGCCTGAAGCAGTCGGTGTGGCGCTCGATCATGGTCGTGCGGCTGGGTGAGCCGATCCGGGGCCGTGCGGCGTGGGATGCCACGAAGTTCCTGGGCGCGTCGCGGTGGCGGAACGACGACCGGACGTGGGCGGACATCTGGGCTGCAGACGACCAGAGTTGAGGTTGCCCAACTGGCACCTAATCGATCTTCCTTGCTAAGCTGCGTAGGACGTCGACGATGGAGCTCTGGTCCCAATGACCCGAGGCCGTCTTAACGACGCCTTCCTTTCAAAGCGTGCCACCTACGCCGCGCAGAAGCGCCACCACGGCACGGACCACCCCGCCACGCAAGCCGCATCCCGTGAACTCCGGGAAGCTACGCTTGCCCGGCACATCACCCGTCTGGTCGATCAGGCCCCGCCGTTGACCGACGAGCAGCGCGCCCGGCTGGCCGGTCTCCTGATGCCGGCCGCCGGCCAGGCCGAGCGGGCGGACGCGGCGGCATGAGGCACGAGGAAGGCCGCCCCACCGGGAACGGGGCGGCCCTCACGACGGCCGGCGAAGCAGTCACGACGATCGTACCGGCGGCCACCGACCAGCGTGGCTGCCGACGGTACGGCGGGTGCCGGCCCGGCCAGCGGTGCACCGAGCACCACGCCGACGTCGACCCGCCGCGCGTCGGGCAGCTGCTCGCCCACGCCCTGGACGCCGTCGGCGCCGGGAAGCGGGCAGCCCGGTGACCGAGACCGCCTACGAACGGATCACGGCGGCGCTGCGCGGCCACGGCTGCAAGGTCGTCGAGCGCAGCGGCCAGCAAGCCAGCGCCACGTGCCCCGCCCATGAGGACCGCAACCCGTCCCTGTCCGTCACCGGCGGCCCGGATCGGGTGCTGGTGAAGTGCCAGGCGGGCTGCGACACCGACGCCGTGCTGTCGGCCCTGGACATGTCCGCCGCGGACCTGTTCGACACCCCGAAGACCAGCAGCGGGCGGGACGACTGGACGCCGTGCGGGCATGGCATCGCCGCCGAGTACCGGTACGTCGACGAGCACGGCGAGCTGCTTTTCGCGGTGGTGCGCTGCCCGCGCAAGGACTTCGTGCAGTGGCGGCCGGACCCGACGGCGAAGAGCGGCCGCCGCTGGAAGCTCGGCGACACCCGGCGGGTGCTCTACCGGCTGCCCCGGGTGCTCGAGGCAGCCGCCGCCGGCGCGACCGTCTACGTGGTGGAGGGCGAGAAAGACGTTCACGCCATCGAGGCCGCCGGGGGGATCGCCACCACCGCCCCGATGGGCGCGAAGAAGTGGCGGCCGGAGTACGCCGACACGCTGAAGGGCGCCGCGGTGGTGGTCGTCGCTGACCGGGACGAGTCGGGTCGGGTGCACGCCGCGCAGGTGGCCGCCAGCCTGGCCGGGGTGGCCGCGTCGGTGACGGTGGTGGAGGCCGCTACGGGGAAGGACGCCGCCGACCACCTGGCCGCCGGGCACGGCCTGACCGACTTCAAGTCGCACGAGCCGCCCGCGAGCGAGCCGGCGGCCGTGCCCGCGCCAGCCGGACAGCGGCAGGACCTGGCGGCAGACGGCGGCTTCTGGTCGGCGCGGGCCAGCCTCGCCCGCATCCACCAGTACGCCCGCGCACGCCGCGCCGCTCCGTGGGCAACCCTCGGCGTCGTCCTGGCCCGCGTCGTCGCCGCGACACCGCCGTTCGTGGTGCTGCCCGCGCTGGTTGGCGGTCACGGGTCGCTGAACCTGTACGTCGCGATCATCGGCCCGTCCGGGGCGGGGAAGGGCGCCGCCGAGCGGACCGCCGCTGACGCCGTGACGGTCGGCGGGATCACCACGGCCAGCGTCGGCTCAGGGGAGGGCATCGCCCACCTGTACGCCCGCCGCACTCGGCAGGGCATCGAGCGGCACACAGACGCGGTGCTGCTGTCCGTGCCGGAGATCGACACGCTCAGCGCGCTCGGCAGCCGGCAGGGCTCCACCTTGCTGCCCGAACTGCGCCGCGCCTGGTCCGGTGAGGCGCTTGGCTTCTCGTACGCCGACCCGGACAAGCGGCTGCCCATCGGCGGGCACTCCTACCGGCTGACGCTGGTCGTCGGTGTGCAGCCAGCGCGGGCCGGCGGGCTGCTCGACGACGCGGATGGCGGCACCCCGCAGCGGATGCTGTGGCTGCCGGCCACCGACCCCGCCGCGCCCGACGTCGCCCCGGACGAGCCGGCCGGGCTGCTCTGGGAGCGCCCACCATGGCCACACGCCGAGTTCGGGACCAGCCGCGTCGTGCTGTCCGTGTGCCAGATGGCGCGAGCAGCGGTCGACGCCGCCCGGCTCGCCCGGCTACGCGGCCAGCCTGGCGACCTGGACGGCCACGCGCTGCTCGCCCAACTGAAGACGGCCGCCGCGCTGGCGCTGCTCGACGGGCGCCCGGAGGTGACCGAAGAGGACTGGCAGCTTGCCGGGATCGTCGCGGTCGTGTCGCAGCGCACCCGGGACCAGGTGACGGCGACGCTTCAGCACACCGAGCGGGAGCGCAACCGCCGCCGCGGTGAGGCCGAGGGCGACCGAGCGGTGATCGCGGCCGAGCGGATCGCAGAGGCCGACGTCAAGCGGTGCTGCGCGAACATCCTGCGGAAGCTCGACGACGGCGAGTGGTGGCCCGGGTCGAAGCTGCGCCGCGCCATCGCCGCGCGCATCCGGCCGCACGTCGATGAGGCCGTCCAGCTGCTGCTCGACACCGGCCAGGTTGAGGCGGAATCCATCGACGGCGGTGGGGTGCGTTACCGCCGGACCGGGACCGGCCGGTGAACGCCGGCCAGGGGTGTACGGGGTGTACGTGTACACCCCACCCCCCGGAAAACAGTGCACGACCGATGTCTATATCCGCAGGTAAACAACAAACGGTTCATCCGCGCGTTAGGCCCGGCCGTCGCCGGGGGGTGTACGCGTACACCCCGTACACCCCTCCGGCACGTCACCACCGATCAGACAGGCAGACCCGATGAGCAACCGCAAGAGGCTCCGCCCCACCAAGCCCCGCCGCGCCACCACTGCCGGCAACCTCATCCGCTCCCTCAACGGCGCCCGCATCCCCGGCGGCTGCCACACCTGCGACGCCTACCAGGTCATCCACGCCGACGCCTTCGGCCCGGACCTGCACCGCGTCGCCGTCCATCACGACGACTGGTGCCCCACCTACGGCCACATCATCGACACCCGCCGAGCGGGCGCATGACCCGACAGCGCGCCTTGTGGGCGGCCCGGCCCGCGTTCGTCGACCACGACGACCGGCCGCCCGCCTGCGCCAGCCACGACCCCGAGAAGTGGTTCCCGACCAGAGAGGCCGGCCCCACCACCCGCGAAGCGATCGCCATCTGCGGCACCTGCCCCCACGAGCGGGCCTGCCGGGACTGGGCCTACGCCCAACCCATCAGCACGCTGTACGGGATCTGGGGCGGCACCACCCACGCCGACCGAAAACACGACCGCAAGCAATGAGGGAACCTCAGTAATGATCGACCAGGCCGCACACCGCAGCTACCTCGCCCTGCTCCTGGCCGTCCTCGACGGCCAATGCGACCAGCGCGCCCACGACCTGCTCTGCACCACCGACCCGCACCACGCCGCCGACGTCGCCCACCACGCAGCCCACCGCCTGGTCGACAGCATGGACCAGGCCGACCACCCCGAGATGCGCGCCGACATCGCCGCAGAGCTACTCCACCTCGCCGGCGACCCCCCATGAGCAGAGCAGGCACCACCGCCAACGGCTACGGCTGGCAGCACCAGAAACTCCGCGCACGCTGGAAACCCATCGTCGCCACCGGCACCGTGCCCTGCGCACGCTGCGGACAGCTCATCCCCCCGGGCGAGCCGTGGGACCTCGGGCACGACGACCACGACCGACGCCGCTACTCCGGCCCCGAACACCGACGCTGCAACCGAGCCACCGCCGGACGCAGCAAACAACCGACCGACCCGAAGAACGTCCCGATCACCAAGTGGTGAGGGCTACCGTCAGTGCCCTGACCTGCATATATAGATGGCCGTTTATTCCTGAGTTGATCATGCTCCTCAGCCCGCAATCTTGGTTTTTTGTGTCCCCGATCCGCGCTCTTCACCCCTCGACGGCTCTCGCCCGGGCTCGGTTCGGCTGATGGCGTCTCGCATCGCCTCGAACGGGTGCAACTCGGACTTCGGGGAGAGGGACGCGCTTGATTGCGGGCTGAGGCGCACAGGGTGCGGCCGGAAGAAACGAAGGTTTCGACCCCCTTGAACCTTCGATTCGTAGGCGCACCGGGTAGGCTGTCCGACAGTTGTCCGACGTGGGCGGGAGTGGTGATGTCGGGGTCAGGTTCGGAGCGGGTGTCGGTGCGGCTGGACGAGCGCCAGGCGGCGGCGCTGCGCACGTACGCGGAGCAGCAGGGGACGACGCTGTCCGATCTGCTGCGTGATGGGGCGCGGCAGATGGTCGACCCGACCCGGACGGTGGCGGCGAGCGTGGACGAGGAGCTGCCGTACCGGTTCGACCGCGGCGGGAACCTGACGGCGGGTGCGCGGTACGACTTCTCCACCGACCTGATCGCCGGGTCGAAGGGCGACGGGGAGGCTTTGCGGCGGGCAACGGAGTTCATGCGGGCGGCGTTCGACACGGACCGGGCCGACGTGGCCGCGCTGAACCCCGCCCGGCACAGGCCGGACATGTACGTGGACCGGCTGCCGTTCCAGTCGCTGATCTGGAACACGATCCGCGAGGGCACGCTGGAGGACGCAACCCCGTTCGTGATCCCCAAGTTCAACAGCTCGTCCGGCCTGGTCGCCGATCACACGGAAGGCGTCGAGCCAGACCCGGGCGGGTACACGGCGACGGCGCAGACGGTCACGCCGACGCCTGTGTCCGGGCGGGTGGAGATCACCCGTGAGGCGTGGGACCAGGGCGGTAGTCCGGGCTTGTCGGGGCTGATCTGGCGGCAGATGGTCCAGGCGTGGTTTGAGGGTCTGGAGGCGGAGGCGGTGTCGCTGCTGGACGGCCTCAGCCCGGCGCAGATCACCCTGCCGGTGGCGGCGCAGGACGACACGCTGGTGGACGCCCTGGTCGACGCGCTGGTGCCGCTGTTGTTCGTGCGGGGCGGGTTCTCGATGAGAATGATGGTCACGCAGATCGACCTGTATCGGGCGCTGGTGACCGCGGCCGATTCGACGGGCCGGCGTCTGCTGCCGGTGGTGGGTGCGACGAACGCGGTCGGTCAGGCGCAGCCGCTGTATACGTCGCTGGACCTCAACGGTGTGACGGTGGCGCCGTCGTGGGCGTTGGCCGGGTCGGGGTCGGTGCCGGCGTCGTCGTACCTGTTCAACCCGGAGAACGTGCATGGGTGGGCGACGAACCCGCAGCGGCTTCAGTTCGAGTATCGGGTCGCGTACGTCGACCTGGCGATCTGGGGCTACAAGGCGGTGGCGTGCACGGACCTGGCCGGGGTGCGTGAGGTCGTGTACGACCCGGCGTAAGGGCTTTATGGCGGCGTCAACGTCACCCGGCGTGGCTGCCCCGAGACATCGGGGGTGCAACCCAGCCATGGCCGGGATCGAAGGCGGACCCAGCCTCCACTTTGCGGTCAGCGCCTGTTGCCCGGCCTCGTGTCGGGCGGTGGGGGTTGGCTGAGGCCATTGGGTGGTCCGCCTGCGCCGAGCGTGCGGGCGGCCGGGGTGCGAACCCCGGCCGCCCGCGCTGCGTGTGGTGACGAGGAAGTGGGGCGGCAACGTGGTTGGTGTACGGCGTACGCCGGTTCTCTGCCCGAGCTGGCCGCGGTGAGCGGTCAGCCGAAGCCGTCACCGGCGCCGCGGCCGCCGGCCCGGCCGGTCCGACCCGGTGGCCCGCCGCGCCCGTACGGCCCGGCCGGGCCGCGACCGAAGTAGACGCCCGGCCCTACGTTCGGCCGTCGCGTACGGCGGCGATGCGGCCGCCGAGCTCCACCAGGCAGATCGACGCCACCACTACCAGCCCATCCACCGACAGCGGCAGCAGGTACTGCGCGCCGCCCGTCTCCCCGTACCTCGACGCGACCGCGGCCATGTGGAAGTACGACACCCACGCGGCGATCCCGGCGATCAGGGCGGTAGCCGCCCACCTGACGGCGGCCAGGAGCCGGCGGTGCACGGGCACCCGGGAGATCAGTTCGACGGTGAGCAGCAGCGCCAGCGGCGACCACGCCGAGATCACCTGCGACACCAAATCGTCGCGGGCGTGCAGCACGTTCCCGGCGATCGACGCGGCCACGCCGAGCACGAGGACCAGGCGGACGGCCCACCGGACCCGAAGCAGGTGCGGCCGGTCTGCTGGCGTGCCCGGGTGTCCGGTGCTGCTGGCCTGCGGCGGCGCGTCCGGTGCGGGCGGGGTCGGGCTCACCGGGCCTGCTGGGTCCGGCACCGGGTGCGGGGTGGGTGCGACGAACACCGGCCGCAGGTCCGGGCGGGCCGGTGCGGCATGCCCGGGTACGGGCGGCGTCGGTTCGTCGACGGCCGGCAGGGTCGGCGGCACGTCGGCGGCCGGGAGCGTGGTGGACGCCAGTACTGCGGCGGCGTCCCGGTCGGCGGTGGCGCGCAGCAGCGCCAGCAGTTCCCCGGCCTTCGGTGCGCCGATCCGGAACCGGCGCATCAGCTCGTTGCGCGACGGCAGCACGCCGCGCTCGTCGGCGAGCCGGCGCGCGGCGGGCAGCAGCTCGTCGACGGGCTGCGGGTAGCGGGTGCCGTTGACGGCCGGCGCGGTCACCGGTCGCCCGCCCGGCCGCGTAGCCACGCCTCGATCTCGGCGGCCAGGTCGCCGCCGTCGACGTCCGGCGTGGTGACCCCAGCGGCATCGGCCACGTCCAGGAGATCGTCACCGGCCGCCGGGGCGTCGCCGAGGAACGCGTCCAGCATGGACATGTCGCCCTGCTCGGCGGCGTCGGCCGCGTCGACCAGCTGGCGCAGCTGCTCCTCCCGCTCCCGGTGCTCGCGCGCCTCATCAGCGCGGCCAGCCTCGTATCCCAGCTCGTACCCGCTGGTGCGCTCGATCAGCGTCCGCGCGTCCTGTTGCGCCTGATCCCAGCCGCGCAGGTACTCGCCGGCCAGGTCGTCGCCGGTGAACCGTTCACGCCGGGGCCGCGACGACAGGGACCGCCCCGCCGGCCGCACGTTCCGGTATCCCGGCCGCCACCACCGTGGCGTCCGGCGGCTCACCGGGCCACCCGCTGAGGTCGCCGCCGCGCCCCGCCGAGGGCGACCGGTCCAGCGTCCGGCGCCGCCGTGTCCCGGGCGACCCGGTGCGGGCGCTGCGGGCCGGCCGCGAACTCCACCGCCGGCAGATGCGACCCGGTACCGGCCACGATCACGTCGGCGCGCCCGTCAGCGACCATCGCCAGCGCGGTGCCCGCGTCGGCGATCGCCGCCAGCTCGTAGCCCTGCTCGCTGACGTGGGTGGCGCACTCGCCGAGCCAGCGGGCACGGTCGGCGTCGACCATCACCACCACCGCCCGCCGGGTCACCGCCGGCCGCCCTTCGCCCGCTCGGCGAGGGTGCGGATCCGGTACGTCAACGCGACGGCCTGGTTCAGGGCGACCAGCTGCACCGCGGTGTCCGCCGGGTCGACCCCGACGAACGTCAACGCCACCAGCACCGTCGGGGAGTCGACCAGCTGGACCAGGTGCACGGTGAGGCCGGAGACGTCGTCCGGGCCGGGCCTGACGCCCATCGGTACGGACCGGTGCTCCCCGCGGTCGGCACACGCCTTGCGGTCGCACCAGGCCGGGTGGTCTGCCAGGTTGCCGGTCGGGTAGACGTACACCGTCCCGCAGGTGCGGGTGATGTCGGGGGCGAGCGGCACCCGCCGGGCGATCAGGTCGGCCGTCCAGATGGACGTGACGGCCTCGATGCCGTGCCGGTCGCAGGCGTAGACGTTCGCGTCGAGCGAGCCGGGCAGGACGCCGTTGGCGGGGCTGTACACCTCGAGACGGACGGTCGCGGGTTGGCCGCAGGTGGGCAGGGTGAACGGTAGGGTGCTCATGGGTCGGGGCTCCATCCCGATCAAGGGGCCGGAGCACAGGTGTTGGCGCACCTGCCGGCCCCGCCTTGTTTGGTCAGCGTCGGCGGTGTCGATGCGCTGTGATGAGTGCTTGCGGGATCCACACGGCGGCCAGGGCGAGGATGACAGCGCCGCGGGGATCCCACCGGACGTCGAGGGCGGCGGACAGGCCGAGCACGACCGCCGAGCCGGAGACGACGGCCAGGGTCAGGGCCAGGAACAACCACGCCCACGCTCGGGACATGTCCACCACCTCTTCGTCCGGATCGTGGTGGCAACTAAGTCAGTAGACCGACTACCGAGGACCACCCGATGGAGTACCTGACGTTCCACGGGGAGATCCCCGCCGGGGAGTACGGCGGCGGGCGGATGATCGTGCACGACACCGGCACCTACCGCGCGGAGAAGTGGCGCGACGACGAGGTGATCGTGGTGCTGGACGGCGAGCGCACGAAGGGCCGGTACGTGCTGTTCGCCACCGGCGGCCGGGGCCGGGACTGGATGATCAGGCGTACCGACCCGGCGCCGGAGGGCTGGACGCCGATGCCCGAGCTGGTCCGCCCGATGCTGCCCGCCGAGGGCGGGCGGCTGCCGCGCGACGCCGCCGCCTGGGGGTACGAGCTGCGCTGGGCGGGCGTGCGCGCGATGGCGTACGTCTCGGGCGGCCGGCTGCGGCTGCTCGACGGCGACGACACGGAGGTCACCGGGGAGTACCCGTGGACGCGGGCGATGGCCGAGGCGCTGGCCCCGGCCGAGGCGGTGATCGACGGCGTGCTGGTAAGGATCGACCCGGCCGGCCGGGTCCGTCCGCCGACCCGGCGCGACGGGCAGTTCCTCGCCGTCGACCTGCTCTGGCTGGAGGGCGTGTCCAGCCTCGACGTGCCGTACGCGCAACGCCGTGACCTGCTCGACGGTCTGGCGCTCACCGGTCCGCACTGGCAGACTCCGCCGTGGTTCCCGGGAGTCGGCGCGGACGCCCTACGGGCCGCCCGTGAGCAGGGGCTCCCGGGAGTGGTGGCGAAACGCCTCGACTCCCCGTACGAGCCGGGCCGGCGCAGCCGGCACTGGCTGAGCATCGACGCGAGCTGAGGACCACCGTGCACCTGACGCACCTGGAGTGCCCGCGCTGCGGCAGTGAACACCCGGCCGACGTGTTGCAGAACCTGTGCGGCTGCGGCTCGCCGCTGCTGGCCCGCTACGACCTCGCCGCGGTGGCCGCCACGGTCGCCCCGGAGCAGTTCGGGCTGCGCCCGGCCGACCTGTGGCGCTACCGGGAGCTGCTGCCGGTCGCCGATCCCCGCTTCGTCACCACGCTGGGTGAGGGCTGGACGCCGATGTGGCGCGCGCCGGCGTACGGCCACGAGATCGGCATCGCGGACCTGATCGTCAAGGACGAGGGGCTGACCCCGACCGGGTCGTTCAAGGCGCGCGGCGCGTCGGTGGGCGTGAGCCGGGCCCGGGAGCTGGGCGTGCAGCGGATCGCCATGCCCACGAACGGCAACGCCGGCGCGGCCTGGGCCACCTACGCGGCGCGGGCCGGGATGGGCGCGACGATCGCCATGCCGCTGGCCGCGCCGACGATCTGCCGCGAGGAGTGCCTCGCCGCCGGCGCCGACCTGCGGCTGATCGACGGCCTGATCAACGACGCGGGCCGGGACATCGCCGAGCTGATCGCCGGGTCGGACGGGGGGATCTTCGACGCCGGCACGCTGCGCGAGCCGTACCGCCTCGAAGGCAAGAAGACAATGGGGTACGAGATCGTCGAGCAGCTCGGCTGGCAGGTGCCTGACGTGATCGTCTATCCGACCGGCGGTGGCGTCGGGCTGATCGGCATCCACAAGGCGCTGCACGAGCTGCGCGAACTGGGCTGGGTGGAGGACCGGCTGCCCCGGCTGGTCGCGGTGCAGTCCACCGGGTGCGCGCCGATCGTGCGGGCGTTCGCGGCCGGGGAGGAGCGCGTCACCCCGTGGGAGGACGCGCACACCGTCGCGTTCGGCATCACCGTGCCCGCGCCGCTCGGCGACGAGCTGATCCTGTCCGCGCTGCGGGACAGCGCCGGCACCGCGATCGCGGTGGACGACGCGGAGATCCTCACCGACCTGCGTGACTTCGCCGCCCGGGAAGGGCTGCTGCTCTGCCCGGAGGGCGCGGCCTGCCTGACCGCCGCCCGGCACCTGCGCGCGGGCGGGTGGATCCGGCCCGGGGAGCGCGTGGTGGTGCTGAACACCGGCGCGGGCCTGAAATACCCCGGCCTGGTGCAAGGAGGGGCCCCTTCTTAACGTCTCCGGTAGAGCAGGGGCCCCCGCTTAACACGTGCGCACCGGGCGTCAGGACGTCGGCGGCTCGTCCTCGCCCGCCTCCTCGGCGGCGTCCGCCTCCTCCTTCGTCTTGTGCACCGCGCCGTCGGCGTGCTCCGGCGGACCGTAGACGGTGTAGAGGACCAGCGGGTTCGGCCCGGTGTTGACGAAGTTGTGCTTCGTGCCGGCCGGCACGACCACCAGGTCGCCGGAGACGACCTCCTTCTTCTCCCCGGCCACCCGCGCCTCGCCGGTGCCGCTGACGAACGTGAGGATCTGGTCGATGCCCTCGTGGACCTCCTCGCCGATCTCGCCGCCCGGCGGAATGGTCATGATGACCAGCTGGGTGTGCTCCCCGGTCCAGAGCACGCGGCGGAAGTCGGGACTCTTCTCGGCGACTGTCGCGATCGTGAAATGCTCCATGGTCCGCTCATACCCCGATCCCGCGCCCGCCACGCCGGGAGTCGCAGATGGTGGAATTCCCCACGCCGATCCGGTTTGGATCCCCTGAGAGGGGGCATGTGCTGCCGACAAGACCGGTGCGGGCTGGGCCGGTCGAGCCAGGTCCCCGCCGGCGTACCGCCGTACGGCTGCGGTGGTGGGAGACGGCCGGAGCGCGGCGACGTTACGACCGGAGGTCGTGCGGCGCCGTGCGCTCGTCTGTGCGTCCGGTCAGGCCAGCACGGCCAGGTGGAACGGGCGGTCCGCGTGCCCGCTCGTGCCGTGCGTCTCGACGAACACCGCGTTGGCGATGCCCGAGCGCGGCGCCACGGTGATGACACCCTGCGGGACCAGCCCGTTGGCGGTCGCGGGGCCGACCGTCCCGACGTACGCCGCTCCGGCCACGTCCTGGTCGAACGAGACCTGGTACATCCCGGCGGCGAGCCGGGTGGCCGAGGTGGCGCCGAGGCCGCGGACGAGCCTTCCGTTGGCGTCGACCACGGCGAACAGCATGCGTGCGGTGGCCGGCAACCCGACCGGCGAACACGAGTTGATCTCGGTGTCGGCGCGCGCGGCCTCCCGCATGCTCGGGATCGGCTGGCCGGTGGTTTCCCTCCTAGCTCTACGGCTGGGCATGGTGATCCTCTCTCCCGCCGGTACGCCGGCAGGAGGCGTTCGTACGCGTCCGGGCGATCGTCGGCGGTCCCCCTCGGTGATTCCGACGCTATGTCGGCGAACCGCCCGGCAACCAGCCGGAGGACTGTCCGATCACTGACAGTGGACAGCTCTGAGCTGCGGAAACGTCGGCCTTGCGGTCGATTCGCGACCGGCTCCGCCCCCCTGCGACGCCCGCTCCGGCACCGGAGCCGATCGGAAACCATGACGCAGCGCAATCGTCTGGCTACATTGAAGTATGGTGCCGCCGCTCCGAGGTCGATCTCCGGTCTACCGCCCGGTGCTGGCCGCACGGCGCGGGGAACTGGAGGCGCTGGCCCGGCTCGACGACGCCTCCGCCGCGCTCCTCGCACCGATCCTCGACGTCCCGGCGGACGCGACGTCCATCGTGGACTCCCTGACCCGGCTGCCCGCCGGGCTGCTGCCCGCCGTCGACGTGTCGGCGCTGCCGGACGCCACGGAACACGACCCGGTCCGCTGGGGCGTACCGCTGGTGCCGGTCATCGGTCTCGCGGACAGTGACCGGCGGCTGGCCGCGCACGGCGCGGCGGCCCGGGTCTGGGCACACCACGCGGTCGTCCGGTTGCGCGTCGGTCCGGACCGGGCCGGGCCGGACGCCGCAACCGCGGCCGCGGAACGGGTGTGGCGGGTGACCGGCCTGCTGCCCGAGCAGTGCGACCTGCTGCTCGACGCCGGGGACGTGTGCTGCCAGGCCGACGTCCGGCTGGCCGAGCCGAGGGTCCGGCGGGCGGCGCAGTGGGCCCGGCGGCACGCCTGGCGCTCGGTGACGGCGGCAGCCGGCGGGATGCCGCCGGCCCTGTCCCGGCTGCCGATGGACGAACCGGTCCGCCTGGAACGGTACGACTGGTCGCTCTGGCGGCGTCTGGCCGATCTGCGCCTCGGGTACGGCGACTACGGCGTCGGCTGCGCGGTACGCGACGCGGACGAGCCGGGCGACCGGACACCGACGCTGCGCTGGGCAGCCGACGACGCGTGGTGGGTCTACCGCTGGTCGCGGCGGGGTGGGCGGGGCGACGAGCGCTTCGCCGACCTGTGCCGCACGCTCACTGCCGCGCCGCACTGGTCCTCGGCCGGGGCCGGCTTCTCGTGGGGCGACCACGAGATCGTCCGGCGGGCCCGGCGGGGCGCCGGCGCGGGCTCACCCGCCAACTGGATCGCGTGGAGCACCTCGCACCACCTGGCGCACGTGCTGGCCGCGCTGGTCCGGCCGGAACCGGACCAGCGCGCCGGCTGAGTTCACTCCTTCTCGGTGAACCCGAACTGGACCACGCCCTCCTCGTCGACCATCGCGTCCACCGACGTGTCGTTGAGCAGCTCGGCCGCGTCCGAGTCGAGGAAGATGCGCGCACCCTCGGTGTCCACCACCTGGTCGCCCTGCACCGGCTGCGGCACCAGCTCGATCGAGAGCGAACCGGCGTCGGTGTCGGCGGCGATGCGCAGCCCGCCGGCGTCGGCGACGTCCTGCTGGGCGGCGAGGTCACGGATCACCAGGACGGCGTTGTCGGTCATGGTCAGCATGGCTGAACTCCTCATGGCTGGATGTCGGGTTTCGCGGGCGACACGGCCCACGCGGTCGGCTCGCGACCCGGAAGCGGGCGAGACACGATCTCGCCGCGCTGGAAGCAGGGCGGTTCCACCGCCCTCACCCCCACCGTGCCCGCTGCCAGGTCATCCGTCAAACGGAACCCGGCGATCGGCCGCTCCCCGGTGAACAGGGGTTTTCCCCGAGCCGTACCGGGAACACCGGGGGTTTGCGGTGACCGCATCGGCGGCCGCAAATAACCTTTCGCGCCGAAGCCTTTCCCGCAGGAAATCTCCGTGGCAGCATCTTCCCATGCATCGTCGCCTATTCCCCCGGGCGCTCGCGGTGCTGGCGCTGGTCGCCACCGCGGCTGCCGCCGGCACCACCACCGCCACCGCCGAAGCGCCCACCCCCGCGCAGACCCGGCTGAACGCCACCATCGACGCCGTCCTCGCCGACAGCCGGCTCAACGGGGCACAGGCGGGCGTGGTCGTCGTGGACACCGCCACCGGCCGCACGCTCTACGACCGCAACGGCACCCGGCGGCTCATCCCCGCCTCCAACACGAAGCTGCTCACCTCGGCGGCGGCGATGGAACTCCTCGGTCCGGGCCACCGCTTCACCACCGAGGTGAGCGCCGACGGGCCGCGGCGCGCCGGGATGCTCTCCGGCGACCTCTACCTGCGTGGCGGCGGCGACCCCACCATCCTCGCCGCCGACTACGACCGGCTCGCCGAGCAGGTCGCCGCGGCCGGCGTACGCGTGGTGGCGGGCGATCTGATCGCCGACGACACCCGGTACGACAAGGGCCGCCTCGGTCCGGACTGGACCTGGGACGACGAGCCCTACTACTACGCCGCCCAGGTGTCGGCGCTGACAGTGGCCCCGGACACCGACTACGACGCCGGCACCGTGATCGTCCACGCCGCCCCGGGCACCCGGGCCGGCGCCCTGCCGAAGATCACCATGACGCCTGACAACGGCTGGCTGCGGATCGACAACCGGGCCGAGACGGTCGCCGACGGCGAGACCACCATCTCCTTCGAGCGCGAGCACGGCGGCAACACGGTGGTGGTGACCGGCCAGATCGCCGTCGGCCAGGCCGCCGAGAGCGACTGGGTCACCGTGTGGGAACCGACCGGGTACGCCGCCGACGTGTTCCGCTCCGCGCTGCGGCGGCACGGCGTACGGGTGCTCGGCCGGACCGTGCTCGGCACCGCCACCCCCGACACCGCCAAGCCGCTCGCCCGGCACGACTCGATGCCGCTGGCCGACCTGATGGTGCCGTTCCTCAAGCTCTCCAACAACGGTCACGCCGAGGTGCTGACCAAGGAACTGGGCCGGCAACTCTCCGGATCCGGCACCTGGGCCGCCGGGCTGTCAGCGATCAGCGGGTACGTGGGCGACGCCGGAGTGGACACCGGCACGCTGCGCCAACGCGACGGTTCCGGGCTGTCCCGGCGCAACCTCGTCCCGCCGGCCCAGTTCGTCACGCTGCTCTCGGCGGTCCGCGCCGAACCGTGGTTCGACACCTGGTACGCCGCGCTGCCGGTGGCCGGCAACCCGGACCGGTTCGTGGGCGGAACGCTGCGCAGCCGGATGGGCGGCACGGCAGCAGCGAACAACGTGCACGCCAAGACCGGCAGCCTGACCGGCGCGTCAGCGCTCTCCGGCTACGTCACCGACGCCGACGGGCGGCTGCTCGCCTTCTCGATCGTGCTGAACAACTACCTCACCTCGTCGGTGAAGGGGCTGGAGGACCAGATCGCCATCGCGCTGGCCTCGTACACCGAGAAGGAGACGGCGACCGCCCGGCGGACGGTGCCGGCCGCGCCCGAGTCGCCGCGCGTGCCGGAGGGCCGGGAGTGCTCCTGGGTGAAGCCCGCGCTCTGCTGACCGGCCCGTGCCGCCCCGGTGCTCAGGCGCCGGGGCGGTACGGACGCGGGTCGGCCGCGGGATCGCCGCGCTCGACCAGCGCGTCGATCTCGGCCGACGGCAGCCCGCGCAGCGTGAGCACCCGGCGGCCCCACACGTGCAGGCGGCACGGGTGCGGGCTGGCGTCGTTGCGGCAGATGGTCCCGCCCGACCAGGCCCGCGGCGCGTGCACCACCACCGCCCGCACCGCGAACTGGACGTCCTCGACCGTCACGTACGGCGGCATCGGGATCTCGCGCAGCACGTCACAGTCGGTGCGCGGGCGGGCGGGGGCGACGGGGGCAGGGCCGGTCATCGGTCGGGCCTCCACAGAGGATGGTCGGACGGGACAACCGAAACGTACGACGCCCGGCCCGGTACGCGACGGACAAACTGTCCCCGCTCAGCGCAGCGCCACCGCCTGGAGACTGACGTTGCCGCAGTCGCCCAGCGACTCCTCCACCGTCCAGTTCATCAGCAGCTTCGCGCCGCGCGGGGCGCGGAACCTGATCGTGAACTCGGCGGTGAGCGCGGTGTGCGGATCCTCCATCCGCAGCGTGGTCACCGGGCCGCCGCTGGAGACGCGCACGTCGAGGCGGCCGCGGGCCATCCAGAGCCCGGCGTACAGACGCACCGTGCGCTGCTGCCCGTCGGCCGCAACCGCGAGGTTGAACCCGCTGCCCCGGTTGCAGGTGTAGACGCCGGACATGGTGCCACTCGCCGACGCGACCGGGTTGCCGTCACGCCAGGCGTACGCCTCGGGGTTGTTGCTGAAGCTCTCCCGCCGCCCCCGGCCGCCCTCGTCGCGGATCTCGCCGGAGCCGCCCCGCTTGCGGACCGTCCGGTCGGCACCGGTGAGCCCCCAGTGGACCCAGTCGGTGGGGCCGGCGGCGGTGAGGTCGACAGTGGCGGGCACCTCGGCGCGGGTGACGGTGACGGTCGGCGGCAACGCCGGCGTCGGTGACGGGGACGGCGTGGACGGCGACGGGCTCGGCGACGGCGGCCGCTGCCGGGGACGCAGCCCCGGGTTGACCACCGAGTCGCCGGCCTCGTTCGGCAGCCCGACCCGGCCGGGCGGCGCCACCGGCACCCCGGCGTGCTCCTCGCGTGGCGTGTCGTGCCGTTCGACGCCGAGGTAGACGGCCAGCGCCGCCAGGCAGAGGACCGCAGCCAGCCCTTCCAGCATCAGCCGCCGCCGGCGGCGCAGCCGGCGCAGCGCGGACCGGGTACGCGGAAGGCCGTGCCGGTGCGAGCCGGGGCCGGTACGCGGACGGTCCTCCTGGCCCACCACACCCTCCACTTCGGTCACGACACCGCCGGAAACGACAGGTGCGCGACGGGCTTCACGGTGTCACCGCACGGCTCTTTGCGCCATATGTCGAGTGACGGGCGTTTCCAGTTCGTTACCTGACGACCGCCCGCCGGACCGGCCGCTCAGCTTACCGTGATCGCCTGCAACGCCACCCCGTCGTTCTGCCCCCCGGTCACGGTCAGGGCGTGCCACCTGATCAGCAACCGCTCCCCGGGGGCCGCCCGGAAGCGGATGACGTACTGGTAGAAGCGGTCGCCCGCGGCGAGGGCGACCTCGCGGACGGCGGGATCGCCACCGCTGGACAGCGACAGGTCGAGCCGCGCACCGGCCGAGAACGTGCCGACGAACAACCGGACCGTACGCACATCCCCGCTCCCGGCCACGCCGAGCGTGAAGCTCTTCCCGGCGCCGCGCTGGAAGACACCCGCCCGGGTGCCCTCCTGACGCGCCGTCGGCGTGCCGTCGGTCCACTGGAGATCACAAGCGCCCGCGTTGTGCTCCAGCCGCTCGCCACCCGGATCCTGGATCTCGCCCGTACCGCCCACCTTGCGATGGAAGCTGTCCGCGCCGGTCCCGCCCCAGTGCCGCCAGTCCCGCGTACCGAGGTCGGTGAGCGACAACGACCCCGGCAGCGGCGCCAGGTCCACGTCGAGCAGCGGCCCGCCGGGTGCGACCGGGTCGCCGGTGGCCGGCGCCTGGTCGCTGGGCGCTTGTCGGCTCGGCGCCTGGCCGCTGGGTGCTTGGCCGCTTGGTGCTTGGTCGTTCGGTGCCTGGTTGCCGGGTGCCGCCACGGGCGCGGTCTCCCGGGCCAGCGGGGGTGGCGTGGACGACCGGGCCGCGTACGCCAGCGCCGCCACCAGGCCGGTCACGGCCACGGCCGCCAGTACGGCGCGCCGGCGTCGACGCCGCGCCCGGGCCGCGGCGACGCGGGTGGCCGGGGCGTCGGGCGGGGGGCGCATCGGACCGGCGATCGGGGCGAGGGTCCGGCTCAGCCGGGTCCTCGCCGCTCGGGCGGCGGCGCGCAGCCGGGCGCCCATCCCGCCGGTCACGTCGGACAGGCCGCCGGTCAGGCCGGCGAGGCGCGCCGGGATGCTCTCCCGGGCGGAGTGCCGGCCGGGTCTCGCCTCCGCCTCCTGAGGCAGACCGGAGCCGGCCGGCTCGTCGGCGGCGCCCGGCCGGACCGGTGACGGGCCGGACAGGTGCAACCCGATCGGGGCCGGCCCGACCAGCGGAACCCGGCCGCCGGGCGGACTCGGACGCGGCTCGGGCACCGACGCCGACGTCCCGGAGACGAGCGGGCCTGGCCCGAGCGTCCGGGAGGCTGGCGGGCCGGAGCTGGGCGGAGTCGACGTAGGAGGGCCGGGCGCGGGAGGGCCTGCGGGGAGCGTGCCGGGCACGGGCATGTCGGCTGGAAGCGGGCCTACGGCGGGAAGATCGGGAGTCGGCGGGCCGCCGGTACGCGGAGGCGGCCAGACAGCGGTACCCGGCGGTTCCAGGTCCCCCACGGAGACCCGATCGTCCGCGTCGGCCGCTGGGTGCTCGCCGTCCGGCGGGTTCACCGTCCGGGGCGTGGCGGGATCCGTGTCCCCAGGGAGGCGGCGTGGACCGGCGGGGCGCTCCGGCGCGTCGACCCCGTCGTCCGGTGTGGGCAGCCAGCCCCCGACCCGGATACCGGTACGCGCGATGTCGTCCTCAGCCACCGACCCTCCCTCGGCCACCGGCGGCGAGCGGCCCGGCCCCGTGGCTCGCCGTAGGGAGGATGACACAGAACGCGATCTTGCAGAAGGCATCAGCCCTCGCAATTCCCACGCCTGCCCGGCGCCGGCCATCCCAGCAGGACAGATCTTGGAGGATTTCCGCCCCCGCAGGGGCCATTCCGTACCAAGATCTCCCGTACCCAGCCACGGCGGACCTCGCCCACCCGAGACCGTCGGGTCGATCATGAAGTTGGCGGCGGCAAAACGGGCATCTAAGGCCGCTAACTTCATGATCGACGCGTGTCAGCGGGTGGGGGCGGCGGGTCAGTGGCGGGTGCGGCGTTCGAGGCCTCGGGTGGGGTGCCAGCTCTCGATCACGAGGTGGTCGGGTGGGTCGCCCACCCGGGTGAGCACCACCTCGGTCAGCTCGATCCGGAAACTGTGCGAGCCGTCCTCGGCGGGCGGCTCCTCGTGCGCCCGGCCGGCGATCTTCGCGTCTCCGTCCCAGGTGGACGGGTCGTCCGGCGGGGCGTCCTCGGTCGGGCTGTGCAGCGCCACCCGGGGATCGCGTCGCAGGTCGAGCGCCTTGACCGCGCCGGCCATGCTGCCCAGCCGCAACTGCCCGTCGTCACCGAAGTCGAACTCGGTGCCGCTGATCCGCGGCGAGCCGTCCCGCCGCAGTGTCGCCATCGTGCCGTGCTTGCGGACCGCGAAGCGGGCGCGTACCCGCGCCGCGAACTCGGGCTCGGCCGCCACCAGGTCGGACCACCATGTCATGCGCCCGAGTGTGTCCGGAAAACCTGACAACCCGCGGCACATTTCCCAGCGGACTCAGCCCACCTGGAAACCGAGCGCCTGGGCCAGCATCACCGCCTGCTCGGCGTCGATCCGCGCGCCGGAACGCTGCACCGCCGTCGGGTCGAGCGCGGACAGGTCGCTGCCGCGCAGGTCGGCCCGGATCAGCTTGGCGGCGTGCAACTGGGCGCCGGAGAGGTCCACGCCGGTCAGCGTCGCGCCGGTCAGGTCGGCGCCGGTCAGGTCGACCTCCCGCATCCGTACGTCGGTGATCCGCGCCCCGCGCAGGTCGGCGCCGGCGAGCGTGACGAAGGACCAGTCGCCCCGGTCGACCCGCAGCGGGCGCAGATCGCAGCGGTCGAACGTGCTGCCGACCAGCTTGCAGCCGGTGAACTCGGCCTCGAAGAGGTTGCACTTGCTGAACGAGCACCTGGTGAACGCCGAGTCGGTGTGCCGGGAGGCGTTGAACGCCACGTTGCCGAACACGCAGTCGGTGAAGACCGCGCCCCGGCTGACCGCCTCGGTCAGGTCGACGTGGAAGAACTCGCATCGCACGAAGTGCCGGTCGGCCAGCTCCTCGGCGTACCAGTCCTGCTGGCGGTAGGTGACGTCCTCGACCGGCTCGGGCATGCCACCGACCCTAATGACACTTCCGGGGCCGAGGTACCTGCGGGTAGGTTCGCGTCGTGAGTGTCACGGTGAGCACCGATCCCGGCCACGTCGGCTTCGATTCCGCCCGGCTGGGGCGGATCGACGAGCACTTCGCCCGGTACGTCGACGACGGCCGGCTCGCCGGCTGGCAGATCGTCGTCAGCCGCCGGGGCGAGGTCGCCCACTCCTCGACGTACGGGCTGCGGGACCGGGAGGCCGGTACGCCGGTCGAGGCGGACACGCTGTGGCGCATCTACTCGATGACCAAGCCGATCACCTCGGTCGCGGCGATGATGCTCTGGGAGGAGGGCCGGTTCGAGCTGAACGACCCGGTCAGCCGCTGGCTGCCGGAGTTCGCCGACGTACGCGTCTACGACCGGGGTTCGGTGCTCAAGCCGTACACCGTGCCGGCGGTCGAGCCGATCCGGATCTGGCACCTGCTCACCCACACCGCCGGCCTGACGTACGGCTTCGCCCAGGTCTCGGTGGTCGACGGCCTGTACCGGGCGGCCGGCTTCGACCTGGGCGTGCCGGCGGGCGCGGACCTGGCGGCGGCCTCGGCCGGGCTGGCCCGGCTGCCGCTGCTGTTCCAGCCGGGCACGAGCTGGAACTACGGCGTCTCCACCGACGTGCTGGGCCGCCTGGTCGAGGTGATCTCCGGGCAGTCGCTGGACGCGTTCTTCGCCGAGCGCATCCTGGGCCCGCTGGGCATGACGGACACCCGCTGGTGGGTGGACGCGGCGGACTCCAAGCGCCTGGCCGCCCTCTACGCCCCGCACCCGGCCACCGGCCAGGCCGTACGCGCCGACGGGGTGGGCCGGGCCGCGCTGGCGGAGCCGACCTGGCACTCCGGCGGCGGCGGGCTGGTCTCCACGGCGGCCGACTACCACCGGTTCACCCAGTTCCTGCTGCGCGGCGGCGAGCTGGACGGGGTCCGCCTGCTCGGCCCGCGCACGGTGCGCTTCATGACCCGCAACCATCTGCCGGGCAACCGGGACCTGGCCTCGTTCTCGCCGGAGGGCTTCGCCGAGACGATCCTCGACGGGATCGGCTTCGGGCTGGGCTTCGCGGTGGTGCTGGACCCGGTGCCGTCGCGGGTGCCGAGCAGCGTCGGCGAGTTCTACTGGGGCGGCCTGGCCAGCACCGCGTTCTGGGTGGACCCGGTGGAGGAGGTCACCGCGCTGCTGTTCACCCAGCTGATGCCGTCGAGCACGTACCCGCTGCGCAGCCAGTTGCGCCAGCTCGTCTACTCGGCGATCGTCGACTGAGCCGGTTCGGCGGAACTCCCGCCGCCCGCCGGTGGGCTGCCTAGCCTGTGAGGCATGAGCGACATCGTCGTGTTCGGCGCCGGCGGGACGGCGGGCTCGCGGATCGCGGCCGAGGCGGTCGAGCGGGGGCATCGGGTGACAGCGGCGGTGCGGCGTCCGGAGGCGGTCGGCTACCTACCCCCCGGCGTACGCACGGTGACCGGCGACGCCACCTCGGCGCGGAGCGTACGCGAATTGGCCGAGGATGCGGACGTGCTGGTGGTGGCCATCGGCGGCGGCGAGCGCGAGTTGTGGCGCGACGCCGCGCGGACGCTGGTCGACACGCTGCGTGAGTTGCCCGACCCACCTCGGGTGATCCACGTCGGCGGCGGCTCGACGCTGCTCACGCCGAAGGGCACCCGTTACCTGGACGAGCCGGACTTCCCGGAGGAGTACCGGGACTCGGCGCACGGCCAGGCCGACGCGCTGGAGTTCTACCGCACCAGCGCGGACGGGGTGACCTGGACGTACGTCTCGCCGCCGCCGCTGGAGTTCCACCCGGGTGAGCGGACCGGGCACTACCGCACCGGCACCGACCAGCCGGTGACCGACGCGCAGGGCCGGTCGGTGCTCACCTACGAGGACCTGGCGGTGGCGATCGTCGACGAGATCGAGAATCCCCGGTTCGGCAACGCCCGCTTCACCGTCGCGTACTGATCCGGCGCGTACTGATCCGGCGCGTACTGCTTCAGTCGGCCAGCCGGGCGGGGAAGCCGCCGGTGGCGATCGGACCCCAGGACTCGATCGTGACGCGGATCAGCGACTTGCCCTGGGCGACCATCGCCGACCGGTACTCGTCCCAGTCCGGGTGCTCGCCGGAGATGCTGCGGAAGTAGTCGACGAGCGGCTCCAGCGCCTCGGGCAGGTCGAGCACCTCGGCCACGCCGTCGACCTGCACCCACGGGCCGTTCCAGTCGTCCGAGAGCACGCACGCGGAGACGCGCGGGTCGCGGCGGATGTTGGCGACCTTGGCGCGTTCGGGATAGGTGGAGATGACCAGGCGGCCCTCGGCGTCCACGCCGCACGCCACCGGGGAGGACTGCGGGCGCCCGTCGGAGCGGGTGGTCATGAGCACGACGTGGTGGCGGGGGCGGAGGAACTCGATCAGGGCGTCCCGGTCGACCCGGGTGTTCTTCGCGATGCTGCGTGCCATGCCCTCGGTTCTACCAGGCCGGCCGGTCGATCTCAGCGCGGACGCCCGGCGGCCCGCTGCGCCGGGACCTGCTCCGGCACCCGCGGGCGGGCCGAGGGCCGCCAGGCACGGCCGTTGGCGTAGATCACCCGGAAACCGAGGTACGCGGCGAGCGGCGCCCAGTGTGCCGAGCGCATCCGCACCTCGGCGGCGTTGTGGCGCTGACCGTTGGCGAGCACGTCGAGCAGCACCGTCTCGAAGGCGGCCGACTCGACCCAGTCGACCTCGCGGGTGAAGCCGCAGATCAGCGCCGCGCCGGTGACGTCGAGGAACCCGCGCAGCGTGGCGTCGGAGGCGCGCAGCACCGAGCAGCTGCCGAAGTAGAGGCGGCGGCCCTCGCAGCGGCCGGCCATCCGCTCGGCCACGTCCGACAGCTCGACCGAGTCCCAGTCGGTGAGGCAGAGCCGGCTCGGCTCGCCGTGCATGGCGAAGAAGCCCACCCGGTGATCCGCGTACTGCTTGAGCAGCCACCTGTCGACGAAGTAGAACAGCTCGTCGCGGGTGGCCGCGTCCTTGTGGATGTAGCGGATGCGGCCGAGCCGTTCGAGCAGGTCGAGCGTGGGCAGGACGGATCCTCGTTCGTTGAGGTCGCGGTGCCACTGCCCCTCGACGCAGAACACGCCGCCACGCGCCAACGCCCACCTCCCCGCCCGTCGAGGTCGCCGCCCGGGTCCGGGAGCAGACGTTACCGCCCACCTCCGACGGGCGACACCCGGCGGCGCGTTCGCAAACAGGCACTATTCACAGCCGATATCCAGCAACCGCCCGATGTGAGAACAATTTCGGCTAATCACCACGAAGAATCCTCTCACCTGTCACGGTGAGAGAGACGGGACGTACCGGTCGATGTGCCCGTCCAACCCCAGTTCCGCTCTGACATCGGGAGGACTCTGTGCGCGTCAACACCCTGAAGCGGGCGGCGGTCGCGTTCGCGCTGGCCCTGCCCGGGGCCGCCGTGGCGACCGTCGTGGCCGCGCCACCGGCCCACGCCGACGGCTGCTACACCTGGAACCGCATGCTGTCCCAGGGACAGTCCGGCTCCGACGTACGGCAGCTCCAGATCCGGGTGGCCGGCTGGGCCGCGTACGGCGGCATCGTCCGGGTCGACGGCGTGTACGGCCCGGAGACAGCCGCCGCTGTCAAGCGCTTCCAGGCCGCGTACGGGCTGCGGGCCGACGGCGTGGCCGGACCGAAGACGTTCGCCAAGATCTACGACCTGCAGAAGGACAGCGACTGCACGCCGAAGCACTTCAGCTACGCCGAGCTGGACAACGGCTGCGGCAAGGGCGGGTGGGCCGGTGGCCCGCTCTCGTCGTCGGCCACCCGGGAGAACGCGCTGCGCACCATGTGGAAGCTGGAGGCGTTGCGGCGCAGCCTCGGCGACAAGCCGCTCTACGTGACCAGCGGGTTCCGCAGCATCGCCTGCAACCGGCAGGTCGGCGGCGCCGCGGACAGCCAGCACCTCTACGGCAACGCGGCCGACCTGATCGCCAAGCACCGCAGCCTCTGCGACATCGCCCGTTCCGCCCGCGACCAGGGCTTCAGCGGCATCTACGGCCCCGGCTACCCGGACCACGACGACCACACGCACGTGGACTCGCGGCGGGAGAACAACCGGGACAAGGTGGCGAACACCAGGGACTGGTCCGCCCCGGACTGCGGGGTCGAGTAACGCGGTGACGGCGGCCCGGCACGGGGGTGGGGGCTCCCCGGCCGGGCCGCCGTCGGCATGCTCCGGCACGACCGACGCCGCTCCGCGACGGGGCGTGGACGCGACCGGAACCGGGCGCCGGGCGTCGGCTCACCCCGGGCCGGAGGGGCCGGGTGAGCGGGCCCGGGGATCGGGCGAGGCGTGGCGTCACCTCACCCGGACCGGGCGACGGGTCGGATCGCCCGGGGCCTGGCGACGGAGTCAGCTCGCCCGGGGCCAGCGGGGCCGGGCGGCGGGAGCCGGCCGTCCGGCGACGGGCCGCAGACCGGGCCGGACCGGCGGCGCGGCGACCCGCGGGACCGGACCGCGCGCCGCCTGAGCTGCGGCGGCCGGGCGAACGGCCTGACCCGGCACCGCCCGCGCCGGCTGTCCCGGCACCGGACGTCCGGCCTGCCCGGCGGCCGGACGGGCGCCGGACGGGCCGGTCAGCACGAACGGGAAGGGCACGTGCACGAACGGGTTGCCGTGCCGGATCAGCGCGTCGATCTGGCGGTCGTTGAGACCGTGTGTCTCCAACACGCGCCGGCCCCAGCGATGCAACCGGCAGGGGAACGACGAGCCGTCGTTGCGGCACTTCGGCCCCGCGGGCCACTCCTCGGCGGCGTGCACCACCACCGCCCGGACCGCGAGGCGGACGTCCTCGGGGGTCAACGGTGCCGGTACCGGCACCTCGCCCAGGATCTGGTCGATGGGATCCGTCGACTGCTCACCAACTCGCACGGCAGGCCTCCCGCAGCTCGGCAGCGGTGCGGCGGAACGGCCGCACCACATCCTCGACCACTGGTACGGCCGGGAAACGGCAGCAGTTCAATCCCGCCACGCGGCGAGCAGTTCGGCCGGCCCGATCGCCGTGACACCGTCAACCGCGCGGCCACTGCGCACCACCGCGACGACCGGCGTCTGGTCGTCGGCGCCCGGTAGCTGGGCGCGGTGGTGAAGCAGCCGGGCCAGGTCGTGACCGTCGAACGCGCCGTTCTCCAGCCACTTGACCGAGCCCACGAACGTGATCCGCTTGGCCACCGGGCTACGGTCACCGCCGACCACGTCGATCTCGGGATCGTTGATACGCGTCCAGTACCCGCCCACCACCGCCGTCTCGAACGGCAGGTGCCCCGGCGGCAGCCGGCGCAGCGACTCCCGGATCACCGGCTCGACCGCACGTCCCCGCCATGAGGTCCAGGACGAGTGGATGCGGGCGAGGGTCAGATCCCCTCTGCCGCGCTCGATCTCGGCGAGGTAGGGATCGAGGAAGGCGAGCCAGAAGCGGAGATACGGATCGGCGACCACGTACCGGGTCTCGCGCGAAGGACGGGTGGACAGCGGGAGGGTGGCCTCCACGATCCGTTTGTCAGCCAGCAGTCGGAGCGCGCGGTGTAGCGAAGCCTGCGGGATTCCACCGGCGGCCCGCGCGATGGAGGAGGCGGTGCGCTCCCCGGAGCCGATGGCGCGCAGCACCACGCCCGGCTGGGACTGCGGCGGAAACTCGGCGGCGAGGGCCCGTTCCCCGCTGACGATCAGTGCGGACGTGGGATCCGGGACAGCCTTGGCGAGGTAGTCGCGCACGGTCTCGCCGGGGGCCCAGTCGTCGAGGACGAGCGGCAGGCCGCCGGTGACGAGGTACGCATCGACGGCATCCGCCGACGGCAGCTGGAGCATCTCGCCCACGTCGCCGGGGCTCAGCGGCGGCACGACCATTTCGGTCGCGCGTTGGTGGAACGGCCGACCGTGGTCGTTGAGCGCCTCCATCATCGCCAGGTCCGAGCCGACGCAGATCAGCAGGACCGGCCTACGGGACAACTCCCGGTCGAAGACCTTCTGGAGGGTGCCCTCGAAACCTGGATCGGTGGCGATGAGGTAGGGCATCTCGTCGAGCACGACGACGCTGGTCTGGTCCGCGGGCAGCGCGGCGGCGAGGAGGGTGAGTGCCGCGTCCCAGGTGGCCGGTGCCTGCCCGGCGAACAGACCCGCTCCGGGAAGTGTCGAGCCGGCCGCCGCCGCAACGAAGAGCCGCAGGTCGGCGGCGGGTGTGGGTTGCGCCGAGGCGGTGAAGAAGAGGTGAGGTACGCCCGTACGCTCGACGAACTCCTCCACGAGGCGGGACTTGCCCACCCGGCGACGTCCTCGCATGAGCACTGCTCGTCCGGGCCGTCCTGCGCGTCAGACCAGGCCGGCGTCCTGGACCAGCAGGGCCACCTGCACGCGGTTGTTCAGGTCGAGCTTCGTCAGCAGGCGCGACACGTACGCCTTCACGGTCGCCACGCTCATGAACAACTCGGCGGAGATCTCCGCGTTGGTCCGGCCCCGGCCGAGCAGCACCGCGACCTCCCGCTCCCGCTCGGAGAGGCCGTCGAGCAGCCGTACCGCCCGCTCCCGCTTCGGGTCCGGGCTCGCCACCGGCGCGGTGCCGGTGACGTGCGCGATGAGCTTGCGGGTCACCGCCGGGGACAGCGTCGCCTCCCCCGCCGCGACCCGGCGTACCGCCGCCACGATCTCGGCCGGCGGGGTGTCCTTGAGCAGGAAGCCGCTCGCCCCGGCGCGCAGCGCCCGCAGCACCTGCTCGTCGGCGTCGAACGTGGTGAGCACCAGCACCTCGGGCGGTTCCGGGGTGGCCCGCAGCGCCTCGATGGCGGCCAGCCCGTCGACCCGGGGCATGCGGATGTCCATCAGCACCACGTCCGGGGCGTACGCGGCGACCGCCGCCGGCACCTCGGCGCCGTCGGTGGCCTCGCCGACCACCGCCAGGTCGGGTACGCCGCCGAGGATCATCGACAGCGCGCCGCGGACCAGCGGGTCGTCGTCGACGATCAGCACCCGCACCGGCGCGCTCACCGGGCCGCCCAGGGCAGCCAGGCGGTCAGCCGGAAACCGCCGTCGGCGTCCCGCCCGTGTTCGAGGCGGCCACCGGCGAGCGTGACCCGTTCCGCGATCCCGACCAGCCCGGTGCCGGCGCCGGGAATGGCGGTGGGCGACGCGCCGACCGGCCACGGGTTGTGGATCTCCACCGCCAGCCCGTCCCCCGGGCCGCCCGCCAGCCGGACCGTGACCACCGCGCCGGGCGCGTGCTTGCGGGCGTTGGTCAGCCCTTCCTGCACGATCCGGTACGCGCTGCGCCCGATCGCCGCGGGCACCGCCTCCGGCTCGATCACCTCGTCGACCACGGTGACCCGTACCCCGGCGTCGCGGCTCTCGGCGACCAGCGCGGGCACGTCGGCCAGCGTGGGCTGCGGCCGTTCCGGCGTGGCCTCGGAGCCGACCTCGGCCCGCAGCACGCCGATCACCTCGCGCAGGTCCTGGAGCGCGGCGTGCGCGCTGGCCCGGATCACCCCGGCCGCCCGCGCCACCTCCTCCGGCGGCGCGTCCGGCCGGAACTCCAGCGCGCCCGCGTGCAGGCTGAGCAGGGAGATCCGGTGGGCGAGCACGTCGTGCATCTCCCGGGCGATCCGGCCGCGTTCGAGCTGCCGGGCCTGGTCGAGCCGGAGCTGCTGCTCGGCCTCGGCCCGCTCGGCCCGGTCACGCAGGGACAGCACGAGCTGGCGGCGGGCGCGGACGAACAACGCCCACGCCACCACCACGCAGATGAACAGCCCGGTCCACACGGCGGAGGCCCAGACCGGCAGCGTCGGGTCGGGCCGGACCGCGAGGTAGACCGGCAGGCTCAACAGTTGCCAGGCCACCAGCGCCAAGCCCACCGGCAGCGGCCGGTGGACCAGCACGGTGAACACGATGACCAGCAGCGCGACACCGCCGGTGACCGAGAAGAGCGCCAGCGGCGCGGTCGCCACCGCGAGCCCGACCGGCCAGCGCCGGCGCAGCCAGAGCGCGCCGCTGACGAGCAGGCCGACGAGCAGGTCGACCTCCTCCAGCCAGGCCGGACCGGCGTTGAGGCCGAACTCCGGGGTGGCGCTGGTCACGTCGCCGTGCGCGATCAGCACCCAGAGCAGCGAGGCCACGAACAGCACGCCGTCCACGAACCAGTCCCGCGGGGTCCGCCGGGCGGCTCGGGCGGGCACCAGGGAGCCCGGCAGGAGCCAGGGATGATCGGGTACGGCGGCACTGGTCACCCGTCCATGCTAGGAAGCCCTCCGGACCGGCTACCAGCTACCAAAGTCGACGCCTGCGGTGAACCGAGGTCGACGGCGGCGCAGACCGCCGGCCGCAGCGCGTGACCGGTTGGCCCCGGCAGGCTCGACGGCATGATCGAAGTCGACCAGCTCACCAAGCGGTACGGTCCGCACACCGCCGTCGAGGACGTCACGTTCCGGTGCGAACCGGGTTCCGTGACCGGTTTCCTCGGGCCGAACGGCGCCGGGAAGTCCACCACGATGCGGATGATCTGTGGGATGACGCCGCCCACCTCGGGCGGCGCCACAGTCGGCGGACGCCCGTACCGGCACCTGCCCAACCCGGGACGGGAGATCGGCGTGCTGCTCGACGCCTCGGCGCAGCACGCCGGGCGCACCGGGCGGGAGACGCTCACGCTCGCCGCCCGCACCATGGGCGTGGACCGTGGGCGGGTGGCGGCGGTACTCGACCAGGTCGGGCTGAACGACACCGCGGCCCGGCGCCGCGTCGGCGCGTACTCCCTGGGCATGCGGCAGCGGCTCGGCCTGGCTCTGGCGCTGCTGGGCGACCCCCGGGTCCTGATCCTGGACGAGCCGGCCAACGGCCTCGACCCGGAGGGGATCTTCTGGATGCGCGGCCTGCTGCGCGACTTCGCCGACCGGGGCGGCACGGTGCTGCTCTCCTCGCACCTGCTGCGCGAGGTGGAGGCGGTGGCCGACCGGCTGGTGGTGATCGGCGGCGGCCGGGTGGTCGCCCAGGGCGGCAAGGACGAGCTGCTCGCCGGCGCCGGCACGCTCGTGCGCGCCCGCGACGCGCACGCCCTGCGCCTGACGCTGGACCGGGCCGCGCTGCCCGCCACCGCCGGCACCGACGGCGGCTTCGTGGTCCGGGCCGAGCCGGGCCAGGTCGGTCAGGCCGCGGCGGACGCCGGACTGGTCCTCACCGAACTGCGCCCGGCCGGCAGCGGTGGCCTGGAGCAGCTCTTCCTCACCCTCACCGCCGGCGCGTCGACCAAGGAGGCCGTCCGATGACCACCACTGCCGTTCCGACCGCCCCGCCGCGGCACGAGCCGGCCGTCGCCGGTCCTTCGCTGGCCCGGCTGACCGCCGTGGAGCTGCGCAAGCTCGCCGACACCCGGGCCGGACGCTGGCTGCTGATCACGATCGGGCTGATCGCCGCCGCGATCGTGGTGGTGCAGCTGTTCGTCGTCGACGCGCCGGACCAGACGTTCACCGCCTTCTTCACGCCGTCGCTGCTGCCGGTCGGGCTGCTGCTGCCGGTGCTCGGCATCCTCTCCATCACCGGCGAGTGGTCGCAGCGCAGCGCGCTCACCACGTTCGCGCTGGTGCCCCGCCGCGAGCGGGTGATCGTCGCCAAACTCGCAGCGGTGGTGCTCGCCGCGCTCGCCTCGGTGCTCGTCAGCCTGGCCGTCGCCGCCGCCGGCACGCTCGCCGCCCGCGCCAGCGGCGGGGCGGGCGCCTGGACGTTCGACTGGCAACTGCTGCCGCACGCGGCCGTGTTCCAGGTGGCGAGCGTGCTGATGGGCGCCGCCTTCGGCCTGCTGCTGCTGAACACGCCGCTGGCGATCGTCACCTACCTGCTGCTGCCCACGGTGTGGAGCCTGCTCGCCGCGATGATCTCCGCGCTGCGTGAGCCGGCCCGCTGGCTGGACACGTCGTACACGATGGAGCCGCTGCTCGGCGCCGAGATGAACGGCGGGCAGTGGGGCCGGCTCGGCGTCTCGCTCGCCGTCTGGGTGCTCCTGCCGCTGGTCGCCGGTCTGGTGCGCACCATGCGCCGGGAGGTGTCCTGACAGTGACCGCATGGCAACCCGGCGAGGACGTCGTGGTCGACGGCGGACGCGGCGAGCTGGTGCTGATGTGGGCGGGGTTCCCGCTGCTCGGGGCGGGGCTGGGCGCCGGGCTGACCGCGGTGTCCGGCTGGATCGCCGGGCTGGCCTGGTTCCCGTTCCAGGGCCTGTTCGAGTTGCTCGACCGGTGGCCGGACGATCGGGCGTACCCGATCGGGGCCGGGGTGGGCCTGCTCGGCGGCCTGTTCCTGGCGGTGGTGGCGGTCCGCGAGCGGCTGACCGTCACGGTCGGGCACCGGACGGTGCGGCTGCACCGCGACGGGCACGGGCAGGATCTGGCGCGCGCCGCCGTTGCGGGGGTGTTCGTCGACGGCAAGGCGCTGGTGCTGCTGGACACCGCCGGTGGCGAGCTGGCCCGGGAGAAGTCCGACCTGGACGCCGAGCGGCTGCAGGAGGCGTTCACCCGGCAGGGCTGGCCGTGGACCGGGCAGGACCCGCACCGGGACGCGTACCGGCGGTGGGTGGAAGGACTGCCCGGCCTGCCGTCCGGCGCGGACGCCCTGCTGCGCGCCCGGCAGCGGGCGCTCGACGGCGGCCACGACGCCGAGACCCGGGAGTTGCACGGGGAGCTGGCCCGGCTCGGCGTGGTGGTCCGCGACGAGGGCAAGCGGCAGTACTGGCGGCTGGTCGCCGGCCCGCCGCCGGGGTGACCGCCGCCGCCGGGCTGCGATCTTCGCGCCGAGGATTTACGTTCGTCCATGCGGGTGCGGCTCGCCGGACGGCGGCGGCCCGGCCGGAGTACGTCGGTGCGACGGGAGGGACCGGCATGGCGGTGGGACAGGGCATCTTCCGGCGCAAGCCGGTCGAGCAGATCGCCGACGAGACCGACGCGGGCCTCTCCCGCGAACTGGGGTTGTGGCAGCTCACCGCGATCGGGGTCGGCGGCATCATCGGCGCAGGCATCTTCGCGCTGGCCGGGGCGGTGGCGAACGAGACCGCCGGCCCGGCCGTGCTGGTGTCGTTCCTGATCGCCGGTCTGGCCAGCGCCGCCGCCGCGCTGTCGTACGCGGAGTTCGCCGGCATGATCCCCAAGGCCGGCTCGGCGTACACCTACGGGTACGTGGTGCTGGGCGAGGCGGTCGGCTGGTTCATCGGCTGGGACCTGCTGCTGGAGTACACGGCGATCGTCGCCGTGGTGGCCATCGGCATCTCCGGCTACTTCGGCTTCCTCGTCAACGAGCTGGGCGCGGACCTGCCGGCATGGATGCTCGGCGCGCCCGGCACCGGCGACGGGCACCGGGTCGACCTGTTCGCTGTGGTGCTCTGCCTGCTCATCGCGTTCCTGCTGACCAGGGGCATCAGGGCCGCCGCCCGGTTCGAGACGTTCGTGGTGGGCCTCAAGGTCGCGGTCGTGCTGCTGGTGATCGTGGTCGGCTTCTTCCACGTGAAGACCTCCAACTACTCGCCGTTCTTCCCGTTCGGCGTCGGCGGCGCGATCACCGGCGCGGCCACCGTCTTCTTCGCGGTCTTCGGGTACGACGCGATGAGCACCGCCGCGGAGGAGTCGCGGGACGCCCGCCGGCACATGCCGAAGGCGATCATCTGGTCGCTGGTCGTCTCGATGGTGCTGTACGTGCTGGCCACGCTGGTGCTCACCGGCATGCAGAACTACCGGGACATCGACCCGGAGAGCGGCTTCTCCTCGGCGTTCGCGTCGGTCGGGCTCTCCGGGCTCGCAAGTGTGATCGCGGTCGGGGCGATCATCGGCATCCTCACCGTGATGTTCACGTTCATGCTCGGCGTGACCCGGGTGTGGTTCTCGATGAGCCGGGACGGGCTGCTGCCGGGCTGGTTCGCCAAGGTGCACCCGGTACGCCGGGTGCCGACCCGGGTCACCTGGATCGTCGGCGTCGGCTCGGCGCTGATCGCCGGCTTCCTGCCGATCCGGCAGGCCGCCGAGCTGACCAACATCGGCATCCTGCTGGCGTTCGTGGTGGTGTGCGTGGCGGTGATCGTGCTGCGCTACCGCCGTCCGGACGCACCGCGGACGTTCCGGCTGCCCGGCATGCCCGTGGTGCCGGCGCTCGGCGCGTTGTTCTCGATCTGGCTGATCACGTTCCTCGACCCGGTGACGTGGCTGCGGTTCGGCGCCTGGTTCCTGCTCGGCGCGCTCGTCTACGCGCTGTACGGCTACCGCCGTTCGGCGCTGGCCCGGCGCGACGAGGACACCGCCGACCGGGCGCGCTGACCGCGCGCCGCCCCGCCGGCCGACGTGACATGCCACATCCGCTGGCGCGTTTCCGGCATCAGAACGAACTGTTCGGGCATGTTCTCCGTACACACGTGTGGTTCGTGACGTCTACCTCGGAGGCATGGTGTCCGCACTTCGAACTGATCCATTCGCGGGGGCGATTCTCCAGGTCGGCGTACTCGCGGCCCTGGCCGGCACGGTCGGCCTGAGCGCGTACGGCTGGCTTGCCGGTCTGCTCTTCGGGGTGGTGACGGTCGCGGCGCTCGGATACGGGCTGCGCCGCTCGGGCGCGGACCGGCTCGGCCCGGCCGACTGGGTGACGCTCACCCGGGCGACGCTCACCGGCGGGGTTGCCGCGCTGACAGTCGACTCGTTCCGCGAGCCGATCGTGGTGCCGGTGCTCGTCGTCCTGAGCGCGGTGGCGCTGTCGCTGGACTGGGTCGACGGGCAGGTGGCCCGGCGTACCGGCACGGTGAGCGCGCTGGGCGCACGGTTCGACATGGAGGTCGACTCCTTCCTGGTCCTGGTCCTCTGCGGGTACGTCGCCGACCAGGTCGGTGCCTGGGTGCTGGTGATCGGCGCGATGCGGTACGTCTTCGTCGCCGCCGGCTGGGTGCTGCCGTGGATGCGCGGCTCGCTGCCTCTGCGCTACTGGCGCAAGGTGGTCGCCGCCACGCAGGGCATCGCGCTGGCGGTGGTGGCGGCAGGCGTCCTGCCCCGGCTGCTCGCGGTCGCGGTGCTTCTCGGCGCGCTCGCGATGCTCGTCGAGTCGTTCGGACGGGACGTCGCCTGGTTGTGGCGGCACCGCGTACCGTCGCGGCGGCGCCCGGTGGCGCTCCCGGCCGCGCCGGTGTCCCCCGCGCCCGCCGGTCACCGCTCCGAGTGGGCGCCGGGCGCGCGGATCGCGCGCGAGCCCGCCGAGGTCGGCGGGCGGCGCCCGTGACCGACCTGTCCCGCCGGGCGGACGGCGACGACGCCCCGAACGGCACCACGACCGACGGCACCGCGAACAACGGCACCACGACCGACGGCACCGCGACCGACGGCATCACGACCGACGGCACGACGGCCGAGAGCGAGCGCGCCACGAGTGAGCCGGGCGACAGTGCCACGTCCGACGCCGGCCCGGTCGACCGCACCCCCGGCCACACAGGGGCCGGGGACGACGGCGTCGCGACGCCCGGCCGACCGCGCGCCCGGCGGCTGCTCGCCGCGACGGTCACCGCGCTGGCCGCCGCACTCGTGCTGGTGGCGCTCGTCGCCCCGAGCGACGTCAACGAGTTCAGCCCTGGCGCGTTCCTGCGCATCCCGGTGGAAGGGCTGGTCGCCGTCGCCCTGCTGCTGGTCCTGCCGGCACGTCCGCGCCGGGTGGTGGCCACGATCCTCGGCGCGCTGCTCGGCCTGGTCCTCGTCCTCAAGGTCGCCGACCTCGGGTTCTCGCTGGTCCTGGACCGCCCCTTCGACCTGATCGCCGACTGGACGTTCCTCGGCGCGGGCGCGGAGTTCCTGTCCGAGTCGTACGGCCCGGCCGCCGAGGTGGGTGCGGTGGCGCTGGCAGTGGTCGCCGTTCTCGCCGTACCGCTGCTGGTGACGCTGTCGGCGCGGCGGCTGGCCCGGGTCGTGGCCGGCAACCGGGTGGTCTCCGCGCGCGCGACCACCGCGCTCGCCGCCGCCTGGGTGGTCTGCGCCGTGCTCGGCGCGCAGATCGTGCCGGGCGTCCCGGTCGCCGCAGACACGGTGGCGGCCGGTCTCTACGACCGTGCCCGGCAGGTACGGGCGGGCCTCAACGACCAGGAGACGTTGAACACGCAGCTCGCCGGCGACCCGTTCCAGAACGTGCCGGGCGACGAGCTGCTGACCGCGCTGCGCGGCAAGGACGTGCTGTTCACGTTCGTGGAGAGCTACGGCCGGGTCGCGCTGGAGGACCCGGACCTCGCACCGGAGGTGGACGCCGTCCTGGACGAGGGAACCCGCCAGTTGCGCGCGGCCGGATACGGCAGCCGCAGCGCGTTCCTCACCTCGTCCACCACCGGCGGCGGGAGCTGGCTCGCGCACGCCACGCTGATGAGCGGCATCCGGGCGGACAACCAGTTGCGCTACACCAACCTGGTGCGCAGCGACCACCTGACCCTCAACGGCGCGTTCAAGCGTGCCGGCTGGCGGACCACACTGGTCATGCCGGCGCTCACCCGGGCCTGGCCGGAGGCCGACTTCTTCTCCCCAGACCAGGTGTACGGCGTGAAGGAACTCGGCTACCGGGGGCCGCTGTTCAGCTTCTCCTCACCGCCGGACCAGTACACGCTGTCGACGTTCCAGCGCCGCGAGCGCGGACCCGGGCACGCACCCGTGATGGCCGAGATCCCGTTGCTGTCCAGCCACATCCCGTGGACGCCGGTGCCGCCGCTGGTGGACTGGGACGACGTCGGCGACGGCTCGGTCTACAAGGGGACCGCGCGCGCCGACCGCGCCAAGGAGGGCACCCGGGAGGCGTACCGGCAGTCGGTGGTCTACACGCTGCGCACGCTCATCTCCTACGTGCAGCGTTACGGTGACGAGAACCTGGTGCTCGTGTTCCTCGGCGACCACCAACCGGCCCGGGCGGTCACCGGCGAGGGCGCCGGCAAGGACGTGCCGATCACAGTCGTCGCCAAGGACCCGGCAGTGCTCGACCGCATCGCCGGGTGGGGCTGGCAGGACGGCCTCAACCCCGACCCGCAGGCCCCGGTCTGGCCGATGGAGTCGTTCCGTGACCGGTTCCTGCACGCGTTCGGACCGAAGTCCACCACTCACAGTTAGGGATGTCGTGACGATGCTCGCGCGGGCCTGGGGGATCACCCGTTCCCTGGCCGTCTACCACGGTCAGCCGGCCAAGCACCGGCGTGCCCGGCAGCTCTACGGGCAGTTCCTCTCCCCCGGCGACCTCGGCTTCGACATCGGCGCCCACGTCGGCGGCCGGGTGCGTACCTGGCGGCGGCTGGGCGCGCGGGTGGTCGCCGTGGAGCCGCAGCCGGACTGCCTGCGGGTGCTGCGCCTGGGCTTCGGGCGGGACGCCGACGTGACGATCGAGCCGACGGCGGTCGGTGCGCGGTCCGGCAGCGCGCGGCTGGAGCTGTCCAGCGCGACGCCGACGGTGTCCACCATGTCGTCGTCGTGGATCGAGTCGGTCACAGCCGATCCGAGCTTCGCCGGGGTCCGCTGGGACCGGTCGGTCGAGGTGCCTGTGGTGACGCTGGACGACCTGATCGCGCGGCACGGCGTACCGGCGTTCTGCAAGGTCGACGTCGAGGGCTTCGAGGTCGACGTGCTGGCCGGGCTCAGTCGTCCGGTGCGCGGGCTGTCGTTCGAGTACCTGCCGCCCGCGCACGACGCCGCGCTGGCCGCGCTGGAGCTGGTGGAGCGGCTGGGCGCGACGGCGGGCGGCTACCGCTACAACTACTCGCCGGTGGAGACCATGCGGTTCGCCGGCGACCGGTGGCTGGACGCGGCCGGGCTGGTACGCCTGCTGGAGACGTACCGCCCGTCCGGTCGCTCCGGCGACGTCTACGCCCGGCTGGCGGCCTCCTGAGCGGCGCCGTCAGAATCGGTACGCGGTGTGGTACTCCGGCACCAGCACGCGGCTGCGCGGCGAGACCCGGCGCACCTCGGCGACGAGGGCGTCGAGGCGTTCCCGGTCGCTGTCGGCGACAGTCGGCGGGTTGGTGAGCGGCGTCTCGAAGTTGTCCCAGTGCACCGGAACCACGACCTTCGGACGGTCCAGCGCGGCCATCAGCCGGGGCACGTAGTCGGCGGTCGCCGTGGTGGCGGCGGAGGCGACCATCGCGACGTCCGGGGCGAGCCCGCTGAGCTTGCGCTCGTCGAAGTCGCTGGCACCCATGAAGAACACGGCCGGGCCGCCGTCGATCCGGATCTGGTACGCCAGCGTGTCGCCCTCGGGCAGGTCGGCGATCGTCTCCGGACGGGGCGGCCGGCTGATCCGTACCCCGGGGAAGGCCATCGACCAGGTGGGGTTCCGGCTGTGCAGCGAGCCGATCACCTCCACCGTGTACCCGTCGAAGTCGAGCACCTCCCCGCCCTTGACCGGGGCCAGTTGCCCGGTCGGCAGCCCGTACGCCAGGCCGAGGTGATACGCGGTGAGCGTGCCGAAGACCCGGGCACCGGTCCGGGCGGCGATGTGCGGCACGTCGTTGAAGTGGTCCCAGTGGGTGTGGGTGACGAAGATGTTCTCCGCCCGGTCGGCGAGCCGGTCGACCACGTCGGCGGCCACTGTCAGCCGGGTGTCGGGGTTGAACGGCTTCCGGAACAGCCCGGTGTCGTACCGGCTCAGGTACGGGTCGACGAGCACCGTCCGGTCCCCGATGTCGATCCGCCAGCCGGAGGTCCCCCACCAGCGGAAGCTCACCGCGCCGCCGCGTCGCGTACCGCCGGCGGCGCGGCTCGGCGCGGCGACGGGGCTCGGCCCGGCGGCGCGGGCCGGGGCGCCGGCGACGAGTCCGGCGGTGGTGACGGCGGCGGCGCCGACCGCTGTGTCGCGTAGCAGTCGACGGCGGGCGTAGCCGGACGGCCGGTTCTCGGGCATGTGTCGTCCTCCCGTTCGGGATCGGTGATCGGTAGGCCCAGACCACCACCCCGCCGGCGTCGATGTCCAAGATCGACGAGCGCAACGACCGATATCCGGACCGATATCACCGCAGGCCAGGCCGGTGGCCCGGCCTGGATCAACGCAATGAATCGACGGCGGTCCGGGCCGCCTCCCCCATCGCCAGGTCCACGTCGATCCGGCGGGCGGCCAGCCGTTCGGTGCGTACCGCCACCGCGATCGCGTACCTGCGGCCGTCGGGGTACTCCGCGACGCCGGCTTCGAGGTGCAGTCCCGGCAGGGTGCCGGTCTTCCCGGCGACCCGGACCCCGGGTGGGAAACCGGCGGCCAGCCGGGTCCAGAAGAGCTGCCGTGCCATCAGCTCCCGGACCATGGCGCACGCGGGCGCCGGGCCGGCCTCGTCCCGCCACACCAGACGCAGCAGCCGGGTCAGCTCCCGGGCGGTGCTGGAGCTGGTGTGCTCGGGGTCGAAGACCCGCATCGCGCGGACCCGTTCGGGCGACAGGGTGGGGAAGATCCGCGCGAAGTCCGCCTCGGTGCGTGCGCCCACGTCGGAGAGCATCGTCTCGACGAGTTGCCGGGGGCCGCCGACGATCCGGGTACGCGGCAGGTCCAGCTCCGCGGCCAGCATCGGCAGCACGTCCGCCCCGATCCGGCGCAGGAGCAGGTCGGCCGCCGTGTTGTCACTCACCGACATGGCCAGGTACGCGAGGTCGCGCAGGGAGACCTCCACGTCGTCGGCGCAGCCGGCCACGCCCCAGCCGCCGAGCCGGTCGGCGGCACCGACGAGCACCCGTTCGGTCGGGTCGAGCTGGCCGGCGGCCGCCTGCCGGGCGAACTCCAGCACCACCATGATCTTGAAGACGGAGGCGATGACGATCTGCTCGTCGGCGCGCAGCGCCACCTCACCGCCGGCCGGGTCGTCCACGTCCACGACGTGCAGGCAACCCCGCACCCCGGCCCGCCCGAAGATCTCCCCGATCCGTTCCGCCACATCCACGCCGACACGGTAACCAGCGGCGACGCTAGGGTGCCCGGATGGACCTGCTGCGGCACCTGCGGCATTTCGTGGTGGTCGCCCGGGAACTGCACTTCGGCCGGGCCGCCGAGACGCTGGGCATGGCACAGCCGCCGCTGAGCCAGTCGATCCAGCGGTTGGAGCGGGAGCTGGGCGTCACCCTGTTCGACAGGTCACAGCGCCAGGTCGGCCTCACCACCGCCGGCCAGTTGCTGCTCGGCGAGGCCGACGAGCTGCTGGCCGGTGAACGCCGGCTGCGTCACCTCGCCGAGCGGGTCCGCCGGGGCGCGCTCGGGGTGCTGCGCGCCGGCGTACCCCCGGAGACCCCGGCCGTGACGTTGCGCGCGCTGCTCGACGCGCTCGCGGCCCGCGCGCCCGGGCTCGCCCTCGACCTGCACGAACTGACGAGCGCCGAGCAGCACCGGATGCTCGCGGACGGGCGGCTGGACGTCGGCCTGCTGCACCATCCGGTCGACGAGGCCGGGCTGCGCTTCGGCGAGCCGGTGGACGTACCGGTGGGTGTGCTGCTGCCCCGGGCCTCGCCGCTGGCCCGGCCGCGGGAGATCGCGCTCGCCGATCTGGCCGGCATGGACCTGGTCACCGCGCCACCGGCCACCGCGCCCGGCTGGCACGAGCATCTGCTGACCGTGTGCCGGCAGCACGGTTTCGCCCCGGCCCGGGTCCGCCCCGCGCGCAACCCGGAGTTCCTGTTCGGTCTGCTCCTGGCCGGCGGCGCGGTCGCCGTCGAGCCCGCCGCACTGGCCCGCCGGGAACCACGTGTCGCGTGGCGACCGATCACCGGTACGCCGCTGGTCCGGCGGATCTCCGCGGCCTGGCCGATCCGGGCGGCGCACCCGGCCGCGCCGATGTTCGGCCACCTCGCCACCGAGACGCTCGCCGCGCCCGACGAACCGGGCGGGCCGGCGCTCCTCGCCCCGGCGGCCCGGCCGTGGCCGGTGCTGTTCGAGGCCGGCCGGGACGAAAAGTTGGCCCGCTGACCTCCCGCAGTTCACCTCGATCCGACTAACATCGCTGATCATGAATATGAAGCGTGTCACCCGCTCGCGACCCGGGCGGTTGATCGCGGCGGTCGTGCTCGCCGTCGCGGTCGGTATCCCGCTCGGCGTGACCGGCGCCGCGTCGGCCGCGACACCCCTGACCGTGGCTCAGGCGCTCGCCGCCCAGGACGGCCGGACGGCCACCGTCACCGGCTACGTCATCGGCCAGCCCACCGCCACCAACACGGTGCTCACGTCCGGCTTCACCGCCGACACCGCGATCGCCCTCGCCGACCAGGCCGGCGAGACCGGCACCGGCCGGATGCTGTACGTGCAGGTGACGGCCGCCTGGCGGAGCACCTTCGGGCTGCTCACCAACCCGTCGCTGCGAGGGCGGCAGGTGACCGCGACCGGCGCGCTCACCGCGTACTTCAGCCACGGCGGGCTGAAGAACCCGACCGCGATGAGCCTCGGCGGCGGCGCCACGCCGAGTCCCACGCCGACCCCGAGCCCGACCGGCACCGCCGTGCCGGACACGTACTACGCGGCCGCGGCCGGCAAGACCGGGCCGGCGCTGCGCACCGCGCTGCACGGCATCATCAAGGTGCAGACGAAGCTCAGCTACGACCAGGTGTGGGACGCGCTCAAGGACACCGACCAGGATCCGGCCAACCCGGCGAACGTGGTCCTGCTCTACAGCGGACGGTCGCAGAGCAAGACGAGCAACGGCGGCGGCGCGAACGACTGGAACCGGGAGCACGTCTGGGCCAAGTCGCACGGCGACTTCGGCACCGCCACCGGGCCCGGCACCGACGTGCACCACCTGCGCCCGGAGGACGTGTCGGTCAACTCGTCGCGCGGCAACAAGGACTTCGACTCGGGCGGCGGCACGGTGGCCGAGGCGCCCGGCTGCTACACCGACGCCGACTCGTTCGAGCCGCGCGACGCGGTCAAGGGCGACGTGGCCCGCATGATCCTCTACATGGCGATCCGGTACGAGGGTGGCGACGGCTGGCCGGACCTGGAACCGAACGACTCGGTCTCCAACGGCTCCGCGCCCCGGCTCGGGCGGCTGTCGAAGCTGCTGGCCTGGAACGACCAGGATCCGCCGGACGCCTTCGAGAAGCGCCGCAACCAGCGCATCTACGAGCGCTGGCAGGGCAACCGCAACCCGTTCGTCGACCACCCCGAGTGGGCGCGGTCGATCTGGGGTTGACGCTCGTCCCCGATGTGAGGAAGCGTCGCGAGCGGGTAGAGACATCCGGTTGGCACGGCCGGGGGCGGTCGGCACGGACGCGCCCCCGGGCACCGCACGATCGGAGATGAGGCTCTCATGGCCCAGAACGACATTCCGGACATCGCGCTCAACGACGGCAACACCATCCCGCAGCTCGGCTTCGGCGTCTTCCAGATCGAGCCGAAGGACACCGTCCGGGCCGTCGGCACCGCGCTGGAGGTCGGCTATCGGCACATCGACACCGCCCAGATGTACGGCAACGAGGCCGAGGTGGGTCAGGCGCTGCGTGCCTCCGGGCTGGACCGCGGCGAGGTCTTCGTCACCAGCAAGCTGAACAACGGCTTCCACCGCCCGGACGACGCCCGCAAGGCGTTCGAGCAGTCGCTGCGGGAGCTGAAGTTCGACTACCTCGACCTGTTCCTGATCCACTGGCCGCTGCCCACCCGCTACGACGGCGACTTCGTCTCCACCTGGAAGGTGCTGGAGGAGCTGCGTGACGCGGGCACGGTCCGGTCGATCGGCGTGTCCAACTTCCAGGTCGCCCACCTGGAGCGGCTGGCCGCCGAGGCGGACGTGGTGCCGGCGGTCAACCAGATCGAGGCGCACCCCTACCTCGGCAACGAGGAGGTGCGGGCGTACGACAAGGCGCACGGCATCCTCACCGAGGCGTGGTCGCCGATCGCGCAGGGCAAGGTGCTCGACGACCCGACAGTCGTCGACGTGGCCGAGCAGGTCGGCCGGACCCCGGCCCAGGTGGTGCTGCGCTGGCACGTGCAGCGCGGCGACATCGTCTTTCCGAAGTCGACCACGCCGAAGCGGATCGAGGAGAACTTCGCGATCTTCGACTTCACGCTCGACGACACCGCGATGGAGCGGCTCACCTCGCTGGACCGGGGCGAGGCCGGCCGGACGGGCCCGAACCCGGACGAGTTCGACTACATCCCGAGCTGAGCGTCACGCGTCGGAGGGGCCCCGGAATCCCGGGGCCCCTCCGTTGTTGACTTCGCGCGCACTCGAAGGGGCAGGGTGGCCGGCAGAGCTCCGACGGGGAGGAAGACATGCGCTACCGCACCATCGGCACGGACCCGGCCACGCGTCGCGAGGTCAGTGTGCTGAGCCTCGGCGCGATGCTGTTCGGCACCGCCACCGACGAGGCCACCTCGTTCGCCGTCCTCGACCGGTACGTCGAGGCGGGCGGCACCTTCATCGACACCTCGGACAACTACGCCTTCTGGCACAACGGGGGCCAGGGTGGCGAGAGCGAGGAGCTGCTCGGCCGCTGGCGGCGCAGCCGCGGAATCGGCGGCGAGGTGGTCATCGCCACGAAGCTCGGCGCCCGTCCGCTCGCGCCCGGCACCAGCTATGTGGACAACCCGGAAGGGCTGTCGGCCAAGGTGATCCGCGAGTCCGCCGAGCGCAGCCGGGAGCGCCTCGGCGTCGAGCGGATCGACCTGCTCTACGCCCACATCGAGGACCGGACGATCCCGATGCGGGAGACCGTGGAGGGCTTCGCCGAGCTGGTCGCCGAGGGCACGGTGGGGCTGCTGGGCGCCAGCAACCACCGCGCCTGGCGGGTCGAGCGGGCCCGTGCGCTCGCCGCCGCGGCCGGCCTGCCCGGGTACGAGGTGCTCCAGTACCACCGCAGCTACCTGCCCCGGCGGCTGGACGTGCCGAGCGAGCTGGACCCGGACGGCGACGTCGGCTGGGTCGGCCCCGACCTGCTCAGCTACCTGCGCACGGAGCCGCAGCTCACGCTGGTCGCGTACTCGCCGCTGCTGAAGGGCGCGTACGTCCGGCCGGAGCGGCTCGGCGAGGAGTACGTGGTGCCCGCCACCCCCGCCCGGCTGGCGGCGCTGCGGGCGGTGGCCGCCGAGACCGGTGCCACAGTCAACCAGGTGGTGCTGGCCTGGCTGACGGGCGGGGACATCCCGTCGATCCCGCTCGTCGGTTTCTCCTCGGTGGCGCAGCTGGAGGAGAGCCTTGCCGCCGTCGACCTGGAGCTGACCGCCGAGCAGCGGACCCGGCTGGACTCGGTGCGCTGACCGGCGCCGGGCCGGGTGGCTCGCACGCCACCCGGCCCGTGCCGCTCAACCGGCGGGGAACCGGTCGACAGCGACGTCGAGCCGCAGGGTGCCGGTGCCCGGCAGGGTCACCTCGGTGGCGTCGGCCGGGCGGGCCGCGCCGTCGTACCAGCCGGCGTACAGGACGTAGGGCGGCGTCCACAGCCACGCCACGGTGACCGGCTGGGGGCCGAGCACGCGCAGCGCGTACTCGCCGTCGCGATCCAGATCCAACGTATAGCCGATGACCTCACGGGTACGCGCGTTGCGCACCGTCAGCTCGGCGACCACCGGGCGGCCCTCCGGGTCGACGAGCCGGCCGGTGACCAGGACGCCACGCCGCACGGCGAGGTTGTAGACGGTGGTGGCGCCGGCCCGGACCGTGACCGGCACGGCCTTGCCGCGCAGGGCGAACCCGCCGGACCACTGGGCGGCGTTGTCGGCAGTGGTGAACAGCAGCGGCCAGGCGTACGGGCCGAGCCAGTCGATCCGGTAGCGGCCCTGCGCGTCCAGCTTCACACCCCAATCCAGGAAGAAGCCCGACTCGGGCGCGAGCGTCACGGCGCCGGAGGTCGCCGGCCTGCCGGTGGCCGCGCTGGTCACGGTGCCGGTGACGACACCGGCGCGGTCGAGCCGGATCGGGGGCACGGTGACCGTCTGCCCGGCCCGGAGGGTGACCACCCGGGCCTGCTTCGCGTCGCCGGTGCCGCCGGTCGCGCCGACCCACTGCGCGCCGTACGCCGATCCGCCGGCGGGACGGGCGAACAGGTTCCAGGAGCCGGCCGCGACCAGGCCGACGCGGACGTTCCCGGAGGCGTCGGAGCAGTACCGTCCCGGGTTGTCGGGAAGCTCGCCGGTACCGGCGGGCACCGGCGTCACACAGGCCCCGGCGACGGGCGCGCCGGTCGCCGCGTCGACCACCCGGGAGACCACGTTCGCGGCCGGGGTCAGGACGACCACGGCGGTGCCGCTGCCGTCGGCCAGGACGTTCACCGTGGCGTAGCGGGGCAGGTGGGTGTCGTCGCGGGTGTAGACCCACACCTCCTGCGGGCCGGGGATCAGCGGCGGGACGGTCACCCGGGTGTCGCCGCACGGATTGCGCCGGGGGTCGAGGAACACGCACAGCCCGTCGACCGCGGCGCCGGTGACCGCGTCGCGCGCCCGCAGGGTCGACCCGCTGGGCGCGAGCAGGCGCTCGGAGACCTCCGTCGTGTCCCCCGCGGACACCCGGACCGTTCCGGCCTGCGCCCAGCTGGTCCGGCCCGGCACCCACTGCCTCAGCACCTCGTCGTCCTGGCCGTCGCTGTACACCGGGGTGACAGCGATCTTGTAGTCGCCGGCCGGCACCTCCACGCTGAGCTGCCCGGACTCGTCCAGCGGCAGGAGGTCCTTGTCGTAGCTGCTGTCGGCGGCCGTCACGGCGACGTTACCGGCGGCCGGGCTGCCGTCGAGCCTGCTGACGGTCAGGTGGAGCACGCCTGCCGGATCCGCCGCCGCACCGGCGGCGGTGGGTGCGGCGGTGACGGCCAGGGCCGCCACGGCGAGTGCGCCGAGCACTCTTCGGACGATGGACACGGTGGACCGTTACCTTTCAGTGCGCTCTAGCGAACGCGCGGATGGTAGTCCTGCCTTGTGGTAGGACGGTCCCGGTCTGACCCGCGGATGCGGTGCCGGGTTGACGTTTCACGGACACCTGCCCGCGTATGCGGGTCTTCCGGTCGTCTCCACGTCCTGCCACCGGGCCACTCCCGGCGGTGTCGAACTCAGCCGCCAGCGCGGCCAGGTTACGGGCGGCGTTGCGGTCACGGTCGATGACCAGACCGCACGCCTCGCATTCGTACTCGCGCTCGTGCAGGGCGAGTTTGGTTTTCACCGCGCCGCAGCCCGAGCAGGTCTTCGAGGACGGATACCAGCGGTCGGCCAGCAGCAGCCGACCACCGTTCCATTCGGTCTTGTACGTCAGTTGGCGGCGAATCTCCGCGAACCCGGCGTCAGCGATGTGCCGGGCCAGCCTGCGGTTGGCGAGCATCCCGGTCACGTTGAGGTCTTCGACCACCACCGTGCCGTGCTCGCGGGCGAGGCGGGTGGTGAGCTTGTGCAGCCCGTCGCGGCGCAGGTTCGCCACCCGGGCGTGCGCACGGCCGAGCCGAGTCGCAGCCTGTTCCCACCGCTTAGACGCCCGTCTGCCGGTGCGTCGGTCCGGGCCGGTCTTACGCGACAGCGCACGGCCGAGCACGCGCATCCGCTGCTGCGCGGCCAGGAGGTGACGTGGGTTATCGACCATCTCGCCGGTAGACAGGACCGCGAGGTGCTTGATGCCGACATCCACGCCGACGACCGAGGAGGGGTGCGCCGGTTGGCGCTCGGTGCGCTCGACCTCCACGGTGAAGGAGACGTGCCACCGGCCGCCGTCGCGGCGCACGGTTGCGGACATGATCCGGGCGGTGCCGTTGTCCAGGCGGCGGGCGAGTTTGCGGGCGGACTCGTGCAACTTCAGGCGGCCCAGCCGGGGCAGCACCACATGCTTTCGGTCGGGTTCGACCCGGATCGCCCCGGTGGTGAACCGCACGCTCGGTGTGGCGCGGCGGCGGGACTTGAACCGGGGGAAGCCGACCGGTTTCCCGGCTCGTTTGCCGTTACGGGAGTCGGCCCAGTTCTTCAACCCGCGAGCGAGCGCGTCGAGGCCGGTGTTGAACGCCTCCTTCGACACCTCGCCCCACCACGGCGCGACGTCGCCCTTCGCGTGGTTCCATGCCTTACGCAGCCCGGCCAGGGACCAGGACAGCGACGGCGTCAACAGGTCGTCCTGAACGCCGTACGAGCGTTCGGCGGCCCGCTGGTCCATGACGGCCTTGACCTTCGCGAGCGCCCAGTTGTGAGCGACGCGGGCCGCCCCCGCGTGGGCAAGAACATTGCGTTCCTGGCCGGAGGTGAGGTCGAGGGCGAACCGGTACGCCTGGATCGTTCTCACGCCGGACTTTCCTCGGTGGCAGCCTCGACCGCGCGGCGAGCGCGGTTAGCGGCGGCGCGGCGGCCGTAGAGACGGGCGCATAGTGAGGTCAGGATCTCGGTGACGTCGCGGACCAGGTCGTCGTCGACCTCCGCCGGGTCCACGACGAGCAACCGGCGGCCCTGCGCTGAGAGAGCAGCCTCAACGTATTCGGCGCCGAAGCGGGCGAACCGATCACGGTGTTCGACCACGATCGTTGATACAGCCGGGTCGCGCAGCAGGGCGAGGAACTTCTTGCGGTGCCCGTTGAGTGCGGAGCCGACCTCGGTCACCACCCGGTCCACACCGAGTTTCTGGCCGGTGGCCCAGACGGTCACCCGAGCGACCTGTCGATCCAGGTCGGGCTTTTGATCGGCGGACGACACGCGGGCGTACACGACCGTCTGCCCGGTTCCGGCCGGCGTGCCGGTGACCGGCTCTCCGACCATGATCAGGCGGCCGATCCGGTATGTGGGAACGGGCAGCGTCCCGGCTGCGTACTGCCGCCGAGCGGTGATGTACGCGATGCCGGTCGACGCCGCCCATTCCTTCAGGTTCACCCGATCACTATAGCTTCCCCAAGAGCGCCAAAGATGCACGAAACAGCAACAGTTTGTTACCCCTCTCGGTTTCAATGCGCAGAGAGGCGCCCGCGTAACCACAACCGGGACGCGCCCCCGTGCGTCGGATGCCGGCGCAGCATATGGCAGGCGATCGATCAAGCACTGTCCACGATCGGTCATCCGGCGGGCTGCTGCGGGAACGGTCATAACCCCGCCTTCCTCCCGTACCGGCCGTCGTCGGCCGGGAATCGCCACCGCCAGATCGGATCTGGCGGGCCGTCTGGCGCCTTCGGGGCGAGGCCGGCACAACACCACAGCTTCCCGGCCTCGTTGAAACAGGCGATCGGTCGGGCGGCACACCCGTACGGCTGTCGAGAACACCGACGAGGAGAGGTAGCGATTCATGAGCAACCGGAACACCGGCCTGGCCGTCGAGGCCGAGGGCCTGGTCCGGTCCTTCGGTTCGACCCGGGCACTCGACGGGCTGGACCTGCGGGTTCCCGCCGGCACCGTCTACGGAGTGCTGGGCCCGAACGGCGCCGGGAAGACCACCGCCGTACGGGTGCTGGCAACGCTGTTGCGCCCGGACGGCGGCACGGCCCGGGTCTTCGGACACGACGTGGTGCGTGACGCCGACGCGGTGCGCTCCCGGGTGAGCCTGACCGGCCAGTACGCCTCGCTGGACGAGGACCTGACCGGGGCGGAGAACCTGGTCCTGCTGGGCCGGCTGCTCGGGCTGGGCCGGTCCGGCGCCCGGGACCGGGCCGAGCAGCTGCTCGCCGCGTTCGGGCTGACCGAGGCGGCGGGGCGGCAGGTGAAGAAGTACTCCGGCGGGATGCGGCGGCGCATCGACATCGCCGCGAGCATCCTCAACACCCCGGACCTGCTGTTCCTCGACGAGCCGACCACCGGGCTGGACCCGCGCAGCCGCAACCAGGTGTGGGCGATCGTGCGGGCTGTGGTGGCGTACGGCACGACGGTGCTGCTGACCACGCAGTACCTGGACGAGGCGGACCAGCTCGCCGGCCGGATCGCTGTGGTCGACCACGGCCGGGTGATCGCGGAGGGCACCCCGGGCGAGTTGAAGGCGTCGATCGGCGCGGGCAGCGTCCACATCCGGCTGCGCGATCCGGGGCAGCGGCCGCAGGCCGAGCAGGTGCTGCGGGCGTCGCTCGGCGTACCGGTGCAGCTCGCCGCGGACCCGGCGGCGCTGACCGCCCGCGTCGGCGAGCACGGCACCGACCTGGAGGCGGGTACGCAGGCGGCGCGGGCGCTCGGCGAGCTGGCCGCCGCCGGCATCGTGGTGGACGACTTCTCCCTCGGCCAGCCCAGCCTGGACGAGGTCTTCCTGGCCCTGACCGACCACCCGGCCGTCCCGGCGGACGAGCGGGACGACGAACTGGAGACGGCGCGATGAGCGACACCGCGATCACCACCGGGCGGGCGCCGTCCGTCTACATGCCGTCCGCCGAGGCGCTGGCCACTGTGCTCGCCCCGGCCGAGCGGCCGGCCCGGCCCGGCGCGCTGTCGGCGTCGCTGACGTTCGGCTGGCGCGCGCTGCTGAAGATCAAGCACGTGCCCGAGCAGCTGTTCGACGTGACCGCGTTCCCGATCATCATGGTGCTGATGTTCACGTACCTGTTCGGTGGCGCGCTCGCCGACAGCCCGCGTGCGTACCTCCAGTTCTTCCTGCCCGGCATCATGGTCACGAGCGTCGTGATGATCACCATGTACACCGGGGTCGGGCTCAACAGCGACATCGAGAAGGGCGTCTTCGACCGGATCCGTACGCTGCCGGTCTGGCGGCCGTCGGCGCTCGTCGGGATGATCTTCGGCGACGTGCTGCGCTACGTCCTGGCCGCCGTGGTCATCCTCACCGTGGGCGTGGTGCTCGGCTTCCGTCCCGACGGCGGGCTGCTCGGGGTGCTGGCCGGAATCGGGCTGCTGGTGGTCTTCTCGTTCGCGTTCTCCTGGGTGTGGACGTTCTTCGGCCTGGTGCTGCGCAGCGAGAAGTCGGTGATGGGGACCAGCATGATGGTGCTGTTCCCGCTGACGTTCCTGAGCAACGTGTTCGTCGACCCGTCCACCATGCCCGGTTGGCTGCAGGCGTTCGTCAAGGTCAACCCGATCACCCAGCTCGTCACCTCGGTCCGAGCGGCGATGGCCGGCTCGATGGACGGCCCGAGCACCATGTGGATGCTGCTCTGGAGCGCCCTCTTCGTGGTCGTGTTCGGCACGCTGACGATGTACCGCTACAACCGTCGCTGACGTGACACCGGTGGCGGGGTCCACACGGCCCCGCCACCTCGCCGGTCAGAGCCGCCAGGGCACCGGCTCGGCCGGCTGGTACCGGCAGGCGCCGCCGGTGGTGACCGACTCGCGCAGGTGGGCGGCGAGCGCCGGATGCCGCTCGCCGATGCGGCGCAGGGTGTCCCGGATCCGCCCGGTCACCGCCTTGCGCGCCCGTTCCGCCTGGTCACCGAGACGCCGGCTGCGCCCGGCCAGCCCGGCGGCGGCACGCAACTGGTCGAGCAGCGCCGCGCGCTCGGCGTCCAGCTCGGCCAGCCGCCGCCCGTCGTCGCGCGTCGCAGCCCGGTCGATCTCGTCGTCGAGCCGCCGCAGGTGCCGTCGGTAGCGGGCCTTCGCCTCGTCGTCGAGCACCGGATCGGCGCCGAGGCGGCGCGCGGCGGCGAGTTCCGGGCCGGCCGCCGGGTCGAGCAGTTCGACGGCGGGCACGTCCGTGCCGGGCCGGCTCAGCAGCAGCCGCAGGTCGTGCAGCCCTTTGGCGTCGGGCAGGTGCACCACGACGCCGTCGTACGCGAGGCGCCACACCGGCCCGTCCGGCCGGAACTCGGGCCGGATCACGTCCGCGCCGCCCGCGCCGGGGTCGGGCGGCCGTGCGTTGCCGTGGACGGCACCCGCCCGGGACAGACCCGACGCGGCGCGGCGGCCGGGCGACGACGACGACGCGACCAGAGCCGGGGCGCCCGCGCCGAGCCGGACCGCCACCGGCGCGACCACGGCGGAGGCCACCGCCGGGGCGGGAGCCGTCGCGCCCAGCCGGTCCACCACCTGGACCATGCCCAGCGTCCGCGCCTCGGCCACCGTCTCGGCCCGCAGCCGCCACGCCTCGGCCGCGTCGCCCGGCCCGTCGCGCCCGGCGAACGCGCCCACCAGCCCGGCCCGGGCCAGCACCGACCAGGGCCGGGCGCCCAGCCGGTCCGCGGCGTCCCGGGCCGCCCGGTAACAGTCGATCGCGTCGTCCCACCGGCCCTCGGCCGCGTCCGCCATGGCCAGCCACAGGTCGACCGGGCCACCGATGTCGCACCCGAACAGCGCCGCCGTCCACTGCCCGCGGTGCGGGGCCAGGGCGGCCCGTACCTCCGCGCACCGGGCCGGGTCGCCGTCCACGGCCGCCGCCTGCGCCCGCAGGCGCAGCCACAGCGGCGACACCGACCGGGGGTACGCGGTGCCCGCGGCCTCGATCGCGGCGGTGAGCCGAAGCACGGTGGCCGCGTCGCCGCGCTCGGCGGCGGTGATCGCCCGGAGCAGCTCGGCCTGCGGGTGCGCGGCGCCCACCCGGTCGAGCACCGCCTCGGCCTCGGTGAGGCGGCCGTACAGCAGCAGCACCGACCAGCGCATGTGGTGCGTCATGAACGCGTGGTCGGAGTGCGCCGACTCGCGGTAGCTCTCCGCCTCGGCGAAGCACGCCTCGGCGGTAGCGAGGTCACCCCGGAACGCGGCGATGATCGCGCTGTCCGCGGTCGCCGCCACCCGCTGCCGGGCCACGTCGCCGCGTCGCGCGCCGGTCACGAACGCGGTCAGCTCGTGCCGGTAGCCCGGATCGCCCAGCTCCAGCAACGCGACCCAGCGCAGCGCCGTGGCCCACAGCTCGGTCTCCCGGTCGCCGCTACGACGGGCCACCTCGCGGATCTCAGCGGTCACCACGGCTCGTTCGTGCGCGGTGCCGAGCCCCCAGGTGGTGTCGTGGCGGGCCCACAGGCTGAAGGTGAGCGCCTCGTCGTCGCGGCCGTGCCGGGCGAGCGTCTCGGTGGCCGTGATCAGGTCGGTGACCAGCGCGCGTACCGGCCGCTCCGGCTCCGGTTCCGCGATCAACCGCCGGTACGCCTCCCGGACCAGCTCGGCGGCGTCGAGCCTGCGGCGGGTGGCGGAGTGCTGCCGGTGCGCGATGAGCGCCACCCGGGTCAGCACGCCGGGATCGGGCAGTTCCCGGGCCAGCGCGGCGGCCTCGGCCAGCAGCCGCTCGACCTCGGCCGGTGGGCCGGCGTGGTGCAACAGCCCGGCCAGTTCCAGCAGCACCCGGACCCGCCGGCCGGGCTCGCCGGTCAGTTCCAGCGCGCGCCGGTAGTGCCGTACCGACTCGTCCACAGCGATCCGGCCCCCGGCGTCGCGGGCGGCGGCCAGCAGCAGGTCACCGGCGCGTTCCGGCTCCAACTCGGCGCCGGCCAGCCAGGCGTGCCGGGCCAGGTGGGCCGGGCTGAGCGCGCCGGCGAGCGCGTCCGACCGGTCGACGGCCCGGACCACAGCCGCGTGCCGGGCCCGCCGATCGTCGTCGGCCAGTCCGTCGTAGAGCGTCTCGCGGACCAGGTCGTGCACGAAGACGAAGCGTCCGTCGCTCCGGGGCAGCACCAGCCGGGCCGCGGCGGCGCGGCCGAGCAACCGGTCGACCTGCGCGACCGGGGCGGGTACGCAGGCGGCGAGCGTCAGCCTGTCGAACTCGCGGCCGAGCACCGCGGCCACCGTGAGCGCCTCGACAACCGGGGCGGGCAGCTGGTCGAGCCGGCGGCGCACCACCTCCCGTACGCCGGGGGCGACGGTGTCGGTGAGGCCGTGGGTGTGCCAGAGCCGGGCGGTCTGCTCCACGAAGAACGGGTTCCCGCCGGTGCGCCGGTGCACCTCGGCGACCAGGCTCGCGTCGGGCTCCCGGCCGGCGGTGCGGGCCATCAGCGCGGCCACCTCGGCGCGATCGAGCCCGGCGAGCGTGACTGTGGTCGCCTTGGCGGTGAGCGGCAGCAGCCACGGCCGCAGCGGGTGCTCGACGGATTCGACTTCGGCGTCCCGGTAGGTGCCGATCAGCAGCAACCGCTCGAACCAGGCGTGCTGGGTGACGAACTGGAGCAGCCGCAGCGACGCCGGGTCGGCCCAGTGCAGGTCGTCGAAGACCACGGCGACCGGGCGGTGCTGGGCGACGGCGACCAGGGCGGCGGTCACCGCGTCGTGCCTGTCGAACTCGTCCCGGCCCGCGTCGCCCGGCTCGGCCACGTGCGTGTCGCCGGGCTCGGTCGGGTCGCCCGGCTCGGTTGCCTCCGCGGTGTCACCCGCCGCGCGCTCGCCGAGCAGTGCCGCCAGGCCCGCGTCGGCCGCCTCCCGCACCCCGCGCCGGTCGTCGGCGGACCGGGCCAGCCGCCGCAGGACCTGCACCCATGGCCAGTAGTCGGGTGCGGTGTCGGAGTCCCAGCAGGCGGCGCCGAGCACCAGCGCCCCGCTGCGACGGGCCTCGTCTGCGGCGGCCGAGACCAGTGTGGTCTTGCCGATGCCCGGCTCGCCGGTGACCAGGACGAGACCGCCATGGCTGTCGACCAGCCGGGCCACCTCGGCGCGCAGCAGCGCAGCGGGATGCTCCCGCCCGATGATGTGTTGGCCGAACCTCGGCTCCATGACCTCACGACGCTAGTCGAAGGGTCCGACAAACCGGGGAGCGTTCAGATCCGCGCGTCGGTGACGACGTGCGCGCACGCCGGACAGGCGGCCGGTCCCTGTTCGGCGAACCACCGGCAGGTACGCCGGATCGCGCACTTCGGCAGCGTCTCCTCCGCGGGCGGGGCGGTCTCGGCGTACGAGGCGGCCATCCGGGCGCCCAGCCCGCAGTGCGAGCCGGTCCAGAAGCCGCAGGACGAGGTGACGCACGGGCCGGCGAGCCGGGCCCGCGACTCGATCGGCTCGTCGGAGTCACCGAGCCCGGCGAGCGCCACCTCGGCCGGTACGGCCGGGGTCACGTAGGCCACCCGGCCCGCCGGAGTGATCATGCCGAGGAACACGGTGGCGTTCGACGCCGGGGTGCTCGGGCACATCCGCTCCGGCGTGCCGGCCGGCCGGGCGGCGTCGGTCACCGCTGGATCCAGAACCCGATGTCGTTGATCTTCTGCCCGAGGTCCTGGGCGAACGGGCCGTCGATGACCCAGAGGCCGTACCACTCGGGACGCAGCTTGATGTTGCCGTGACCGACGGTCAGCGGGTTGGTCAGCTTGGCGTCGGCGGTACGCAGGGCGGCCAGGCCGGCCTTCTGGATCTCCGCGGCGATCAGGGTCTGCTGCTCGGGGCTCAGGTCGACGCCGTCGACCACGAAGCGGAACTCGTTGCGGGCCATGTGCTACCTCCGGTCACTCGTACGATTCGGTGCCCAGCCCGCGACGCAGGCTGGTGCGGGTGAAGGCCGCCCAGCCGGCGTGCGAGGCGGCGTCGGTGCGGTGCCCGGCGCGGGCGAGCACCCGGGCGGCGTGCTCCGCCCAGCGGTGGACGGTCGCCGCCGCGTCGCCCCACAGTTCGCGGCAGGCCGCGACCGCGAAGGCGGCCTGTTCCGGCGCGCCGGTGAACCCGGCGGGTCCGTCGGCGACCCGGATCGTGCCGTCCGGGCGGACCCGCACGCTCGGGAAGTGGTGGTGCAGGCTGGCCAGCGTGGCCAGGTGGGTGGCGTCCCGCCGGCCGGCGGCGAAGCCGGCGCGCAGCTCGTCGTCGCGGCGGTGCCGGATCCCGTGCAGCACCAGCGCGTCGCCGGCCGCCTCGATCCGGGCGACCACCTGCACCGGCACGCTCCAGGCCGACGGCGAGTTCGCCGACCAGAACGCCAGCCAGGCGGCGAGCCGGGCGTGGAAGTCGGCCTGGACGGCGACCGCGAGCGCGGACCCGTCGGGCGCGCGCAGCGCGGCGGTGGCGATGCGATCCCTGGTGATGAGCGGCGTCGCGGGGCGGCTCGGAGCGGCCGCCGCGGCGCCGGTGGTGGAGGCGACGGCCAGGCCGGTCACTGTGACCGCCGAGGCCGCCGCCGCGCCGGCGAGCAGTCGCCGACGGTCGAATGGGTGTCCGTTGTCGTTCATCGTCGGCCCTTCGTCGACGGCAGTGGCCCGACGCTATCGACCGGAAGCGATCAGGAAAACACCCTGTGTGACGGGAGGTCGACAGGAAAGCCGGGGATACCCGGCGGCGTGAACGACTGTTCCTGTGCCGCATTCACGCGACCCGCCGTCGCTCAGGCCCGGAGCAACCCGGCGACGGCCCGCTGCGCGTCGACGACCGTCGCCGCCGGCAGATCGAGCGCCCAGAGCGCGGCGGCCAGGTAGTCCAGGACGCGCCAGCGCTGCTCCCCGGTCAGCGGCGGGCGCCGCGATCCACCGAGGGCCGGTCCGCCGGCGTCCGCGGGGTCGCCGTCCGAACCCCGCCGCACCCCGCCGAGCGCCGCGCCCAGCCGGGCGGTGAACAGCGCGGCGAGCCGCTGGCGGTCCACCCCGATCAGGTACGGCGCCAACTCCGCGTCGGCCGCGATCAGCCGCAGCCAGCGGTGCACCGCCGCGCGCACGGCGACCGGGCCGAGCCGGTCGCAGGGCTCGCGGGAACAGGTCGCCACCTCCGTGGTCCGCACGACCAGGGGTACGGATGATCGAGTCCGGTCAGTTCATCGCAACCCTTGATATCGATGAATACCTATCTATAGGCTGGCGGCGTTCCGCTCACCCCCCATCCCAAGGAGTGTGAACCATGCGTAAGCCCAAGCTGTCCCGGATCCTCGCCACCCTCGCGGCCGCGACGCTGGCAGCGCTCGGCGCGGTAGCCGTCAACCCGGCTCCGGCCTCCGCCGCCGTCCGCAACGTCTGCTACAACATCAGCCAGGCCGGCCCGTTCGCCAACACGGCGGTGCAGGCGGCGGCGATCTGGAACAACTACACGAACAACATCAACATGGCCCAGTGCGGGTCCAACCTGCGGATCACCTACACCTACGGCGGCGGCTCGTACGCCCAGCGCACCAGCCTCGGCAACGGCCGCGTGGTGATCGACTACTACCAGGCCCAGCAGTACTCGCCGCTGCGCATCATGACGCACGAGATCGGCCACATCCTCGGCCTGCCGGACAACTACAACGGCAACTGCGCCATCCTGATGTCCGGTGGCAGCGCCGGCACGAGCTGCACCAACCCGTACCCCAGCTCCACCGAGGCCGCCCGGGTCGACTCGCTGTTCGGCTTCGCCGCCCGCAGCGCGACGCCCGCCCAGGTCTTCACCGGCAGCTGGCCGGCCGCCTCGACGGTGGGCGCCCAGCGCTGACGACGCAGTGACGACGGGGTCGGCGGGTCACCGCCGGCCCCGTCCGCGCGTCCCGCGCCGACCCGACGCGGCGTCGTCGGCGAGATCCGCCGCGCGGCGGCTCAGCCCTTCGACCCGCTCCCGGAGCCGGCGCAGCGCCTCGGCGTTCCCGTCCACGTCGGACACCTCGTCGAGCAGGCCGACGTAGTCGGCGGCCAGCCGCCGGTGCGCCGGGGCGACCGGCCCGACGTACCGGTCCAGGTCGATGATCTGCTGGGCGAGAACCGCGGTGGCGGCACCGAGCGCGGCCCGCTCGTCGGCGCGTGCGTCCCGCCCGGCCCGGCGCGCGTCGGCCAGGCGTCCGGCCCGCCGGCCGCCCAGCCAGAGCACCGCCGCACCGGCCACGACCCCGGCCACCGCGCCGCCGGCCAGCAGATACCGGGGCAGCGACGGGCTGATGGTACGGGCGCCGTCAGGCACCAGACCGGCCCGGACCAGCCGGTCGTAGTTGAGCACGATCACCTTCAGCGCCTCGACCGGCCGGTCCACGAACGCGTCGGCGCCCCGGCTGATCGTGGTCTCGGCGACCATGGCCCGCCCGAGGTCACGCGGGCCGTCGCCGCCGAGGCGGGAGCAGCCGTACGTGTCCCAGTCCTCGCCGTCGCGGCTCATCGCCAGCACCAGCGTGCCCCGGGTGGCGCGTTCGGTGTCGTCGCACGCCTGCCGCAGGTCAGCGCCCGGCTCCATGATCAGCACCACCAGCCGCCGGTTGCCGATGACCCGTTCGGCGGCGGTCCGGTCCAGGTCCACTCCGGGCGCCGCGTAGACCGAGGAGCCGCGTACCTGCCGGGCGGCCGGACCGTCCAGGATGCCTCCGGTCCACAGCGCCCAGCCGGCCAGCGCCAGGCAGGCGAGCACCGCCCGGCCGAACGCGGTGCCGACCAGGCGGCCGAGCAGCCGGCGCGGGCCGGTCGCCGCCACGCCACGACGGGTCGCCGTCCGCTCGGGACGGGTCGCGACGCGGCTCACGACAGCCTTGCCCGCAGGTAGACGTCCGGCCGGTAGCCGGGCATCCGCACGTCCCGGGCCACGTCGTCCAGCTCGGCCGCCGCGTCGGCGAGCAGTTCGCGTACGTGCCGGTCGGGCAACCCCTCGTCGAACGCGTCCCGGGCCGCCCGCAACCGGCCGACCCCCCGGACCAGCGCCGGGTCGCTGCGCGCGTCGGTGAGCAGCGACAACTCCACAGCCAGCGCGGAGAGCCCGGCCAGCCGGGCCGGCGTGCCACCGGGACCGACGTCGGCCGGACGGCGGCCGGACCCCCGCACGGTACGGATCGACAGCACTACGAAACCCGCCACGCACCCGGCGAAGATCCAGGGCAGCGCCGGCAACGCCACCCGCAGCGGGTCGAACGGCCGGTACGGCAGCGGGCGGTCGAACAGCCCCGCGTACCGCACGTCGGTGACCTGCGCCAGATACGCGCCGAGCACGTTCTGCTGGGGATAGGCGTAACGGCCGAGCCGTCCGCCGAACTGGGCGTAGAAGCTCGCGCCGGCCACCTCGGCGAACGACGCCGCACCCGGACCGTGGTACTCGATCCAGTCGCCGTACATCACCACCAGCGGCTGGTCCGGGGCGAGCCGGTGCAGCGCCGGCCCGTACGCGGGCAACGGCTCGCCGTACGGCTGGGCGGGCAGCACCACGAACCAGGCGCCGTCCGGGAACGCGGCGCTCGCCGCCTTCTCCGGCAGCTCGGGCAGCGTGGCGCCGGTGCCCACGTACCGGCCGGTGGCGCGCAGCGCGGCGACCACCGGGGCCAGTTCCGGGCCGGTCGGCTCCCGCCAGCGCAGGTCGTCGCCGTCCTGCGGGGTCGGCTGGTCGTGCAGCGCGGCCAGCAGCGCGAGCACCGAGCCGGTCACGTCGCCGGTGGCGAACCGGGCCCGCCAGCCCGGCAGGTCGTCCGGCGAGGCCACGTAGAGCCCGCCGCTGACCTCGGTGCCGACGATCCGGATCTCGGCGTTCTCCACGTCCTTCACCCGCCGGCGTTCGGCCTCGTCCAGACCGGGCGGGGCGACCAGGATGCGGGTGCCCCGGTCACCGACGGCGGCCCGGACCCGCTGCTCGTCCCAGCGCGCGACAGCGCCCGGCAGCCGGACCACCGGATCGGCGGCCACGAGCGCCGTCATCTCCTCGACCGAGGGCACGCTCGCGTCGCTCAACTCCCCGGCCGAGCCCTCGGGCAGCGCGGCCGTCGACGGGGAACGCCCGTAGCTGACCTCCACGCTCTGCCGCTGCGCCACCAGGAACACCACGAGCACCGCCGCCGCGGCGGCCAGCAGCGACCAGCGCAGCAGCTCCCGGCGTACCCTCGTCACCGCCCGGCCCGCCACAGCTCGTCGGCGCGGCGGGCGTGCTCGGCCGCCGCGCGGGCCGCGTCGGCGCCGCCGCGGGCGGCGGCGAGCATCTCGGCGTGGGCCAGCAGCCGCTCGGCCTCCGGCACCGTCGTCGAAGACGCGTCCCGGCTGACTGTGGCGTCGTGGATCGCCGCCCGCGCCGACGACCAGGCGACCCGCCGGCCCTCGGCCCGGACGCGGCGCCGGGGCAGCGACACGGCGAGGAAACCGGCGGCCACCGCCACCACTCCCCCGCCCAGCCAGGGCAGCACGCTCGCGGTCATGATCCCTGTCTAACGCACCGCCGCCAGCGCCGCGCGCCGAGGGCGGCGGCTCAGCCGGCGCCCGCGTTCTCGTGGACCACGTGCGGGCACCCCTCCACCCGGCAGGTGTCCTCCAGCAACGCGCGGATGGCCGGCGTCACCCGCAGGTTCTGCGCAAAGCCCACCATGTCCGCGTAGAGCTGGTTGTGGGTGCGCTCGTAGCGGCGACGCTTCGGGATGGCGGTGAGGAAGCCGGCCCGCACCGCGCCGCTGAGCACCGAGGCCGGGTCGACGATGCGACGGCCCGACAGCAGGCCCTTCTCGTCGAGCGAATCGCGCCGGTAGTGCCCGTCCGGCCGGACGAACTTCAGGAACAGGAACCGCAGTTGCAGCGCGGTGGGGCAGGGACCGACGAAGTGGCGCTCCCGGCGGCCGTCACCGCCGAGCAGGCGGACGAAGTCGTTGACGTCCTCGATCGCCGGACGGCTGTCGATCTCGACCGAGACGAAGCCGGTGAGCTGCCCGAAGTCGGCCTCGGCCAGACTCGGCAGGCAGGCGTCGAAGCGAGTGCCGTGCAGCGTCGCGTCGGACAGGTCACAACCGGCCATCTCGCAGTTCTGGAAGCGGGTCGACTCCAGGTTCGCGCCGCGGAAGCTGACCTCGGCCAGCGACAGGTTCGCGAAGGTCAGCCCGGACAGGTTCTGCCGTTCCAGCGGAGCGTGCGGCAGCAGCCGGTCGCAGTCGGGAAGCCCGAGCAGCACCTGGAGCATGTTGCGGAACGCGGTCGGCGCCGTGGTCGCGCTCGCCAGCCGGGTGAGCAGTTCCTCGCCGGCGGCGAGTTCCCTGATCCGCGCGCACAACACGCGGATGGCGAAGGAGTCCGGCGGGAAGGGCCGGCAGTCCAGCAGTTGCGCGAATCGCACCGGGTTCACCGCGAAGTACCGGGCGGCCCGGTCGCCGATCTGATGCTCGAAGATGACGTCCTGGGCGAAGCGCACCCGCTGCCGCTCCGACGCGGCACGGAAGACCGGCAGGCGGCAGATGGCGTCGGTGCAGCGTTCCCGCTCCACGTCGGAGAGGTCGGCCGGGAGCACGAAGGCGGCGAGTTCGCCGATCTCGTGGACCGGCACACCCCGGTTGTCGTTCTCCAGCTCGGCGACCGCGACGTCGCTGATGATGTCGAGGAGATCCGCCCGGTTGACGACGTTCTCCTGCAACTGCTCCTTCTTGTACTCCCGGTCCATGATCGCGTCCACCGCGTCATGGACCAGGTCCATCTCCGAGTAGTCGTCCGGAATGCCGTCGGTCTGGCCGAGCGCGACCCGCTCGGCCAGCAGTTCGGCGTAGTACGGGGTACCGCAGAGCCGCATCAGCTGCGGCTTCGCGTCGACGATGTCGAGCAGGCGTTGGTCGTCGTCCTGAAGGCGGATCCGCGCGAACGTGCGGATCGACTCGGGTCGCCAGGGCAGCAGGCGGAACTCCTCGACGTACTCGTGCGCCACCGCGAGGAAGTCACGCAGTGCCTGGTTGGAGCTGAGCAGCGAGTCCCGGACGCAGAGCAGGATGCGCGGCGTGGTCGGGTTGTCCGGCCGGGCCACGATCTCACGGATGTACTCGAAGAAGTCGGGGTCCTGGGCGATGACCTCGTCCAGCCCGTCCAGCAGCCAGCTCGCGAAGCCCCGGGTGAGCATCCACTGGAAGGTGGGCTGCTTGACCGGGCGGGCGACCTCGGTCTGCAACAGGGCGTCGACCATCGGGCCCAACGCCGGCGCGCTCGCCAGCGCGGCGTAGTCGGGCAGCAGCGGCAACGGCCGGTAGGCACGGCGGAGCTGCTTCTTCGCCTTCTGGAAGTTGGTGTAGAGCGTCGCGAACAGCGACTGGAACAGCACGCTCTTGCCGAAACCGGCGGGCGCGGTCACCAGGACGATCGGGCGGTCCCATCCGCTCTGGCTGTCGAACCGGCGGGCCAGCTCGGTCAGCAGGTCGTCGCCGACCGCGCCGGTACCCACCGCCCGGAAGGGCTGCGGTGTCCGCCGGCGAGCCGCCGACTCCCCGTCCCGGGACAGTTGCTGCGCGGCGGTGCCGGCCATCGCCGACGTCGGTGAGTCGTCCCACTTGAACCGGGCGTCGAAGAACTGGATCGGCACCCGGATGTCCACGTTGAACTCGTGCTTGGCAAGCCTGCGGAACTCCGTCGACAGGCCCTGGGTGGACTCCACGAGCAGGAACTTCGCCCCCGGCGTACGGGCCTCCTCGGCGAAGCGTTGCAGAAGGCTCGCCTCACGCCGGTGCAGGTCGTCGGCGTCCGGGACCGCGGGGCACCAGACGGTCATGTGCTCGCTGTTGTCCGCGTACGCCGCACGGCGGGCCCGGACCACCTCGGCCCGCGTCTGCACGGGAACCGACCACCCCTCCGACTCGAGGAACGTCACCGCCTCGTCGTAGAGCGTCATCGATCATCCTCCATCAGGAATCGGAAGGGTTCCCATCTGTCGTGACCACCGACGACGTGCAGGAACGCGCAGGCCCGGCTGACCGCGATGTAGCTGGTCGTCCAGTCCTCGTCCCCGTCGTCGGCGTAGACCACGGCCGGTGCCTCGCACCCGTGGAACTGACGCACCGTGCACACCGCCAGGCCGTCACCGCGCAGTCCGGGGCTGACCCGCACGCCCTGGCCGGCCAGTGCCCGGCGGATCGCGGCATGGCTGCCCTGCGTCGCGGTCACCAGGACCGCCTGGCTGGTCGCCAGGTCCTTCACGATCTCCACGACCGCGTCCACGCAGGCCCCGACGAGATCCGCCGTGCCGTCGGTGAACCGGGGCCGCCGGCCGTCCGGGCCGGTGAACGGCGTGTGCGCCCCGGAGACGCGTGCCACCAACTTGGCGATGGGCAGCGTGTTGCGGCAGTTCTCGGTCAGCCAGAACTCGTTGAACGCCCCGTCCGGACGCCACGTGCCGGACCGGTCCCGCTGGTACGGGTCGGCGAACAGCACGACCGAGCCGTCCGGCCGGACGAGTTCGCGCAACGCCACCAGCAGGTCCTCGTCGTGGCTCTGCGCCTCGTCCACGATGAGGCAGTCCAGCGGTCGCCCATACGCCTCGACCAGGCTCAGCACGGTGGCCCACAACGGCTCGCCCTCGTACCCGCCGATCCGGTCGGCCCCGAACAGGTCGCACAGCACGTCCTGCGGATCGCCGGAGCTCACCCCCGGTACCCGCAACTGGCGGCGGATCTCCAGGCGCAGGTCACGCTGCTGCCCGATCACCGCCACGCGCAGCCCGCGGGCCGCCAGCTCCCGCGCCCGTTCCTGGGCCAGCAGGGTCTTGCCGGTGCCCGCCGCGCCGAGTACGAGCGACGCCGGGCGGCGGGACGTGCCCGCCAGCACCTCCAACTGCCGCCCGGTGAGCTGGATCTGGCGCCGGGTCAGGCGGTCCAGGTCGTCAGCGGCCAGGTCGACGTCGTAGCGCAGGGTGCGCGCGACCACCGCGCTCGGCGCCAGCGCCGCCAACGCCTGCTCGAAGTCCGACCGGCTGGTCCATCCGCGCTGGTCCCAGTGGGCCATGACGCGTTCCACCAGGACCGGCGCATGCTCCAGCGAGGCTGCGGTCAGCACGATCGTGTCCGGGGCGTGCGGACCGAGGTTGCCCGACGGCCGCCCGTCGGTGAACACGACGCAGTGCCCGGCCGGCACCTGCCGGATACCCGTGCTGCGGCGCAGCCAGTTGGCCAGCGCGTACCTGTTGCGCACCGCCTGGTCGAACGGATCGCCGAGCGGCACGTCGGCGCCGCGCCGGGAGGCGAACCACTGCCGGTCGGTGACCCGGTAGCCGCCGTCCTTGACCTCCATGATCAGCAGCCCGTGCCGGGGATGGAGCAGGACGAAGTCGGTCTCACCGATCCGGAGCCGGGCCTGGCCTGAGTCGACGTACGCCAGGTTGTGCAGCACGCACCACGAGTCGTTCAGGGAGCGGAGACGCTCGAAGACGACCCGCTCGCCGCGCGTGGCGTTCGTTCGCTGATGCCGCGGGAAGAAGCGCGCCAAGACCGCCTCCGGGCGGAAGACGAACAGGAAACCTCATTGTCGGTGGGCGGCAGCCAGGCATTCCACCACCTGAATTACCGTCTTCTGTAGACGATCGGTCACCTGGGGGTCACGCACCGCACACCGAACTGACAGGCATCGTGCCCGAACGGATGAAGCGGCAACGGCAGGACGGGGGGCCAGAATTCGGATACAAGCACCTCGATCAGCTCGGGGAGGAATGCGCATGCCGGTCGGGAACACGGGCGTCCTGCTCGTCGACTGGGACAACCTGGCCGGCGCCGTCATCGGTCGTGGCCACCTGGTCGAGCGGGGCATCGTCGACGCGCTCTGGAGCGACGCGACCACCAGGTGCGGTGGCCACCTCCAGTACAAGCACATGGCGGCGGTGCGGTTCGACGGCAGCATCACCACCGCCATGACGGAGCACCTCATCGACGCCGAGGTGGTGGTCAGCCTCAAGGAACAGGCCGACATCCACCTCACCGTGCTCGCCATGGACTACCTCCACCAGGGCTGCGGTCAGTTCGTGCTGGTCACCGGTGACCAGGACTTCATCCCGTTGATCCGCCGCCTGCTGCGGGACGGCTGCCGGGTGACGGTCGTCTACGGCGATCCGGACCGGCTCTCCCCGCAGTTCCGGAGCATCCTCACGCTGCCGGGGCTCGACTCGATCTGCATCGACGACATCTACTCGCTCCGGCAGCCGCCCGCCGCCGACTGCAAGGCCCTGCTCGGCCTGGTCGAACTGCAACGACGCGGTGTCATCCTCGGCGGACGGGAACAGGCCGAGCGCACCGCGACGCTGGCGCAGTGGGGCGTCCTGCCCGACGAGGACGAACTGCGGTACTGGGCGCTCATCGAGTCCATCGGGCAGAAGGTCACCCGCACCGACGCGGCGGTACGCGCCAAGGACGGTTTCCTGCCCCGCCCGATGACCCGCGTCTACGTCGACCTGAACGCCGGCCGGTTCACCGATCTCGTCGCCGTCGACTACGCCGTGCGGCGCCTGGCGGCCCGGCCGAAAGGGCTGACCGCCACCCAGCTCCGCAGCGGGCCGTTCCAGTCCGACGACGGATCGCGGCTGCTGCGCGTGCTCGACGCGCTCACCGCCGTGCGGCTGGTGCGCAGGGGCGCCGACGACACGTACTCGGTGACCACCGACGATCTCGCACTGGGCTATCTGGAGCCGCTGTGGCGGGTGCACGCGGCCCTGACCATGGAGTCCTTCCGGCAGCAGCGGCGTTCCATCCCGTACCGGAAGCTGTCCGGGCTGATCGGCGCCGGCGGTGTCGGACAGGGGCCGAACCGACGCGCCGCCGGCGCGGTCAGCCAGGCCATCCGGTACGCCGCCACGGCCGGCGTGATCGACGCGGTCGCGGTCGACGGCGACCGTCACGCGATCGCCACCGACTCGGCGTTCGTCCGGCCGATCGAGAACGCCTACCACGAGCTGTACCGCGCGTTCGCCGATCGCGGCCCGAGCCCGGTGCCGGAGAACGAGATCCTGGAGTTCATGACGGTGCGGGACCGGACCCGGGCGGAGCCGGTGTTCGGCTACGACTCCCGCGACCGGCACCGGATCCTGCGGGTTCTCGCCCAGTCCCGGGCGCTCACCTGGCGGGACGAGAAGGTCACCGTTCCGCGTACCCGATGGGGCGACGCCGGATCGTCGTTCGCCTAGGGGCCGTCGTGCTCCGCCGGGTCCGGGCCCGCCTCAACGCCGTCGGACGCCACGGGCTGGTGTTCGCCGGGGCGGTGGCGACCTGCGCCGCAGTGGCCGCCGTGGTGGTGGCGGTCGCCGGCCCCGGTCAGCGGGCCGCCCCGATCGTCGGCTCCTTCGCCGTCATCGCCTCCACGGTCGGCGCGCTCGCGGCGATCCACCTCTCCCGGCAGGCGCTGGCCCGCACCGACCGGCAGCTGGAGGAGACCCGCCGCTCACTGGTGCTGAGCCGGTACCCGCTGCTGCTCCCGGTACACCAGGCGGTGGCCTTTCCGGACTCCGGCGGCATGGTGACGCACCACCCGCCCGCCGAGGACCGGTTCGCGCTCGCCTCGGCGCCGGAGCCGGCGTACGCATTCCTCGCGATCACGAAGAACCGCCTGGTCGTCCCGGTGGAGAACGTCGGCGAGGGGCCGGCGCTGCGGGTCAGCGGGACGCTGTGGTGCTCGGACGGCCGCAGCGGCCCGGTCACCGGGGTGTCCGCGCTCGGCGCGGGCCGGAGCGGCGTGCTGGCGGCCGTGCTGAGCCACGACGGGCGACCGACACCGGAGCGGTTGCGGGCGATGGTGGCGCGGGACACCGGGCCGGCCATCGCCTACCAGCTCGACCTGCACTACGTCGACGTCTTCGCCAACGCCCGCCGGACGACCGCATTGTTCGACCCGCGGGGACGCGGCGCGTGGCAGCACTCCTACGACGACGAATAGCCCTCGTTGAAGCCCTCCACGAACCCGCCCGCGAACCCGGAGAGGACACATCCGGCACAACACAGGATCACCAGCAGCGCCGGCACCGCGACCCAGAGGACTATCGCCCACCTGCCGTTCTCCTGGGCCGGCGGCGGCTGCACGAACGCCTGCGGCGGGTACTGCGGCGGCGGGTAGTGCGCCTGCTGCTGGTACGGATCCGGCTGGTACGGATCCTGGTAGTACGGGTCGTGAGGGTGCATCCGGCCATCGTGCCCACCGACCGCAATCGCCGGAACACCCGAACGGCCGGAAAGGGGAAAGCCCCAGCACGAGGCTGGGGCCGGGTATTGAGACGGCTCGGACAACGACTACATGTCAGCTCATCGTCGCCAGCCACCATCTCCCCTATGAGCAAGGTTAGGGTCACCCTCCGCAAGCGTCAACTCGGTCACCCGTACGAGTTGGGACGCCGATCATGCCATCCGAACAACCCCTCGTCCGGCCCGGTGGGCATCGAGGTGGGTCAGCACCGTCTGGTTGGCCTCCCAGCCGTCCGGGAACTTCACCGGCACGTCCAGGTGCACCCGCTCGGTCGACGGATACGCGTCGAGCAGCTCACCGATCCCGGCCCGCGCCACCACCACGCACGCGTGCCGGTGCCGTGACGCCAGCACGCACAGCCGCCCCGACTCCAGGTGGAACGCGGTGGCGTCGCGCCGGCCGGAGAGCGGGTGCAGCACGATCGTCACGTCGTACTCCCGGCCCTGGAGCCGGTTGGCGGTGTCGACTGTGATGCCCGCCCCGGCCGCGCCCAGCCGGGACCGGATGGCCGCGACCTGGTCGCGGTGCGCGGCCCCGACGGCGATCCGGTCCGCGGTGACCGGCGCGCCGCCCGGCGCGGCCTCGCTCACCGCGACCGCGCCGCGCCGCAGCACCCGCAACGCCAGCTCCGCGCAGGCCGCGGCAGCCTCCCCGTCGGTACGCACGGTGTGCCGGGCGGGCAGCTCGTGCAACGCCCAGCCGGTGGCGGCGGCCACCTCGACCGAGGCGTCGTAGGCGTCACCCGCACCCGCCTCGGTGAACGTCAGCGCCCGGTCGGACGGCCCGGTCCCGGCGCGGAACCCGGTGAACGGGTAGAACGCGGCGGACACCACCGGGGCGGCCGAGTCGGGCAGCCGCCACGACACCGGCAGCCGGTGCACCGGCAGCTCCGGGTTGTGCCGCAGCAGCGTGGCCACCGCCGACTGCATCGGATCCCAGGTCAGGCCGGTCCAGCGGAACGTCTCCACGGTGCTGAACGGATCGAGCTGACCGGGGTCGCCGACGAACAGCGCCCGCTCGAACCGCCCCGCCACGCGCAGCAGCGCGTCCGCGCGCATCTGGTACGCCTCGTCCACGATCGCCCACGGCCAGCTCCCCTCGGTGACAGTGGCCCACTTGGCCGCCGTACCGATGGTGACCGCCGGGCCGCCCAGGTCGGCGACCTTCGCCGCGACCCGGACCGCCGGATGGGCGGTGACCCGCTCGGTGGGCCGGTAGTCGGTGGCGGAGAGCCGCCCGACGCGCAGCTCCGGCGCCCTGCGGCCGAGCCGGTCGATGAGGTCGTCCACCTGCTCGTTGGTCTGCGCCACGATCATCAGCGGATCGCCGGTGGCGGCGGTCTCGACGGCGGCGCGGACGACGAGGGTGGACTTCCCGGCGCCGGGTGGCGAGTCCACGACGACGCCGCGGTGCGTGCCGTCGCGCAGATCCCGCAGCACACGCTGGATCACCTGCTCGGCTTCGTGCAAGGAAGGGCCCCCTTTTAACGTCTCCGGTAGAGGCGGGGCCCCTTCTTAACACGTGCCACCTGGGCGCGGCTCCGGCACCTGCGCTTCGGGTCGTACCGTCGAGGGCTCGCAGCGTCCGCGAGCGGACGCCTACGGCTTGCGGGCGAGCAGCCCGACGAAGGTGTGGTAGGTGTCGGTTTGCTGCGGGGCCGGCGCGTCCGGGTCCGGACGCCACTCGGCCAGCGGCACCAGGCCCGGCTCCAGCGGCGTCAGCCCGTCGGCGAAGGCGAGGATCTCCTCGTCGGTACGCCAACGACCGGTGCCGAGCGACTCGTTGAACACCCGCTCGACCTCGCGGGCCTTGCGGGAACCCTCCGGATCCCGCTCACCCGGGTCACGGAAGTGCGAGATCGCGACGTAACTGCCGGACGGCAGCGCGTCGATCAACGCCGCTGCGACCGATCGCGGGTCCTCGTCGTCGCCGATGTGGTGCAGGATCGCGAAGAGCAGCAGCCCGATCGGGCGGTCGAAGTCGAGGAACCGGCGGACGTCCGGGTCGTTGAGGATCTCCTCCGGCTCGCGGATGTCGGCCTGGATCACCGTCGCGGTGCCCTCCGCGGCGAGCAGCGCCCGCCCGTGCGCCAGGACGATCGGGTCGTTGTCCACGTACACGACACGGGCAGCCGGGTTGTGCTCGACGGCGACCTCGTGCACGTTGCCCTGGGTGGGCAGCCCCGACCCGATGTCGAGGAACTGGTCGATGCCCGCCTCGGTCACGAGGTGGCGGATCACCCGGCGCAGGAACGCCCGGTTCGCCTGACCGGCGGCCGGCCCGTCCGGCGTGATCCGCAGGGCGTGCTCGGCGACCTTCCGGTCGACCTCGAAGTTGTCCTTGCCGCCCAGGAAGTAGTCGTAGACCCGGGCCACGCTGGGAACGGTGACGTCGATTCCGGGCGGTGCGGCCTTGTCGCGGGTCACAGGCGTCTCCAGGCTCCGTGGGCGGTTCCGGGCGTTTTCGGGGAGTGTAGCGACCGTACAGGGTGGATGGTCGCCCCAGATGGGATCGCTCCCACCGGTCCGGCCCGTCACCAGGGCGTTCATCGATCGACACGCCGAGGTCATCGCAGCTCCGCCGCCCCGCACCACCCGTCGTGACCATCCCGGTGTCCGCAGCGCCCGCCGCCGGGCAGCCGCACGTCACACCAGACCCGGTACCGCAGGTGCTGGGCGTCCTCCTCGCTGAGCGTCGTCTCGCCGAAGTCGACGGCAGGCAGGTGCCCGAGAGACCGCGCGAGCGCGGCTGCCAGCTCGACGGCGGCGTCCCGGCACGTCAGCGTGGTCGGCAGGTGGATTATCCAGCGCGGCTCAGTCATCGTGGCCGCGCCGCCGGCAGCCGTTGTGCCGGGACTGCCACTGCCGCAGCGCCTGGCGAATCCGCTCCGACTCGGTGCGCGCCGTGGTGAGCTCCCGGTGCAGGCGGTCCATCTCGTCGGCGACCCGGCACAGGTAGTCGTGCACCTGCGCCGGGTCCAGCCCACGCCAGCGGGTGTCGAAGAATGCGCTGCGCACCTGGTACGCCTGCACCCGCTCCCCGGTCACGTAGATCACGACGCCACCGTCCCGTCCGCCACGGCCTCGTCGGGCAGCCCGGCCGCGGCGAGCGTCGCCCTCCCCCACCGGGCCAGCCGGCAGGGGTACGGGACGCGCTCGCTGCGGCACAGCGGTCCCTGCGGCCAGTGCTCGGGCACGTGTACGCGCACGGCCAGCGCGGCGACGAGTAGTTCCTCGTCGGTGACAGGGGTGAGGACGGGGAAGTCGGCGAGTACGGCGGACATCGGCGGGCGCCTCCGGGTCGGGGTCTCGTGGAGTGGCGCCGGGGCGGGCGGGGACGGCGGGAGCCGCGATCGGGGGACGCGGTGCCACCGGAGCCCGGCACCCGCCCCGGGCCATGCGTCAAGCCTTGTCAGTCCCGCCTCTGCACAACATGACTACGCACTGCACCGTGGCGGTAACTGCACCGCACCAATGCGGGCTACGCTGCCTCAGGTCTGAACTACGCGTGATCGAGGACGGCGCGAATGACGACCGTGCAGAAGTGGACGGGCCGGGAAACGCGGGCCTTGCGACAGGCCCTGCGGATGAGCATTCGCGACTTCTCCGCGCACCTCGGCGTCGCCGAACGAACCGTCTCGAAGTGGGAGGCCGCGATGGAAGCGGCTTGTCCCCGGCCGGAGATGCAGGCCGCCCTCGACACCGCACTCGGATCGGCAGCGGAGGATGCTCGCAGCCGCTTCGCCTCGACCCAACGGAACGACGCGGGACTCGCGGTCACGGCAGAAGTCGCCTCCGACCTCGCGGCTGCGGCACGGCGACGCCTGGCCGACGTTCGGAGCGCCGTCGGACTGTCGCCGGAAGCCTTCGCTCGCCTGCTCGGCACCATTCTCGGGTGGAGTCCAACAGCTCAGCGCGTCATTGACTGGGAGACGACGGAAACACCCCCCGGAGACATCCTCCTGGCCCTTGACGTGTTACGCGGTCCGGCGGCCGACAACCTAGTACTCCAGCCGGGGATGTTGACCTTGGCTGAGCTGGGGCTTGGTGTGGTGTGTGAACGGGTGCAGCCACCGTCGATCATGGGCGGTTGTG